>JAGQZY010000064.1 GCA_020435205.1 Bdellovibrionales bacterium | reverse complement strand
GGAGAGGAGGGGATATTTTTGGATAGCATTTAAATAGCTGGTCAGTCCGTCACTGAGGGCGGGCAATTTTTGTGGCTCTTGCCGTGGCTGATCCTCAACGATTTCCGCGGTGACTGACTTGTGTTGAGGCTCCAAAACCGAAACGATCTCAGCGGAGACCGTTTTGGCGCGGGCTTTTCCTTTGGATTTTTTGGCCGGGCTGTTTTTTTTAGCCTTTTTCACCGTCTTGGACTTTTTAGCCTTTTTTGTGGAGGTCGCCTTTTTCTTGGCTACCTTTTTGGACTTGGTCTTTTTGGTGGCTTTTTTTGTTGCCACCCTCTTTTTTTTAATAACTTTCTTCTTCCTTGCCATAGGTCGCTAGGGGCCCCTCTAGGCTAAAATTTTACTTAATTTTCGCTCAATAGTGGACTTTACCTGGCCTTTAAATGCACCCAGCATCAAAGGAAGGTCCACAATGATGGTGACTTGTGATGAGCTTCCGCTGTCAGCTACGGCCATTTCAGCCTTGAACTTGCTCCCTTTGGCGATACCAGTTCTTTGCCCATCGTTGAACTCGCACTGAATCGTGCTATCGATTTTGCGCAGGCTTTCATCATTGTTAAGGAGATCTTTAACCTTGGCAAAGGTGTCGTCGGCGTTGAGTGGAGAGTTGTAATCAATATTGACTTTAGGCATTGCAAACTCCTGTCGTTAAGTCTGTGAGCTTCCTTAGAAAAACACAGAATTCTTGAGTCAAAAAGTGGAGAAAGGATAGAATGAATGGGTTGTTTTGTCCACAAAAACTGGGTAATTAGACATTTGTAAGGAGTGCTCAATGGCCTTTATTAGCGAGAAAAAAAGAAGCCATAGCTGTGGTGCAGTTGACAGCCAGCTTGAGGGACAAACCGTGGTTTTAATGGGTTGGGTCAATAGTCGCCGCGACCATGGGGGACTTGTCTTTGTCGATCTTCGCGATCGTGAGGGCTTGGTGCAGATCGTCCTCGACCCTGGTAAAGCGGGGACCGCCGTCGCCAAGAAACTGCGCAACGAGTTTGTGATCGCTATTGAAGGTAAAGTGCGCCCTCGTCCAGAAGGCATGGTGAACCCCAAGATGAAGTCAGGGGCTATTGAAGTTGAGGTGGCTCTTTGCCAGATTCTTTCTGAGGCCGAAACGCCTCCCTACGTGATTGATGATCCCAAGGTTTCTGAGGCTGTTCGGCTAAAGTATCGATATTTAGATTTACGCTCCCATCGTTTGCAAGAATGTTTGAAGTTGCGCCATAAAGTCACCAAAGTGGTGCGCGACTTTTTAAGCGATCAAGGATTCTGGGAAGTCGAAACCCCCATTCTTTATAAAAGTACACCTGAAGGGGCTCGTGATTATTTGGTGCCCTCACGGGTAAATCAGGGGACTTTTTATGCCCTTCCTCAAAGTCCACAAACTTTAAAGCAACTTTTGATGATTGGTGGTACCGATCGCTACTTTCAAATTGCCCGTTGTTTTCGTGACGAAGATTTGCGTGCCGATCGCCAACCCGAATTTTCACAAATTGATATTGAAATGAGTTTTGTAGATGAAGACGATGTTCGTGCAATCAATGAATCTCTATTAAAAACCATTTGGAAGGAAATCAAAGGGCAAGATATAGGTACACTTCCCATTCTCGATTACCAAGAGGTCATGAATCAGTACGGTTCTGATAAACCCGATCTGCGCAATCCAATGAAAATCACAGAAGTCTCCGATCTCGTTGAAAACTCTGGTTTCAAAGTTTTCGATACCTGCTTGGCTAGCGGTGGTGTGGTGCGCGCCTTGGGTCTTCCCGTTAAAGATGTGGTCTCTCGCTCACAAATCGATAAATGGATGAAAGTGGTTAAAGACCACGGCGGTGCTGGGATTGTGTGGATCAAAAAAGAAGGGGATGAGTACCAGTCGCCTGTTAACAAATTTTTATCCCAAGAACTGTTGGCAAAAATATACGAGCGAGTTTGTCCTGAAGGTTATGGTACAGTGCTGATGGTTTCCGATAAGGCACCGGTAGTGAGCCGCTCTTTAGGAAGCTTGCGAGACATTCTTGGTAAGCAGTTTAACTTGATTGATACTAGTAAAGACGTTTTTTGCTGGGTCGTGAACTTTCCTTTGTTGGATTACGACGAACAAGAAAAGCGGTGGGTGGCTTGTCACCACCCCTTCACCATGGCTAAAGATAGCGACGTCGCCGCCCTTAAGAGTGGTGATGCTGGCGAGATTGCTAAGGTGAAGGCTAAGGCTTATGATCTTGTTTGCAACGGTCACGAACTGGGTGGGGGTAGTATTCGTATTCACGATAATCACATCCAGTCCGCTATGTTTAAAGCTCTTGGGTTTTCTGAAGAAGAAGCCAAACACAAGTTTGGTTTCTTTGTAGAGGCTCTCACTTACGGAACTCCTCCCCATGGAGGCTTTGCTTGGGGATTGGATCGCTTGGTGATGATCTTGGCTGGAACTGACGCCATACGCGATGTGATCGCTTTTCCAAAAACGGCGAAAGCACAATGTTTGATGTCAGAAACGCCTTCTGAAGTGGACCGTCATCAGCTGCAAGAACTTGGCATCAAATTGAGCAAGCCCTCGATGACAAGCCAAACCTAGACTGGCCGATAGGACAGTCTAAGGCAGAGGATTGTTTGTAGTTTCATTTCTCAATTTATGGTGAAATAAGTCTATGGGTAAAATCATCTTTTCTATTTCTATAGGGTTCGCTTTCCTCTTCACTCCGGAAGCTCGAGCAGAAGCCCTGGCCTGTCGCTTTAGTCCTAATCAGTATTTTCAACTGAAAAGAGGGGATTTGGTGGGGACCATGGCGAAGCCACTGAAAGAGCTCAGCCGGGGCTGTGAAAAGATAAAAAATAACTTTGAAGATTACAGCCAGTTTAATAATGAATATTTAAAAACCTGCAATTCTCTTTGTTATAAACACGATGGCGGCTATGGTCCAGATCGCTGCCAGATTGAATGTCAGGCCTCCCATAAAGTGGCTAGCCAAATTGCCAAGGCCTTCTTTGATGGCATGGAAGAGGGAATCCGTCGCTGTAATGCGAGCTCTGCATCCTCGGATCAGGACAATCTTTCAAATCATTGAAGCTCGCCAAAGGCTTTCTAAAACCTAAAACGATACCTAGGTCCAGTTCATTTTGAGACAAACTCTCCGATAAGAATACAGAGTCCCAAGGAGGGGGTTGTTATGGATAAACTACAAAGCCGTCACTCCACACAAAGTCACCCATTATGGGAGCGACAAAAATCAGAGCGTGGTCACTACAGTTCAGTGGATAAGGCGATCATGGCCCATCGTAAGCGCAATGCTGCACGCATGGAAAGAGTGGAAAGTCGTCTTGAGGCCGCCAAAACAATTAGTAATCAATTTTTTGTAAAGCCTGAACCCGCACCGGCTCAACAAAACCAGTGGGCCTCAGTGGATCGCAATGCGATGGTGGATGCCCAACAAAGCCAATGGAACTCTGCTGTCACCCATCAAAGCCCCGTGGATGCTATCTATGAAGATGCTCAACTGGCTCCAACCACTGAACATGCTTTGCAAGTGTTAGCCAAAGATGCCCAGGCTCCAGCCGATGATGGCATGCAAGAGGATATGCCCAAGGGCAGCTATATTGATTACCAAGTCTAAAGATTTAGCTGGGTGCTTTTTAGGCTCCTGGCTTCTATCCCTCTATAATTATTCATATTTACAGTTTGTTTGATTTTTGTCAGAGACCCTTCCTTTTCTTTGTTGATGTGCTATGTTGCCGGCCAAGGGAGGAGATAAGTATGCGTACTATTTTAGTGAGTATTCTGATTGGATTCGCTTTCACAGCTCAAGCGACCGAGTTAAAAGATATTAAAGACATTCTCAAAAATTATGAAAGCAAAGATATCAACCAAAAGTGTGAGGTGAATCTCACCGAAAAAGGACTTTTTACTTTAAAAACCTTTCCAATCTTTGGAAGCGTGATTCGTGAATCCCTTTCTCGTCAGTTGGACTTTGCGAGTTCACCAGGAACGAATACCTGGCTTGGCGAAGGTAGCGATTATGATGGCCATGTGCAGGTTTATTTTATTAAAAGGCCCTATGAACTCGTAGTTTTAGCAAACTTCGAATCTTATGAGTTGGATAAAGATTTAGCCACTTTTTGCCATTTGCCCATCAAAAAAAACTAGGCTGACTTTTCGAGCAGCAATCCAAATTTTTCGTGGGAGGTGATACGATAGATCCCCTCCACTTGTTTGGCCATTCGATTTTCACTCAAGACAACCAAATAATCTAAACTCATATTGATCAGTTGGCGAATGGCATGCAGATTCCATTGCGGAGCACCCATTTGAATCAGCATTTCCAAGCGATAGAGTCCTTGGGATGCCGTGCGCGCATGCAGCGTACCCATAGAACCGCTGTGGCCGGTGGCGAGCGCCATTAAAAGATCTTTGGCTTCTCGTCCTCGCACCTCACCAACAATGAGGCGGTCAGGGCGCATACGTAAACTTTGTTTCACTAAGTCCTCAAGGAAAATTTTATCAAGGGTATCTGGACAAAGCTCTCGACTCAGTAGATGACAACTAAGGGGGTTGGGAGCTTCGATTTCTTTGGTGTCTTCGATCACAACCATACGTTCGCTGTCTGAGAGCTCTTTAAGTAGGCTGCGAATGAGACTCGTTTTACCACTGCCGGTGGGGCCCATCACCAAAAAGTTGGACCGCTCACGGAGTATCATTTTTAAGAGCTCCCATTGCTTTTCGTTGATGAAACCTTGATTCCACAACTCTTTTAAAGAGTGATGGGACGGGCGATGACGGCGAAGGGTAATGTTGATCTGAGAGGATGCTGGAGGAATCGCCACATGCACTCGATAGTTTCCAAGACTGCCGTTAGCAAAAGGACTTTTTTGCGAAACGATAATATTGGCTTGTTGGCACAACCTTTCCACAAAATTTTGAAATGAAATGCTATGAATAAATCGATCTTCGATTTTTTTTAGCCCCTCGTGGCTCTCGCAGTACAGATCATCAGGTCCATTGACGATGAGTTCGTAGATGTTGGATTGATCTCGAAACTTTTGCAAAGGGCCCCAATAAAAAACTTCATCTTCAATGCGTTTTTGTAGAGGTAAAGGTAGCCCTTCGACTTGCGTTTTAAAGGAGGTGCGCAAGCTTGATGTTCCTTCGGCAAAAACAAGGGGATTGTGATAGTCAGAATGGGGTTGGGCGCCCATAAAGACAGCTTGAACAAGTTCTTGCAGCTGGCTTAGTTCCATATCAACCTCGGCACCAGAATCATCACCAATTCACCTTGTTTATCCATTTGATTGGATGTGGAAAACAAGGGGGATAATACGGGAATCTGGCGGAGCCAAGGTAGGCCCTGACTATCTCGACCCCATTCCTTGCGGATCAATCCGGAAATGACAATAGGGCGAAGCTCTTTCATTTGAACCGTGGTTTCCATTTGGTTTTTTAAGAGCCCGGGAGTGCCACCCTCCGTGTGACTTTGATCAATCGCTGACAGCTCGGCTTGAATTTTAAGTTTTAAGTGTCCTTTGGCTGTCGCTTCTGGAAGCAGCTCCAGCAAAACCCCATAGCTTTTCCACTGCACGGTTTGGGAAAACTGACCAATGGCTTTGATCGGAAACTCACCTCCTGAGTGAAAGCGGGCTTTTTCGCCAGATTGACTGACCAGGGTTGGTGAGGCGAGCACCTGTCCCTGTCCCTGACTTTCCAGGCTCTGTAAAGAGAGTTCAAAAGCAGAGAGTTGAAAATTTTTTCCGCTGAGGATTTGTCCAGAGATTTTTTCTGGCCATTGCACACCCCATTGTCGCAGAAAATGGGTTTTGATTTGGGCAATATGTAGCTGAACCTCTACCATAGGAAGGGTGCTTAAGGTTTGAGATTGATTGACCACTGATATGCCATAAGGTTTCAAAAGTTTTTGATAGCTTGCCAAGGAAGCTTGCTCTTTTTGGCTAATGGCTAGTTGCCAGTTTGGTGCAAAACTCCATTCACCTTTAGGCAATCCATGTTTTTGTAAAAGGTCCTCAAGGAAGTTTTGGATTTTCTGTCTTAAAGGAGAGGAGAGTCGGCAACGGTTTGTAAAATGGGGATGAGTTCCTAAGGACTCTTCTAAGGTTTCAAAATCTCGGAGAGTGAGTAGTTTCCCTTCTAGAAAAACTTGGTGGTTTTTTACTCTGACCTCTGGACCTCTTTTTTGTTGGGACCATATGTTGAGGCTTTGCCAGGTTTGGTAGATGTCCTTTTTTAAAACATAAATAGTCCAAGACTGTTTGTTGATAGATATTTTGGTTTCACCCAGTTTGGCTCCGGTGAGACGAAGACGAGGACCTAGATCTTTGATTTTTAAAATACCCTTTTTTTGCACTCGAATAAGGGGCTGGTTTGGTAGTGCGAGCTCCATGGATTCGTCAATACCTAGGTAGCGAGACTCCTCGGCAAATATGTTGGGTGTAAAAAGAAAGACAGAAAGGGCAAGTAAGGAGTGAAACATATTGGGAGGTAAAGCAAAGTTGATGCCGGGAAAGTTTACAAAAACCGAGTTCAGTGCGATTGGTGTCCGTATATTATGCCGAATTTCGGATTATTTATCTTTGGCGAGGAAAATAAATGATCAAGCGAAAGGTGTTTTTATCAATTTGTAAATCCAGCCGAGCTGAAAAAAGTTTACTGATCGATTGGATCACGGCGAGCCCCAGCCCGGCCCCTTGAGTGTGATTAAGAATATCTTCGTCACGAGTAAAGGCGTTCAGTAGTTGTTCTGTGGTGCGCTCGATGGGTTTATCCACTTGATTTTCAGTTTTAATCAACCACTGATCATCATCTTCTGACAGCTCTACTAAAACATCACCACCAGTAAGGCTATGGGCGAAGCTATTGGAAAGCAATTTTCCAATAATGGTAGAAATGAACTCAGGGTGAATTTTTTGCTCAAAAACTTTGGGTGAAATGAGCCTGAGGGTGATATTTTTGCTAGGATTTTCTTTTGCCAATTGCGCCCACGTTCCTTCGACAACTTTTCTAATATCGATGGTTTCAACCTTCACTGGCTCCGATTTCGATTGGAGTCGAGTAATCAGCAGTGTATCATTGATCAAATCCTGTAAACGTTTCGTATTCTTTTCAATTTTGCCAAGATAAAGTTTTTGCTCTTCATTCAAAGACTCTTCGCTCAAAAGTTGAACAAAACTAAAAATTGCGGTGAGTGGAGTTTTTAACTCGTGATTCACTAACAGCATAAATTCTGTTTTCAAGCGGTCTAAACTTTGCAACTCCCGGTTGGCCTCCTTGAGCTCAAAATTTTGTTTTTCGATGGTTTGGCGCATTTGATAGATCTCGATAGCCTGATTGACTATGCTTTGCAGCTCCTGAGGGTCCCAGGGTTTGGTGATATAGCGATAAATTTGCCCTTTGTTAATGGCCTCAATCACGGATTCAAGATCGGTGTAGCCGGTGAGTAAAATGCGAATAGCTTGTGGTTGCAGGGCCAAGGCCTTCATAAAAAATTCGACCCCTGTCATTTCCGGCATTTTTTGGTCGCTAATAATTAGGGAAAAATGATGCTTTTTGAGTTCGTCCACACCTTTGGCGCCAGAGTCTGCTATAACGACCTCATAGTCTTTGCGCAACAATCTTTCTAGAGCTTCTAGATTGTGTACTTCATCATCTATGCAAAGAATTTTATGCTTCATTTCATGTCCTCAAATCGGCCCAGACTTCCATTGTCGGGGAGGGGGGGCTGAAAATCAATGATTGAGCCTTTTAATAATAAGAATCTGTACTATGCAGACCAGAGGATTTTGTCTAAACTGATGGCATCATGAAAATTTTAAGGCGGATTTTGTATTTTTTAACTCCTATCGTGTTGGTGGCCCTTGTTGGTTGGGGTCTGCGCGCAGAGAACGACTTTTTTTTGGTGAGTGACTCTCAAGTGGAAGTGGAAATTCCAGAGGATCACCAAGCCTTGCTTAAGTATTGGCAACCAAAGATTGATCAGCAACTGCAAGCTCTTAAAGGCGTGAATATTTGGAAGCTCGATTTGCAAAAAGTGCATCAAGAGATGCTGGATATTCCCTGGGTAAAAAGCGTCCATCTTTCCCGTCGCTTTCCCGATCAGCTTTCCTTTCAAGTGCAATGGGAGGAGGTGGCTCTTCTTTACGTGGATAATAATAACCACATTTTCCCAGTGGCACGGGATGGCCGAAAGCTTCCACAAACAGAAGCTGTGGTGGCTCCCCCTCGCCCCATCTTGCGCAACTCGAAAATCTACGAAGATAAAAGAGCACTCAATAAACTTCTTCAAGCTTACTCCAAAGTGCCAAACAGTCAGTCTTTGCGCATGGAAAATATAGCGCAGGTGGATTGGGATAAAGTAACAGGACTCACTTTGGATTTGATTGATGAGAGGGCGAAAGTGCACTTGGGAACACAAGATATACAGACCAAAGGCTTGCAAGTTTTAAGAGTCACCGAGTACTTGAAAAGTCAAAAGCATAAGGCTCGCGTCATCGATGCTAGCTTCTCAAAAAAAGTCCTTGTCAGGCCGCGTAAGCACCCCTAAGCTTTCTATATAGGACCAAGAACGAGTCTGGGTCCAGAAGTGCGTAAAGATTTTGCAGGTTGGGGCATCTATGAAGGATAACAAGCACCAGATGATTGCCGCACTCGACATTGGGTCAACCAAAGTTGTTGTTGCCATTGCCACTTACCACGATGGTGAAGTTGAAGTGATCGGCGTTGGTAAAGCGGAAAATCGCGGTGTTCGCCAAGGTCAAATCGTAAACATGGCGGAAACCCAAAAAGCGATTCAAGAAGCCAAGGAAGAGGCCGAGCTGATGGCGGGAGTGAAGTTGCACTCAGTGTATCTGGCCGTTGGTGGTCACGGTGTACAAGCTATTTCTTCGCGAGGTCTCATCCCTGTTTCCGGCAAGGATATTACAAAAACTGATTTAGAAAAGGTTCTCGATGTGGCCAAGGCAGTGCACTTGCCGCAGGAGAGTCGCATCCTCCATGCCCTAGCGCAGTCTTATATTGTTGATGGTCAACATGGAATTGATTCCCCAGTGGGCATGCAAGGGGTTCGCCTCGAAGTGGACGCTCAACTCGTTACTGTCTCCGAGAAAAACTTGAGTAATTTTATTAATTGCGTGGAAAAGAGTGGCCTCACGGTGAAACAAGTTGTTCTTGATCAGTATGCCTCCACTCTGGCCACCGTCGAAAAGGACGAGCAAGATTTAGGTGTCGCCGTTGTTGAAATGGGCGGCGGAACATGTGAGGTCGTAGTTTACCGCGAAGGTTGCATTAGCCATATCGCCACTATTCCAGTGGGTGGACTCAATTTTACTCAAGATGTGGCCGTGGGTTTGAAAACCCCATTGGCCAGTGCGGAGACTATTAAAAAGAAATACGGGACCGCTTTGGTCGATATGGTTGGTGTGGATGAAACTATTGATGTGGAGGCCCTTGGCGAACGCAAACATAGAAACATTTCGCGCGTAGATTTGAGTCGTATATTAGAAGCAAGAGCTGAAGAAACCCTCTCATTGATTTTTCAAAAGTTGAGCGAGTGGGACGTTCTTAAAGATTTGGGGGCAGGCGTAATTATCACCGGTGGCGGCAGTTTGTTGCAGGGGATTGTTGAACTTGCTGAGTTTACCTTTGATGTGCCTGTGCGCAGAGGTGTTCCTAAAAATGTGATTGGCATGCGTGAAGCCTACAATAGCCCGATTTTTTCGACAGCGATTGGAACTTTATTATTTGGTTGTGAGCAAGAGCACAAGGACAGTCCTCGATTGGCGCGAACCGTAGCGAAGACCACCAATGGTGCTTGGGATCGAATTAAAAATTTTATGAATAAAGCCTTATCTATATAAGTGGGGGAAAATATGTTTGAACTGGAAGAAAATACAGACATTGGAGCCAATATTAAGGTCGTCGGAATTGGTGGCGGCGGCAACAATGCTGTGACAACCATGATCGAAGGTGGCCTTTCTGGTGTGGAATTCATTGTTGCTAATACAGATAGACAAGTCCTCGACACCCATAAGGCCACAAAACAAATCCAGTTAGGTCGAGAGCTCACTAAAGGTTTAGGTGCTGGCGCCAATCCCGAAATTGGTAAACGTGCGGCTATTGAGTCCTACAATGAAATTGTTGAAGCTCTTGAGGGAGCGGATATGGTTTTTGTCACCGCCGGTATGGGTGGTGGAACCGGAACGGGTGGAGCTCCCATCGTTGCCAAGATTGCTAAAGAGTTGGGTGCCCTCACTATTGGTGTGGTGACCAAGCCTTTTAGTTTTGAAGGTAAAAAGCGCATGCGCCACGCCCATGCGGGAATTCAAGAGCTGCAAGAAAACGTAGATACACTCATTGTGATCCCTAACCAAAAGCTTTTGTCGATTTCTAGCGAAAAAACGCCCATGCTCGAGACTTTCAAAAAAGCGGATGAAGTTCTTTTACAAGCGGTGAAGGGTATTTCTGATTTGATTAACATTCGTGGTCTCATTAACCTCGACTTTGCCGATATTCGCACGGTGATGTCGGCTCAAGGTATGGCGATCATGGGGACAGCTACTGCGGATGGTGACAACCGCGCTGTGGAAGCGGCGACCTCAGCGATCTCCTCTCCGCTGCTTGAGAACATATCCATTGAAGGTGCAACCGGTATCATAATCAATGTCACTGGCGGAAGTGCGCTCAGCCTTTTTGAGGTGAATGAAGCTTCGACCTTGATTACTGAAGCGGCTCACGAAGATGCAGAAATCATTTTTGGCGCCGTCATTGATGAAAACATGGGTGAAACTGTCCGGGTCACAGTGATTGCTACTGGCTTTAGTGGACACACCTTTCAGGGGGCTAGTCATCGCGCCACCACTCCAGAACAAATGCAAATTATGGCTCAACAAATGAAAGTGGCTCGTCAAGCCATGACTTATGAGCAGTTTCATCAGCAAGCGCAGATGCAACAACCCATGTACCAACCTCAGTACCAACAGCCGATGCATCAGCCTATGACACCACCGGTACCTCAGCCAACGCAAACAATGGCACCACCGCCTGTGCCACAGCCGGTGGAAACTGTGCAAACTCAACCTGTAGCGGCTGCACCAGTGCCCCCTTCAGCAGAAGTTTCGACTCCTGCAGCTGCTGCGACGGAAAAACCAGCGCCAGATGTAGAAGCGGCTCCAGTGATGCCACCAACTCCAGTTGTAGAATCCACGACCAGTGTAAGAGGAGTCGAAACCACAACGACTGATGGAACCACGGTCGCTTCAGCAAGTTTTAGTAGTGAAACTATGGGAACTCAGTCCAGCGAATGGCCAACACCACCAGCCACAACTCCTGTGGTTGAGGAAACTGTGATGGCTTCCATTCCTGAAGCGCCAATGACAACAACCACTCCTCTTCCTCGCGATATCCTTTTGGCAAAGGCGAGAGCTTATAAAGAGCAAACAGCTCAACAAGCCCGACAAGCAACGCCTCAGCAATTGACCATGGAAATGGAAGAAAAAGTTAGAGAAGAAGATGTGAGTCTTCCTTTGGATCAGAGTGATTTAGATGTACCTACTTATTTAAGACGGCAACAAGCCCGACAACAAGAAATCGACGGTTGAGCCAGGCATTCTTTGTATCCGACATTCATATAAAGACACCCGAGGAGAGCAATAGCGAGAAGCTATTGCTCTTTTTGCATGGGCTTGAGAATAATGGCGCGACCCATCTTTTTTTGGTGGGTGATATTTTTGATCTTTGGATCGATCATCACAGTTATTTTGTTGATCGCTATAAAAAAATTGTGAATGCTATAAGAAGCCTAGTGAACAAAGGTATTGAGGTTCACTATTTTGAAGGCAATCATGATCTTTATTTAAAATCATTTTGGCAACAGGATGTTGGGGTGCAGGTCCATGATGGACCTGAATTTTTTAATATTGATGGCCAAGTGGTGCGGGTCGAGCACGGAGATCTGATGAATCCCGACGACAGAGGTTATCTGTTTTTAAAAAAGACCCTGCAAAGTAGTCCTATAAAACAATTGGCAAAAAATTTACCCAGCCCCATTGTTCGTTGGGTCGGTGAGCGCGCTAGCCAAGCCAGTCGTCATTATACTTCTCACCAAAAGAGCATTGAGGAGGAAAAAGCTATTTCTTTCATGCACACCTATGCGCAAAACGAAGTGCAAAAACGTCATTTTGATTTTTTGATCACAGGGCATACTCATGTGCGGGATATTTATCAATTTTCTAACCAGGGCCAAGAGGTTTTCTCAATCAACCTTGGCAGTTGGTTCGATGACCAAAGGGTGGGTTATCTTAAAAATGGTGAATTCATTTTTATTGAAGTTGAATAGGTAGTCTTTTCTTCTTATAAGAGTTCAAATGAAGAATATTTTGACGAACTCCTATTTAGATTTGCCTTCAAGATTCTACTCAAAAATATCTCCTTCCAACTCTTTTGAGCCTCAGTTGATTCATTACAATAAGGAGCTGGGACAGCAGTTGGGGCTAGATCTTGATAACTCAACTTCAACTGAACTCGCTCAAATCTTTTCAGGTCAAAAGCTTTTCAGTGGCTCTGACCCCATAGCTTTAGTCTATGCTGGCCACCAATTTGGTCATTTTGTTCCACAGCTAGGTGATGGGCGAGCCCTACTTCTTGGGGAGGTGAAAACCTCTCGAGGCACTTTTGATTTGCAACTTAAAGGTTCTGGGGTCACGCCTTTTTCTCGAGGAGGTGATGGCTTGTCGCCGCTAGGCCCAGTGATTCGTGAGTTTATTGTGTCTGAAGCTATGGCCCATCTTGGTGTGCCAACAACACGAACCCTCGCTGCTGTCTTGACAGGTGCCACTGTATACAGAGAGCAGCCTTTGCCTGGAGCTGTTTCCACACGAGTGGCCTCAAGCCATTTACGAATAGGAACTTTTGAATACTTTTCCAATAGAAAAGATGTCGAAGGCCTTAGGATATTGGCTGATTATGCGATCCAAAGACATGACCCCGATCTTATTTCCAAAAAAGAAAAATATTTGCAGTTCTTCAGGCGGGTTTGTCTACGACAAATGGATCTTGTTTCTAAGTGGATGGGGTTGGGATTCATTCATGGAGTCATGAATACTGATAATATGACGATCTCTGGGGAAAGCATAGATTTCGGTCCCTGTGCATTTATGGATAATTTTGAGTTTTTGAAAGTATTTAGTTCTATCGATCGTCATGGTCGCTATGCTTATGACCGTCAACCTGAAGTGGCTTTATGGAACTTCACTTGTTTAGCAAATGCACTTATCCCCTTAGTTCATGATGATAAAAAAGTCGCTATAGCGATGCTAGAAGAAATCTTAAAACCCATGCCTCAATATTTTGAACAAGAAAACTTAAAAACCATGGCCTTTAAAATGGGAATTTTTAATCCGATAAATTCGGATAGAAAGATCATTGCTGATTTTCTTAAGTATTTACAGGATGAAAAACTAGATTTTACTAATAGCTTTCGTCAACTTTCTCAAAAATTAGAAAGCCATGAACCTCATCTTCAATCGTGGCAGAATAGAGTCAAATTACAAAGTCAGAGTATTAAGGCTGTAAAAACATTTATGAACCAAAATAATCCGGCCATGATTCCCCGCAACCATCAAGTTGAAAAGGCTATATCAATGGCTTATCAAGGTGATTTTTCGCACTTTTTAAAATTGCTAGAAATTACAAAAAAGCCATTTGATGACAATGAAGAATTTGCCGTTTTCACAGAGCCCCCTCGGGCTTGTGAAGTTGTTAATAAAACATTTTGTGGGACTTGATCACTTGTTCTGTGAAGCGGGCATACGCTTCTTAAAAGATTGCTCTTTTTGCGCCCATACTTTGAGGCTATATCCATTGGCAGAATAGCACATCTTTCTCATCAATGAGTTGGCCTTTGAGTCACAATTAAAAATGGGTTGTTTGGACTGGCAAAGGGTTTCAGCATCGCCATTTTGCACACCATGCTTTTTTAGGTAATCTTGATTGCATGCCACTAGCTGTCGTCCAAGCTCTACAAGTTTTGCTGATTCTGATGGATTGCACTTTGAGTTTTTGCAAGAGGTGGAAAGCATATCCATATACTGTCTTTCGGTCTGGAAATTCACGATGGAAACAGCTTGCAAGATGCTCTTCACCTTGGCGGTGACACCAGGCTGTTGCGTAGGCTTTTTTGCCACTTCTTGCGCATGGGTTGTTGCCATAAAACCAATAAAACTGAATAGGATGATAAGTGTTTTCATACCTATTGTATCGGACCGTCTCAGAATGATCTTAACTGGCTTTAGGTCTAGAACCCCTGCTTAGTCAAAAGAACTTAGGGAAAATGTCCAGACTATGAATCAGTTTTGCGCTTCGCTCAAAAGTTGTTTGGCGTGGGCGAGGCTCGTTTTAGTGAGCTTTTCGCCAGAGATGAGACGGGCGATTTCATCAATACGCTCGGCCTTTTTCAATGAGCGCACACTCATGTGTACGCCTTCTTTTTCTGGGTGCTTTTCAATGAAATAATGTTGATCACCAAAGGATGCCACTTGCGGTAGGTGAGTCACGCAAATCACTTGCTGGTGTTTTGAAATATTCTTGAGTTTCTGTCCTACTTTTTCTGCGGTAGGACCACTGACGCCAGTGTCGACTTCATCAAATAAATAAGTGCGTGGCTGTTGGGATGCACCAATGACTTGTTTTAAAGAGAGTAAAATACGGCTCAATTCTCCACCCGAAGCGGCTTTGCCTAAAGGGCGAGGCATATCCTTCTTTCCCGTTTGAGTCATGAAAGCCACTTGGTCTTGGCCGTGGGCTTGAGCTTCATCGAGCCACTCGATTTCAATAAGGAATTGAACTCCCTTCATGTTGAGATCGGTAAGTTCTTCATTGACCTCTTTCACTAAAAGTTTGGAGCCCTCCTGTCGTTTCTTGTGAAGAGTCTGACAAACTTTAGTGAGTTTAGCCATCCGTTCCGTACGCTCTTTATTTAAGCTGTCCCTGGTCTCATTAATGTTACTGAGTTGTTCAAACTCTTCTTTCATGGACTGAAGGTTTTCTAAAATACTGGCAACATCTTCACCAAACTTTTTTTGCAGTTTGCGAATGCGACTCAGTCGAGACTCCATCTCGTCAATATCCTCCTCAGAAGCGCTTTCACGGTCTTGCAGGCGAGATAATTCAAAGGCAGCATCTTCAAGAATTTGATAGGCTTGCTCAATGCTGTCGCAAATCTTTTTGATTTGTGCGCCATCAGGAGCTTGTTTGAGCAAAACCTTGAGCAGGGTCAAAATAGATTTGTCATTGGAATGAATCAGGCTTTCGGCTTGGCTCAGCCAAGTGTGCCACTTCTCTTGGGACTTCACTTCTTTGATTTTGTCTTTAAGGATTTCATCCTCATTTTCTGTGAGATCCAACTCCTCAATTTCTGAAATTTGAAATTGGAGAAAATCAATACGCTGCTCCCTTTGCATGGAGAGGCTATTCAGTTCTTCAAGTTTTTCATCAATGGCGCGGACTTTTTCAAAAAGATCTTCAACTTCGCTTCGCAGTTTTTGGTTGCCGCAAAACTGATCAAGAAGCTCCATTTGGTAGCGGCCAGACATCAGATCTTTATTTTCATGCTGGCCCGTGATCTCAATCAAAGGGGCTTCGCTGGGGTTGCTGAGGGCCACCATAGGGAAGACCACTTTTTTGAGGTCACCAACACTACTCAGCTGACCATTAAGATAAACTTTGGAGCTTCCACTGGCTTGAATCACTCGGCGCACGATCAAGCGATCATCGCTGACGTCAATCCCCATTTCAGTGAGCTTTTCTTGGATGTCGGCACGTTCAGAAAGATCAAAGGCTCCTTCGATACGAGCTTGATTTTGACCGGAGCGCACATCTTGGCCGCTCGATTTAGCTCCCATAAGGAGTGCTAGGCTTTTTACTAAAATTGACTT
>JAGQZY010000063.1 GCA_020435205.1 Bdellovibrionales bacterium | reverse complement strand
TTCTTGGGGTTCTCATAAACTTTACACCAGCCTTTGCTAAGTTTATTCCCGATGAAGATATTAAAAATAAACTACAACGCTTCTCTGCTGAAAATGCCAATATGACTCAGCAAGAGTTTAATCAGGCTATGGATACGGCCCAACAGATTTATGGTCCTATTATATCCAGTTTAGGGGGTCGTCTAAACATTCGTGGTGATTGGAATGACGATACTCCTAATGCCAGCGCTCAACAGTTTTTTGGAACCTGGATGGTCAATATGTACGGCGGTCTCGCCCGCCACCCCGAGATGACTCTCGATGGCTTTCACATGGTGATTTGCCATGAGTTAGGTCATCATCTTGCCGGTTACCCCTTCACTGGTGGTGGCTTTGGTGGAGTGTGGGCTGCTAATGAAGGACAATCCGACTATTTTGCCGCTCAAGTGTGCGCACCTAAGCTTTGGGGAGAGGACCACGACACCAATGCGACCTTCCGCCCAGGAGTGCATCCAACAGTTGCGCAAGCTTGTGACTCCACCTGGTCAACAGAGCAAGAGCAAAACCTCTGCTATCGCATTAGTGCTGCCGCTGAATCTTTAGCACGAACACTTTCTGCATTAAAAGAAGATCCTGTTATGCCAGCCTTCGATACCCCGGATGCCAATAAGGTTGCTGTGACTGACAACAAGCATCCCCAAGCTCAATGCCGTATGGATACCACATTTGCTGCAGCTCTCTGCACCTCACCTCATGATGAAATGCTGATCCCTGGAAAAGCTGTCTCCGGAGGTCCCAACAGCACCGATGCTGAACGCGAGGCTTCTTTGAACTCTTGCATGGAAATTAGTAATTTTACAGAAGGGCTTCGCCCCCGTTGCTGGTTTCACCCGCAAATTTAAAAGGTCTAGGTTTCAGCCTTTCAGAAAGGCAAACCCACCAACCAGCAGCTTCCTAGCTGCTGGTTTTTTTTTGCGTGATAGGCTTTCATTCATGGAAGGTTATACAATAATTAAAACAGCATCGAAAAAAACCTGGTGGTCGAAGCCCCTTCTCCTGCTCAAAAAGTACAGTGCGCTTGTTCTTGTTTTCTCAACACTTTGGTTTATTGCAACCCATTAGCTCGCGGAGAGCGCATTGAAGCGCTGGGCTCCAAGGGCTTCAATTACTGAAAGCAGCTTTGTTCTACGAAAGCTTTTTCTCCACGATAGACGGTGGCATACCAAGCACTATTGTGTTTACTCACCTTGACGCCTTCGCCAGTATTGTATCGACCGAGAATTTGCGAATGACCCACAGGGTAGGCTCGCAAAGCACAGTTAGATTTTTTTACTTGAGCTAGGGTGATAAGATTTAAACCCGACAAGGTTCTTTGCTTGGGATGAATGGATTTACCGGTGAGTTGACCTAAGCGTTGGTCATAAGCCTGGTCGACCTCTATTAGGACTTCAAGTTCGTTGATATGCTTATGAGCGCCCTCTAATATCTTACGATAATGGGCAATGAGCTTTTCATGATGAGCTTGATCACCACGACTTTGCGCATAGGCCTTCTTTAATTTTAAACGAAGAACTTTAGTGGTTTGCTCGATTTTTTTCATTTCATCAGCCAATTTTTTACTTTGAGCAGCCACTTGTTTATTTTTACCCACAACCTTTTGTAGGTTTTGCTCTTCTTGGCCTCGAATCTTCATGGCTTGGTCTCGGCGTGACTGGTTGCGAACAAGCTCTCCATTAGACTTTTCAAGCTCCTGCTGCTTTTTAGCCTGGGCCTTTTGTAAGTCAGCAATTCTCTTTTTCTCACGCTGAATGCGCTGGCGGGCCAGTTTAATTTTGGTTTCATTAGCGAGAATTTGAGCATCAGCCTTCTTTTTTGCCGAGAGGGCAGCCTGCTCTTGCTTTTGAGCCTGTTTTCGGATCTGAGCTTCCTGGGCACGCTCGTGGGTCAGCTGCTTTTCCGTCTCTTCCGCCATGAGCAAGGCGGCCTCGGAATCCGCCATAATAGTTTCAGTTTCAATCATGTCTGAACTCAAGTCTTCAAGATCGGCAAAACTCACAGCAGGTAGGGCTAGAGTCACAATAAGGGCAATGAGGGCATTATTTATCGATTTCATAGGGGTCTCCATAACCCCCAAATGAGCAAAGCCCATACCATATGGAAGTCAATCCACGGGATACAGAGCCTTTCGGTAACGGGTGCTGACATTTATTGGCAGACTGCCGTTCACCTTTTAGTCAACTGGGCTAACCTTCTGTTTCGTTAGCCTTAAGGAAACGGAAAAAGGAGTCCGGGGCAACGTCAACCACCAATTGGTCTCGGCACTTCGGGAAGACCTGGCAATCCTCTAGGCTCTGGATGCTGTCAATAATCTCATTCTCATCAGTAGTTTCATCTTTGCTGAATTGATGAATGCGAAAACTTTTCTCGCATCGTTCACAAAAGACTGGAATGAAATATGATTCGACCTCTCCCCGCTTTGGTAAAAAGCCAATTATGGAATTGATCTGGTCGATTATAAATTTAGGGCAATTTTTAAAGGTTGAGTGGATATTCGTGTGGGCATTTACGTTAGCCATAAACCCCACCCAGAATTTAATCCCCGTGGAGTTGATATAGCGCAGGCGTTGAAAGTCAAAAATGAGATGATCAATCTCGGCCAGTTCAAGCTCACCCTCTAGAGCAAAGGACTCATCAAGGATACCTGCAAAAATAATTTCGACGACCTTACCATCATTTTGACTGTTAATTTTAAAGGTCATCGCCATGGCTAGCCCCCAATGGTTTTCTTTAACGATGATGGAAGTTTAAAGACGGATCAAGCCTCACTTCTACAGATGCCTCAACTCCCACCATCTAGCGGACAGATCTTAAAAAAACTAGACTCAGGTCCGCCGGCCATGTGAAGCAATGGCTACTATTAGCCAAATTTCCCATGCTGGGAAATAAGAATGACCACAATTGTCTAAAGGGAAATTTGGTGGAGGCAACAGGGATCGAACCTGCGACCTTCTGAATGCAAATCAGATGCTCTCCCAGCTGAGCTATGCCCCCACGAAGGTAAGGGCCTTTTATCCAATGAAATTGGGAATGGGTCAACCGGAATTTGGCTGGGAATTAGGCGCTAGTAGGCAATATTTGCGTGGGAATACGGGCAAATAGCTCACGCTCAGCGGCAAGGTCAAAGCCAACGGACTCACCACCACAGACAACCGAGTCGTACACTTTACGCAACACTTCGAGCTCTTCCCATGAAGAATCCTCATGGCAAAGGCTTTCCTGAATAGCGTCAAAAATGTTCATAATATCTGGAGTCGTCACAACCTTGGGAAGCTTTTCCATATCCAATCCAAACATAGTCAGAGGACGGAATCCAATCAGGCGCTGGGTGATCAAAATCTTTTTACCAGTAGAAAAATTGACCTGTAAAAATTCAGCGCCATCCTCATCCACACGAGCAAGGACCTCTTCAACATCAAATTTATTAATGGTGATTTGGCGATTGTCCACCTCTTGTTCAATGATTACGTAGTCGCTCAACTCACTCTTGGCTAAATTCAATCCATCCGTCGCTTCCACAAAATCCAAAATCTGCTCTAACATCTTTTCTCCTGTGCCAAAGGTATCTGAGTTGTTCAAGTGGCCTCCAAAGTCAGGTCTATTTCTTTGAAAGCTTATCGTCCCTGCCCTTGGAATACTTTACAAAAAGTTTTGGAAAATCAATATGTTCTCAATTGGATCCATTCACTGTCTCATTCAAAAACAGCTCTCAATTCATTTTTTTCAAAGATGTAAAAAGCCTTGCCAGGTCCGTAGGACGCAGGCCCTAGGGCCTTTACTTTCGTAGAGCCTTGAATTAGTTTAGAAGCGTGAGGTATTCATGATTGTGATTCGCTGGCAGGCCCCGTTACGGCCCACAAAAGAGCAAGCTGTGATGATTTTTCGAGCTGAGGACTTAAACCCTCGGGAGGAAATTCTAAGTAAAGAAGAGGTCTACCCTGAGCACCGCCACCCCTTTGATGAAGTCCGCATGATCCTCGAGGGTGAGCTATCGATGAATATCAACGGCAATCAATTGCTCCTGCGTGCAGGGGACAAGATCATGATCCCTTCTAACACCAAGCACTCGCAAAAGGTGATCAGTGATGTCCCTTGCCTCTGCGTCGTGGCCAACCGCCCTTTTTAAACCTTAGTCTTCTTTCTTTTCTGTGATGGCTCGATCACCGCGCACCCATTTTTGATATTCAGCCATTCTTTTTTCAAATCCGCGACCGCTCGGCTCGTAAAATCGCTGATTTTTAAGAGGCTCTGGCAAAAAGTCTTGCTGAATGTAACCCTTGTCCCCATCATGACTGTATTGGTAACCTTCACCGTAACCTAAAGATTTCATGAGCCTTGTTTGGGCGGAACGTAAACTTTTAGGAACAGGAAGGGGCCCACTTTTTTGCACCACTTCTTGCGCCGATCTTAGCGCCATATAGCTGCGGTTGGACTTTGGCGCACAAGCCAGATAGGTCACCATCTGTGCAAGAGTGATCTGTGCCTCAGGCAGACCAACAAGCTCTATGGCATGAAGTCCATTGACCGCAACTCCCAAAGCCTGAGGATCCGCGTTACCTACGTCTTCTGAGGCCAAAATGACTAAACGTCTGGCAATAAATAATGGATCCTCTCCCCCCTCGAGCATACGCACTAGGTAGTAAATGGCTGCATCGGGATCACTCCCACGGAGGCTCTTTATGAAGGCCGATATAGTATCGTAGTGTTCGTCCCCTTTTTTATCAAAACGAAGGCCACTCGATTGAAAAAGAGTTTTGAGGGATTCTTCGGTGAGTGGGAAAGGTCCAGAGAGTTGGTTCTGGAAACAATAGATCACTTCTTCTGCGAGATTAAGAATCTTTCGACCATCACCATGGCTCGCTTCGATAAGGGACTGGATGGCTTCGGGTCCTAAAAGATCTTCCACTCGGAGTTGCTGTTTTTCTAGGGCGTGCGCGAGAATTTTTTTGAGATCTAAGTGGCTCAGAGGCTCAAACTCTAAAAGTCGGCAGCGACTCATTAAAGCGCTATTTAATTGATAACTTGGGTTTTCTGTAGTGGCGCCAATAAGATAAAAATGACCACGCTCAACATAAGGTAAAAGTACATCCTGCTGGCCGCGATTGAGCCTATGAATCTCATCAATGAAGACCACTGTTTTTTGATTTTGTTCGAACAAGCGGCTTTTAGCCGCTTCACCAAGCTCCCGAATGCGCTTGACCCCTAAGTCTACGGCATTCTCCTCAAAAACCTGAGCCTGGACTTCATTAATGACCGCTTTGGCAAAGGAGGTCTTTCCGCACCCAGGAGGCCCCCACAGGATCAGACTTTGCAAATTTCCTTTTTGTAACCGACTAAATAGATTGGGATTCTTGCGGAACAGGGACTCTTGCCCAACGAGCTCAGCAAAGCTTTGCGGCCGCAGACGCTCTGCTAAAGGCATCTCTTTAGGGTTTTGGTTGTGGCTAAACAGATCCATAGGGAGGATCTAGCACAGCTTAAGGCTCTTTAAAATTCATTTCTTAGGGTGACTTGCGTACTGAGCTTAAAGGGCTTTTGATCTGAGATGTCCGTCGAACTGATTGTTACACCAATAATATTAATAGTGCCAACAGCGAAGAATTTACCCACATCCTCTTCAAGAGAAAGTCCGCCAAACCTTAAGCTGCAAGGTTGATTCTTGAATGCACCGGTCAGCGGCCCTGAAGCATCGGTCGATTTAAAAGATAATCCTGGAGCACCCACCCCAGTTCTCCCTTGAATTGTGCCGAGCATGGCATCAATCTCAGCCTCATCAAGAAGGGTACTCAACTTGACCCCACCATTGATATTGGTATGAGTAACCTCAAGTTGGATCGCGATCAATTGCAAATCGCGAGTTGTGTCCTCCCAGACGACCTCCAAAGTCCCAAATATCACTCGGCTCTCGCCCACGCTATCCGAGCCATCATCATAGCGATCTGCACAGGAGTCCATAGAGCCAGGTAGAATATAAGCAAAATCAGGTTGAATGGAGACTGTTAACTTATCTACCTGCTGTTGATTTTCTTCACCACAGGAAACAAAAATCAAACTCGCCAATGCCATCGATAGGAAGAAAATCCATCTCATAGAGTCAACCCTCCATCATCCCCTTCCACATCTAAATCCTCAGCAAAGTCGGCATCTTCGAGGTCATCAGAAAAACCACCTTCGTCTAATGACATATCGTCGAGACCTTCCCCTTCTTGCTTGGCACTACTGAGAATAGGACCTTCTACCTCTTTCATAATTTTAGGCTTCAAGAAGAGAAGAAGCTCACTCTTGCGTTTTTCTTTACTAAGAGCTTTAAACAGATAACCAATAATAGGAATGTCCTTCAACCAAGGCACCCCTTGATCAACATTGCCATCATCCACTTGATAAATTCCACCAATCACTGCGGTATGGCC
Organism: Bdellovibrionales bacterium; assembly: GCA_020435205.1. GTDB lineage: Bacteria > Bdellovibrionota > Bdellovibrionia > Bdellovibrionales > JAGQZY01 > JAGQZY01. The sequence goes on along the minus strand of JAGQZY010000063.1, from coordinate 10,303 downwards.
ATTTTTAACCATGACTGTGGTTTCAGCAGCCCGCTTGTTAATTTCACGATTTCCATTGGTCCCTGGAGGGCCAGGAAAATCTCTTTGTAGTTTCACATCCAAAATAACGTCTCCTATAAAAGTGATTTGAGGCGTTACTTCCAATGATAACTTAAGATCGCGGTATTCAACAGTGGTGGTGGTATTCCCGTTTTGATTCGTAACAACTTGAATAGGAATCTGAGTGACCTGCTCCACTTTGGCTTTAGTTTTATTCATGGTCTGAATCTTAGGTTGAGACAAAACCTTAATCTTATTTTGACGCTCATAAAGACCCAGCTGGGCAGTTAGATTACCGAGGATATCAAAAGTTCCAACAGATAAGTCTAGTTCCAGTCCCGATCGAGTCACCCCAGCTTGGCGCGGGCTAGTTCTGGATTGAATATTTCCAGTTTGCGCTCCAACAGGAAAATCAACACCCCCTGTTCCCCAATTCAGGCCTAGCTCGCGCACGAATTCTTCGCGAGCTTCAACAATTTTCGACTCAATTTCAACCTGCATAGGGGGAGTATCGAGGGCTTTAATGAGCTTTGCGATGCGACCAATGTATTCATCATAGTCGGTGATAACAAGGGAGCTTGTTCTCTCGTCATGGGTAAGCTTCCCTTCTTTACTCGTGAAGTCTTTCATTTTTTTCACCAAGTCTTCAACCTTGGCGTAGCTCACAGGGATATATTTAACTTTAATACCACCGGCCAACAACTTGGCCTTATTTTCACTTTCAATTTGTGCACTGATCTCTTGGGCTTCTTTACTCAATGTCGCTTGTTTTGCAATTCGAAGGACATTACCTTGTTTGACATAACCAAGACCGTTAGTTTTCAATGTTACCATCAAAGCCTGATCCCAGGGAATATCGCGCAGACGCATGCTGACAGGCCCTTTAACATCGGCATCCATGATCAAGTTCACGCCGCTCTGTTGAGCAATATTCTCAACCACATCTCTAATATCAACATCGGTAACTTCTAAACTGATTTTTTCACCCATATAGCGAATGTTACCCAGGGTGTTGCTATTATCAGGTAGGCCCAAAGCACCAGACATAGTCTGCTTTGAATCACCCTCGGTCACCGCCACCACTGGCTGCTCTATCGGTGCCGCCGTCGGTGCACCGGTCATTACCAATATTGATGTACCCTCCTGTTGCACGGCCGGAGTCACAGGTCTTTTCATTTGGATCACAAAGCGAGCTGTGCTCCCTCCTTGATCTTGATAAGCGTTGATCGTGGCGATGTCTTGCTTGAAGTCCTTGGTTATATAAGGTCGCTTGAATCTTTCTGGTAAGCTTACACCATCCACCTCAACAACAACCTGATTAAGATCTGGCTCTTCACGCATTTGAAATTGCGCTGGTGCGGAAGTCTCGATGACGACAGTACCACCTCCCTCATAGGCCTTGTACTCAAGGTTCGTCACCTGATTGTTGGCAAGTGCAGCTCCGCCTGGGACATCAATCACTGGCTCCTCTGGGGCTGGCTCATCAATCACTGGCTCGGCATCCGCGACAAATTCGTCAGCCATCGCTTTTTCATTACCCAAACCTTCATCAAGTTCAGCACCCACCAAATCTTGATCAAGATTGTCGCCACTTGTAAATAAATCATCTTCTATATTTTCAAAAGAATCCGCCTGTCCAGCACCTGCACTGTCGTCAGCAAAGCTTTCATCGCTAAAATCATCGTCCAACCCGTCATCACCATCGAAATTATCATCACCGCCCGCGGCTTCACTGGAGGCTTCCGCAAGGAGATCATCACTTTCATCAAGAAGCTCATCACCAGCATCTAAAGACTGATCATCAATGGAGAGACTTTGTTCATCAAGCTGGTCGGCAGCTACAGTTTCGTCACCAGAACCAAAGAGGGAGCATGAGCTCACTCCCAGCATAAAAATTAAAATTGAAAATAGAGAACATAACTTCCTTGTCATTGACTTCTCCTTTTATTACCAGTTGCTAGAAACATGACCTTTGTTGTGGAGAACTTCTGATCTCCTTCGGAAATTGTCTGAATGATCACCATCTCTTTTTCTCGAATAGAGGCCACATAACCAAAGTTTTCACCAATATAGTCTTTAATACCAATGCCATAGGTTTTCCCATCAGGGGTCGCAATGATCGCTTTGGGTTTGCTAGTATTCCAAAACAAACCATTGACCTTTAAATCAGCGAGGTCAAACTGCTGAAGTGGCAAAAATGGACCATACACACGCCCTGGCTTCAAAGGGATAGCTAGCTCCGGCGGAACAAAAGGGTTGCGTAACCGATCCCCTTCGTAATTGAAAGGAGCCAGGTAAGATGCAATTGAAGAAAATGAGATAGGCTTATCATCCTCTTCCTCAGCCTGTGTAGGTTGCCCAACACCAGTATTAGGATCTTCCCCTGTCTGTGCAAAAACCAGACTCGGCAAAAGAAAAAGAATGAGGAAAGCCCAAATTTTTGGCCTCATCACCCACTCCCCCTTGATGCATTATGACTATAGACAACGACTTTGCCCTCGAGCTGAACTCTGGGATCATCGTCGGTTTTCACTGATTTAAATTTTAAAACTGAAAAATCAAGGGCTCGTTTGACGGTAGTCATACTTGCCAAAAACTTCATGATTTGATGAAAATCCCCTTCTACTTGAAACTCAACTACGGTTTCTGGATATTCCGGGAACTCATTACTCTCTTTACCAGGCTTGATATCAATAATAGTGATTTTAAAGTTTTCTGCCGCCTTTGAAATTCCTGTCATTACCTCATTGCTATCCACTGAAGCTGGAAAAAACTGGAGAAATTCTTTCATATAGTTACTGATTTGACTGATTTCAGCTTCAAATTTTTTCTGGTCAGCAACCGCCTTTTTTACTTTATCTAGCTGCGCAGACTTGGTGGCGATTTCTGATTGAGTCATGCGAATTTGCGCCTCTATTCTTTGACCATCATTGAAGAAAAGGAAATAGTAAAATGCAGCTAAACCAACTCCGATCATCCCAGCCTTTTTAATATCTAATTGACTAAAAAATAATTGAACTTGATCCACTATTCCCTCACCCGCGCAATGATTTTAAATTTTTGCACATTGGTAATCCCCAGTTTTTGTCGTGTAAATCCTTGATTGCTAGCATCCTCAATATAGTCCAAGGCTTTCAGTTTATCGACGATGGACAAAGCGGAGGTGGTTTGCCTAGCGTATCCTTCAAAAATCACTTGCCCAGCCTCGACAGTTATGGTTTCTAGCCAGCAATCATCAGGAATGGCTTCTTGAAGAGCTGTTATGCTACTTAACTTAAACGCTCGCTTTTTAGAAATTTTCTCGATAACTTTAATTTGAGCCTTTAAAGATTTTCTCTCTTTATCCAGATCCTCTACGACTCCTGTCACTGAGCCAAACTGGGAAATCTCCTCATCAACGCTGGACATCTCAGCCAATACGGATTGATATTTCCTAGTCACTTCATCAATAGTGATGCTTTCATAAATGTAAAGGCCAACCACGAATACAAACATCATTAAAATTTTTGCAATCGCTGTCGAGGCCGTCGATTGAGAGGCCCCAGGCACGGCCTCCGCCTGAGCACTAACCGTTGCACCAATTTTCGCAAGGTTCACTCTTATCATGAGTCACCAACCTTACGAGCTGCCAAACCAATACTCACTGCCAAAAAGGGAGCAATCTGGTTCATATAATCTGGGGAAAATTCTTTTGCACTATATTCAACGTTTTGCAAAGGGTTTAATACCTGACAATCCTTTTGTGTTCCATTTGCAATCGCTTCGACAAGCTGAGGAATATGAATGGATCCACCACTGAGAAATATGGACCCAACTTCTGGCCCACTGTTTGAACTGTCATAAAAGTCAAAACTATTGCGAATCTCATCACAGATCATTTCATTAGTTGCGCTAATGACCGCACTGAGTTCTGGCGGACTTTCTGAGGCTCGAGTCGAGCCTATTTTAAGATCCTCAGCTTCCGCCTGACTCACTCCTAATTCTCGGGCAATTTCCATATTGTAGAGGTTTCCTCCAATTGGGATATCTCGACAAAAAACAACCTCGCCATTGTCTACAATAACCAAATTGGAAACACCACTCCCTATATTTATGAGAGCAAGAGTTTGCCCATTTCGCGCTCCATAGTTCATTTCAAAGCAGTTTGCGAGGGCAAAGCCATTCACGTCAATAATGGAGCAATGAAGTCCAGCAGATTCAATAGCCTCATAGTAGCGAATAATAAAATCTTGTTTGGCGGCTACCAAAAGAATATCCATTGTCTCACTAGATTGATTACTTTTTAAAAGATGATAATCCAAATTCACTTCACTTAGATCAAAGGGAATATATTGTTCAGCTTCCCACTTGATTTGCTCACTAATGAGTTTTGGGTCTATTCGTGGAATTGATATTTTTTTGACAATCACAGCTCCACCAAACATTCCCGAGCAAACATGTTTGGTACGCAAGCCCAACTCTTTGTGCAAGCCACTGATAATTCCAGACAGAACACCAGGGTCGAGAACTTCTCCACCTTCCACCAACCCCGGCGGAAGAGGAGCCATCCCAAATCGATTGATTTTAAATGTTTTACCTGTGGCCTTAAGTTCAATCATTTTGATTGAGCTTGATCCGATATCAAGGCCGATAAGTTGACGTCCACCAAAAATCATAAATCCTTCGCTAGCTAGACCTTCCCTATCTTAAAATTAAATCGAAGCCATCAACTAAAGTCAAACCGCCGAAAGTCCGATTCTCCTGGATTTTTTAATATCTTCATACATTTAGCTATGGGGGCCCCTAAGATGAGTCGATAAAACAAAGTCGACTTCCATCGTGCTAGACAAAGGGATGTATTGAGTTCGACCAAAGGCCTGACAAACTAGAAGGGAAAGGCCATTGCCATGAAAGGCTCGACGTCAAAAAATATATAAATCAAAGCGGCTGCAGAAAGATAGGGTCCAAACGGAATACCTGTTTTTAAACCTTGCTTCGATTTTAAGATATAAAAAATCCCAAACAAAAGACCAAGGCCACTTGATGCAATCAACACAAAGGGAATGGCTTTCCACCCACAGACTGCGCCGATCCACCCCAAAAGTTTGATGTCTCCCCCTCCCATGCCTTCAATTTTACGAAGTAAGAAGTAAGCATAGGCCGTTGCGTACAAAACTCCCCCCCCAATGAGAAACCCAACAAGGGCATCCATGAAATCTCGTTCGGGATTGAGATACGCTCCAAGCAAGCCAATCACAATACCAGAGAGCGTGAAGCGATCGGGGAGTATCATATGATCTAGGTCAATCACACTGGCCGTAATAAGTCCGAAACTAAAAATCAAATATTCCAAAAGTGACCAAGTTAGTCCATAGACAGAATAAAGATAAGCAAAGCTAAGGGCCATTATGAGTTCAACAATTGGGTAACGTACCGAAAAGGGTTCTTTACAGAAGTAGCAACGACCACGTAAAAAAAACCACGCAAAAATTGGAATATTTAAATACCATGGAATTATTTTCCCACACTTAGGGCAGTGACTTCTTGGTGTCACAACACTTTGATCTTTAGGAAGTCGGTAAATGACAACGTTAGCAAAACTACCTAATAAAGCACCTAAGATAAAAAAGAATATCGTGAAAGGATCTATATCAAACAAGATCTTTTCTCCGAAAAATCATAACAGAGAGGATGAAGAACAAAAGGCTCCAAGCTAGGGTAAGATAAATACCAAAGCTTAAATCCTCTAAGCCTACGTGAACTTTTGCAATAGCAAAGGGCCGCCAATTCAAGGCTTCCAGCTGTGGAAAGGCCCGCACAATTACGTTACCGGCAACATAAAAAACTGCAGAATCACTCTTGGCAACAAGAGCATCCAGTGAACTCACCCAATGTCCGATTAAAAAAAAGCAAACCGTGGTCGTAATGGCAATAAATGGTTTTGAAATACTAGAAAAAAAGAATGTCACCGTTAATAAAAGTGCAGACTCCAAAAAAACACCTAAAAAACTAGAGTATGTCGTCGCCAAAATAGGAAGACCCATCAGCAATTGAATCAAAGTAAAGGCCAAGATAAAACCAAGAAGGAGCACTGACAAAACAGCCAATAAACCTAAATATTTACCCAAGAGATATTGGCTTCGGCTGATGGGGCGAACAACAATAGTATAAATAGTTTTACTTTCAATTTCCCTATAAAAAAAGGCACTCCCCAAAAAAATGGTTAGGCCAATAAAACAGATATGAATTCCAGCAAGCCCCATACTCATTGAAAGTCGAAAAATTTCATCGTAAGACAACTGACCAATGGCAAAACAAAGACCCAAAAAAACGACAGCAAACATGACGAGAACATAGAGCACTCGATCTCTAATCACCTCAAGGTAGGTGTTTTTAGCCACAACCCTTATCGCAACAAGACTCACAACGACACCTCTCGATTGAGCTCTCGAAAAGCCTCTTCTAGAGAGATTCTTTCTGTCTCAACTCTTGATATCAATTTGTTCTGCTTTCTCAGGCTATCGATTTTACTCTGCAAAAGCTCAAGGGACTCAACACTCTCGATAATTTCTTTACCCTGGTCGCTATAAAATAATTGGTAAGTTCTCCCTTGTCGACTTACAAACTTCTCCTTAGGGCCGCAAAAGCGAACTTGCCCATCTTTAATAACAACCAAGTCCTTACAAAGGCGATCCACATCATCAAGCAAGTGAGAGCTAAAGAAAATAGTAGCCCCCTGATCGCGAGCATTATTGATGACTGCCGCCATCTGTGAACGTCCGTCAGGATCTAAGCCTGAAAGTGGCTCATCGAGAATGAGTAGCTTCGGGTTGTGAATCAGAGCTTGTGCAATCCCAATCCTCTGCAACATTCCCTTTGAAAAACTTTTCAACATGGAATTTTTGGCATGGGTTAGCCCTACAAGTCCTAACAACTCGTCAATTTTATTTTCTAGATTTTTACTATCGATACCAAGGCTCAGTTGCCCATAAAATTTGAGAAATTCATGGGCCGTGAGATAATTATAAAAATAGGGGCGCTCTGGCAAATAGCCAATATGTTTTCTCACGCTGATATCAGCGTGATCTTTACCTAAAATTTTGATATCCCCTGATGTCTTATGCAGAATTCCTAAAATGCATTTAATGGTTGTGGTTTTGCCAGCGCCATTACTACCCAAAAAGCCAACCACCGATTTTTCCGGAACCGAAAAGCTCACATCTTTAAGAACTGGAATCTTCTGCAAATTCCATGGATGACGAAAGTTTTTGTTCAAATTGTTCACTTCTAAAACCATGGCATTATTCTGCCTCTGGCGCGAACAAAGGTCAATGGAGCTGAAACCGCTTTTCTCTAGAGGGAGTAAACGTCAAACTGTCCTGATTTCCTCTTATTGAGAGCAAGGACAAAGGCCTCAGCCGCATGATCCTCAGTAATACAAGGGACTCCATAATCTGTACAGCTTCGTCGAATGCTGAAACTGGCCTCCAAGGCCTGACGCCCCGAGGTGGTGTTGATGACCATAGCCACCTTGCCAGAGCGAATCCGATCCACACAGTGAGGCCTTCCTTCATGGACTTTTTTAACAGGAATGCAATCAACGCCTTGTTCAAAGAGGTAGCGAGCCGTCCCTTGGGTGGCCGATAATTGAAAGCCAAGATCCACCAAAGCCTTGGCTATTGGCAATAATACATCTTTGTCCTTATTCCGCAAGGACAGGAACACCTCACCCCGATCCGGCAACTTATAGTGACTAGAAATAAAAGCTTTCATGAGAGCCTCAGCATACTCTTGGCCACGCCCCATGCTCTCACCCGTAGACTTCATTTCTGGGCCTAAAATGGAGTCAGCTTCTGGAAATTTTTTGAAAGGGAAAACAACCCCTTTTACACAGACAAGCTCAATTTTCTTCCAATCGATATCATGACCCTCCACCTCAGCCTTTTTCATACCCAGCATGGCTTGAATTCCAAGATCAACCAAGGGAATAGCAGCCGCTTTCGCTAAAAAGGGGACCGTCCGCGAACAACGAGGGTTGGCCTCAATAATAAAGATGCGATCATCCCGCACTGCTAACTGCACATTAAGGTGCCCAAGAACTTTTAGCTTGGCAGCCAGTTGCAAACATAACTTTTCGATGTTGTCTAATGTTTCTGTTTTCAATCTTTGAGGAGGAATCACTCCCATGGAGTCCCCGGAGTGAACTCCCGCTGCCTCGATGTGCTCGATGACTCCACCAATGACAGACCAGTCATCCCCTCTCACCACATCCACATCAATTTCGAGGGCACCACTCAAGAATTGATCCATAAAACAAGGAGCTTTCTCGCTAATGTCAGCAGCATATTTTTGGAAATAGTTTTCAAGCTCCTCTGGTCTCTCGATGATTTCCATGCGCCTTCCACCTAGAACATAACTGGGGCGACAAATCAGAGGGTAGCCAATTTGCTTCGCGCATGCCAGAGCCGTTTCTACATTATAAGCCAAGCCCGCTGCGGGAATCTCAAAGCCAATCCCTTCACAAATATCTTTAAAACGAGCCCTGTCTTCAGCAAAATCAATAGTCTCTACTGAGGACCCTAAAATGTTCACTCCATTTTTATGTAGTTTGTGCACGAGAGCTAGCGGAGTTTGTCCTCCCAATTGCAAAATCACACCCATAGGTTTGACGTGATCGACAATTTCTAAAACGTTTTCGATGACTAAAGGCTCAAAATAAAGTTGATCAGACGTATCGTAGTCGGTGGATACCGTTTCTGGATTGGAGTTCACCATAATCACTTCATAGCCTAAATGCTGCAAGGCCTTCACTCCGCGCACACAGCAGTAGTCAAACTCGATCCCCTGACCAATACGATTGGGCCCACTGCCAATGATCATCACCCGCTTAGGGTTGTTGGCGATCTGTTTGGGAGCACTCCAGTAGGTTGAATAGAAATAAGGAGTTTCTGAAGCAAACTCACCAGCACAAGTATCCACCTGAAAATAAGCTGGGCGAACAGAGAGTTCGTGACGTAATTGCCTGACGGATTCTTGGCTCATCCCCTTCAGTTTTGCAATCATAGCATCTGAAAAACCCTTGCGCTTGGCCTTGGTCATCAGGTCCTGATTCAAGTCCTGTTTGGTGAGTTCATTTTCGGTTTTAATAATGTCCTCAATCTGCTCAAGGAACCAGGGCGTGATCATAGTTAAATTTTGAATTTCATCGAAGCTCTTGCCTTCACGAAAGGCTTGCGCAATCTGTAAAATGCGTCGACTGCTCGGGTAAGCCAGCTGACGACCATCAAACTCTACTTTTTCAAACCCGTCGATAAATTCAAGGGAAGACAATGCCTTCTGGAAACTTTCTTGAAAAGTTCGACCTATACTCATCACCTCTCCGACACTTTTCATCTGAGTGGAAAGTTGATCCTTGGATCCAGTGAATTTTTCAAAAGCAAATCTTGGAATCTTAGTGACGACGTAATCTAGTGCCGGTTCATAACAAGATGGCGTTGTTTTGGTAATATCATTTTGAATTTCATCGAGACGGTAACCAATAGCAAGTAAGGCTGCGATCTTAGCGATAGGGAATCCCGTGGCTTTACTGGCCAAGGCTGATGACCGACTCACTCTAGGGTTCATCTCAATCACAACCCTTCTTTTATTCTTTGGGTTCACAGCAAACTGGATGTTTGCGCCGCCGCACTCCAAGCCCACCGCATCGAGAATCTTGCGAGCCTCATCACGCATCTCTTGATATTCGCTTTCGCTCAAAGTCTGCTGAGGAGCGACTGTGATGGAATCCCCCGTGTGCACCCCACAAGGATCAAAGTTTTCAATGCTACAGATCACTACAAATGTACCCGCACTGTCGCGCATGATCTCAAGTTCAAACTCTTTCCATCCAAAAATGCTCTCTTCCACAAGGACTTCCGAGCTTGGGCTTTCGCTCAAAGCTCGACCCAGCATGGATGCATATTCTTCTTTTGAATAGGCGACACCACCACCTCCACCACCCAAGGTGTAGTTGGGGCGCAAAATGATGGGAAACCCAATATCATCGGCAGCTTCTAATCCCTCTTTAAAAGTGCGGACCATTTTACTACGCGTGAACCGAGCTCCGACATTCTTTAAAATATTATTAAATTTTTCCCGATCTTCCGCCGACTCAATCACTTCCGGAGTCGCACCAATCATTTCAATGTTCAACTTCCTCAACACTCCGTCTCGCGCTAATTGCAAACCCAGGTTCAAGGCCGTCTGCCCTCCTAGAGTCGGGATCAGCGCATCCGGTCGTTCTTTT
>JAGQZY010000062.1 GCA_020435205.1 Bdellovibrionales bacterium | reverse complement strand
AGGTTCGATCACTTTTCTTAATCTTTTAATTGTTACGTATATCTTATTGTCGTGAACTGATGGGTTATAATTTTGTTTCCAAATGGTTTCAATCAGCTCTTCTTTTGAAAAAACGCGACCGGGATGTGCTAAAAAGAGTTTTAGCATTTCAAGCAGGATAAATTGGTTCTTGAAATCGATTTTACCCTTCGTCTTCTCCGTCACAGAATGAGTGTGCACATCGTAAATCATATCATATGGACTTTTGCTTGATCTCTGCACCTCGAGAAGAAGTTCTTGGATCAAAGAATAAAGTCTCTTCATATTTTTACTGTCAATGGATCGAATACCAAGCTCAAGATAGGTACGAGCTTTCTCAAGGTCACCACTTTCTTTGTAGGTTAAGCCAAGGCCGTAAAGTAATGTGAAATGAGAGTAAAGATCTTTGTCGTCTTTGATCATTTCATAGCAATTCCATAGGGATTCAAGAGCTTGAGGGTATTTGCCCAGTTTTCTATAGATATGGGCATTCACCATGTTGGCCGTCAATTGAAGCTTTGGCAGCTGGAGGGCATCAAAAAAGATCTGCAAGTTGTAAATCTCTTTTAAGGCTTCTTGCAAGCGACCCAATTGATAATAAGCAATGGCAAGGCCAGTGATCGCATAACAAATATCTTCTTTATTGTTGGTCTCTAAAGCCAAACTTAAGGACTTGCGGCAATACTCTAAGGCCTGGTCATAGTGACCACTTTGCGACTCACAAAGAGCCAACGTATAATAAGTTCTAGGAATGAACTCACCATGTTCCGAAGACCATTGATTGAGCTGGTTACGGAGCTTGATGATTTTTTCACCCTCTTGCAGCTCAGCGTAAGCACGCAGCATATAGTTCGAACATTCTAAAAATGTTTTAGCGTCTTTGTTATAGAATTGGGGTTGATAGTCCTCAAGAGTCTTAACAACTTCTAGGAAATCCCCCCGTTCCGACAACAGCCGGACCATATTTAAAATAGTATCATTTTCCTGGATACTCATAATCCCACCCCATGACGAATCCATGGGCATACTCTCTGATACGGGTAAAAATTTCAACTTCTTAAAAAGTCTAAATCATGCGTCGCATTAAGTGGCTAAAATGACTGGGTGGATCCTGTGGTAAAAAGGGGACGGTGTCCTAGGAAAGGGGCTGTGGAGGTCTATTTCCTGGCGCTGACCTCCGATGACTTTGCATTCCCCTAAGGCACCCTAAACGGGCGCCTTAGGCCTGTGGATTAATGGTAAAAGGAGTGGCCTGTGTACTTGGCCCTTAAACCCAAATTGGTATCGCGACGGGCTTTGAAAAGCTCCTTGGCATTTTTAATATCCAGAGCATGGATTAAAACTTGGTCGACATGATCAACCAAAACAATTTTGAGCTCCTTAAGAACCTCTTCCGGAATATCTTTAAAATCTTTCTCATTTTCCTTGGGCGCAATAATGGTTTTGATGCCACCCCGATGGGCCGCAAGCACCTTTTCTTTCAAGCCCCCAATAGCAAGGACCCGACCACGAAGGGTGATCTCACCGGTCATCGCCACAGTACTTTTCACCGGAATTTTAGTAACCGCTGACACAATACTTGTTGTGATTGCACATCCCGCTGATGGACCATCTTTGGGAGTGGCTCCCTCTGGAACGTGAATATGGGTATCAATGTTAAAAAAGAAATCTTTGTCCAGGCCAAAAAGTGGTCCACGGGAACGCACGTAACTCAGAGCCGCTGTACAAGACTCCTTCATCACATCCCCAAGCTGACCCGTGATAGTAAACTTACCTCTTCCTGGAACTACAGTAGCCTCGATAGCAAGAAGATCCCCTCCCACTTCGGTGTAGGCCATCCCATTGGTCAAACCAATTTCGTTGTCAGCCTCAACTTTACTGTGCCTGAATTTATGTGGGCCCAAGAGCTCCACCAACTTTTTGCTGGTGATATTATGAGCCTTACGACGACCGACAGTCTTCACTTGCGCGCGAGTGGCCTTCTTCTTTTTGCCTGTGTCCGCTTTATGTCTTGCAATCTCCTCGTCACGAATGATTTCCTTGGCGAGTTTTCGACAAACATTACCAATTTGTCGCTCCAGGTTTCTGACTCCCGCTTCACGCGTGTAATAACGAATAAGATCACGAAGCGTACCGTCGGTAAATGTCACATTTCGGTCTATCAGACCATGGGACTTCAATTGTTTAGGCACTAAATACTTTTTAGCGATATTGAACTTTTCACTTTCAATATAGCCCTCAAGACTGATCACCTCCATACGATCCAAAAGCGGTCGCGGAATGGAATACAGCGAGTTGGCTGTCGTAAAGAACATCACTTTAGATAAATCATATTCTAACTCAAGATAGTGATCTTGAAAGGTGGCGTTTTGCTCAGGATCTAAAACTTCAAGCATGGCTGAAGAGGGATCCCCTTTAAAATCACTACTCATTTTATCAATTTCATCAAGAAGCAATAGTGGATTGCCTTTGTCGACTTTACGAAGAGCTTGCAGGATCTTACCTGGCATCGCCCCTACATAGGTTCTACGGTGACCACGAATCTCTGCCTCATCGCGCACACCACCTAAAGAAATACGGGCAAAGTTACGATTTAGCGCCTTAGCAACCGATTTTGCTAGGGAGGTTTTACCAACGCCTGGAGGGCCCACTAAACAAAGGATGGGACCTTTAATTTCATCGCTCAAACAGCGAACAGCGATGTGCTCTAAGATGCGCTCCTTCACTTTTTCAAGACCCCAATGGTCTTCATCAAGAACTTGCTGTGCATACTCGAGATCTTTGCGCTCTTCACTGTAGTTCTGCCAAGGCAAAGCCAACACCCAGTCAATATAGTTTCTAACCACAGTAGCTTCCGCACTCATGGGCGACATCATCTTAAGCTTTTTGATTTCTTTGGCCACCTTTTCGCGAGCTTCTTTAGTCATCTTCTTTTTGCGAGCTTTTTCCTCTAGTTCCATGAGCTCATTTTGATAATCATCTTTTTCGCCAAGCTCTTTTTGAATGGCTTGCATTTGCTCGTTAAGGTAGTACTCTTTTTGCGACTTTTCCATTTGCCGCTTCACCCGCGAGCGGATCTTCTTCTCCACTTCAAGGATCTCAATTTCGCCTGTCATAAGATTAAGAAGCTCTTCCAAACGCTTAATCGGCTGGAAAACCTCTAGCAATCTTTGCTTATCTTCAATCTTAAGGTTGAGTTGAGCCACAATAATATCGGCCAGCTCACCAGCGCTATCAATACTAGAAACCCTCATAAGGATCTCTGGAGGAATACGTTTATTGAGTTTCACATATTTTTCAAAGGTCGTTTTAATCGATCGAATCAATGCTTGGGCTTCGAGGTCATCCGTGATTTCCTCGTCTAAATAAGTCACGTCCACTTTATAAAAAGCTTCTTCATCAAGAAATTTATTCACCTGCACACGACGCTTGCCTTCAATCAGCACTTTCACTGTGCCATCAGGAAGACGGAGGAGTTGAATAATCGACCCAACTGTCCCGATTTTGTAGATATCCTCAACTGTTGGGGTATTGGTTTTCGCGTCTCTTTGTGCAACCAGAACAATGTCTGTTTGTTTTGTCATTGCATCTTCAAGTGCATTAATACTTTTTTCGCGACCAACGAAAAGAGGCATCATCATATGGGGAAAAATGATGAGATCTCGCAGGGGTAATAATGGTAGTTCTGCTGTTTTAGAATTGTCCTGGCTCATAGATCCCTCCAACAGGTTATGATCTCCAGGACGTTAACTTATGCGCTCTCTGCTGAACCGGTGCCTTTTTCTTTAGATGCCGTCTTCTTGCTGGCCTCTGTCCCGTAGACCAATTGTGGCTCCGCCTGTTTGCGGATAACCTTCTCATTTATTATACATTCTTTTACATTCGGGATGGAAGGGATTTCATACATGATATTAAGCATCGAGTCTTCAATGACACCTCTCAACCCGCGAGCCCCTGTCTTTCTGTCCAGGGCCTGCTTAGCAATCTCTTTTAATGCTTCGTCGGTAAACTTTAATTCAACATTTTCATACTGAAATAGCTTCTGGTATTGCTTGATCAGCGCATTTTTAGGCTTGACCAAGATATCGACCAATGCATGCTCCTCAAGCTGGTCCAGGACCGAAATGACTGGCAGGCGACCAATAAACTCGGGGATAAGGCCAAAGCGAGCCAAATCCGTCGGCTGCAAATGCCGGAGACTGGTTTCACCTGAGTCTTCTTTTTCTTTTGAGGATTTAATGTCAGCTGTAATCCCAAGGGACTTATTGCTGAGGCGAGACTCAACCAACTTTTCAAGCCCAACAAAGGCACCACCACAAATAAACAAGATATTTGAAGTATCCACCTGGATGAACTCCTGTTGGGGATGCTTACGACCACCCTTAGGGGGGAGGTTTGCAACTGTACCCTCTAGGATTTTCAACAATGCCTGCTGCACACCCTCACCACTGACATCACGGGTGATGGATGGATTTTCAGACTTTCTGGTGATTTTATCAATTTCATCAATATAAATGACACCTCTTTGGCACTTCTCCACGTCGTAGTCAGCGGCTTGCAAAAGGTTCAGGACCACATTTTCTACGTCTTCACCCACATAACCGGCTTCGGTCAGGGCCGTCGCATCAGCCATGGCAAAAGGGACATTTAAAATTTTGGCAATGGTTTGCGCAAGGTAGGTTTTTCCTGAACCCGTAGGCCCAATCAGAAGGATGTTACTTTTTGCAATTTCAATGTCATCTTTCTTTTTGGTGGAGTTGATCCGCTTATAGTGGTTGTGAACGGCAACGGCCAATGACTTTTTGGCACTATCCTGACCAATCACATACTCATCAAGATGGTCCTTAATTTCTTTAGGTTTTGGAACTTTAAAAGCTTTGGTGCTTGTGCTTTCCTCGCGCTCTTTTTCCTCTTCGATGATATCTGTACACAAATCGATACACTCATCACAGATATAAACGCCAGGACCCGCAATGAGCTTTTTTACCTCATTTTGGCTCTTTCCACAAAAACTACATCTCAACAATGACGACGAACCTTCTCTACGACTCATTCTTATTCCTTAGCACTGGGTTTTTGCTTTCTAAATTCTACCACATGATCAACAAGTCCGAATTCTTTAGCTTGACCTGCGTCCATAAAATTATCGCGATCCATGGCCTTCTCGAGGACATCATATTTTTGACCAGTGTGCTGCTCATAAATTTTAGTGAGCTGCTCTTTGGTTTTGATTAATTCGCGAGCATGGATCTCAATATCACTGGCCTGTCCGGCAAGCCCACCCGCAATTAAAGGCTGGTGGATCATCACACGGGCATGGGGGAGGACATAGCGCTTCCCGGGAGACCCTGCCGTCAACAAGAGGGAGCCCATACTGGCGGCCATGCCAATACAAGTGGTGGCCACATCACATTTTACAAATTGCATGATATCGTAAATACCCATGCCATCAGTCACACTACCACCAGGGGAATTGATATAAAGTTGAATATCTTTATCCGGATTATCCGCCTCTAAAAACAACATCTGGGCAATCACATTGTTGGCTACAGCACTATTGATAGGTGTTCCTAATAAAATGATGCGATCTTTCAAAAGGCGAGAGTAAATATCGTAACTTCTCTCCCCGCGGGCTGTCTGTTCAATCACTATGGGAACTAATGTGCTCATGGCTCTCCTCAGGCAAAATGTCGCAAACACAGTATGTGTCTTTTCAAGAGTTTGACAAGATAGGATCGGGATTTTACCGCCAAGACTTGAGCGAAAAGCACTTCTCATGGACCTGGACCTATGGTAGGGGTTTAACGCGCTCTATAATCCTAGCGAGCAGGACGAATGTCCCCACTGCCAACGGAGGTCGACCATGGATTTTCAATTGAATTCTAAAACACAAGCTCAATGTTCCATTCACTTTTTCTCAAAAAAGGGAAATAAATTTCACTTTTGTTCCTGCGCCTCCCCTATGGCTAAAAGCGATATTCAAAAAGCGAAAGCCAAGACCGACGATAAGGTGAGTTTTGGTGAAGTTTTTTTCTATCGCTTACCTAGTGGTGACAGCCATCAACTATTGGTCGGCACTGGAGAGGGTGGAAACTTAAGTGCCGAACAATTGCGCCAGCTCACGGGCTTCATTTATAAAAGACTACAAGCTGAAAAAGTCACCTCGGCAAGCCTCTCTTTGGCTGCCGTTCCCATGAAGGATAAAGCCCATGCTGTTCAGGCGCTGACCGAAGGCTTTGAGATGAGCGCTTACCGCTTTGAAACTTTTAAAGCCAAACCCATGGACTACGATCTCAAACTGAACTTCAACACAAACGCAACCAACGCAAAGCTTAAAAAATCCATGGAAGAAGGAAAGATCGTTGCCGAAGGGGTGAACCTCACTCGTTGGCTTGGGGATTGCCCGGGCAACTTCATGACTCCGACCCAATTGGCAGAAGAAGCCAAAAAATCAGCCAAGGGAACAAAAATGAAGGTCACGGTCTGGGATAAGGCGCGCATCGCCAAAGAAAAGATGGACTCCTTAATTGGTGTTTCTAACGGGAGTGCCGAAGAACCCCGCTTTATCATCATGGAATATAAAGGGGCTGCGGCTTCAAAAAAACCCATTTGTTTTGTGGGCAAAGGTCTCACTTTCGATTGTGGCGGTATTAGCATTAAGCCCTCTGCCGGCATGGAAGAAATGAAATTTGATATGTGCGGAGGCGGTGCTGTGATCGGCGCCATGGCCACTATCGCAAGATTAAAACTCAAAGTGAATGCCATTGCTTTTGTCCCAGCCAGTGAAAATATGCCGGGGCCAGCCGCCAATAAACCGGGTGATATACGCAAAGCACGCAACGGCAAAAGTATTGAGATTAATAACACCGATGCAGAGGGACGACTGATTCTTGCCGATGCACTTTGCTATGCTAGTGAAAAGAAGCCCGCCTGGATCGTAGATGCCGCAACATTAACCGGCGCTATGGTGATTGCCCTTGGTAACACCCATACGGGTTTTTACACTCGCGATAACAAAATGCGGGATACAATGAATAAAGCTGCCGATGATTGTGGCGAATGGGTTTGGCAAATGCCGCTCACCGATTACCACACTAAAGATATGGTTGGGTTTTATGCCGACCTGACCAACCTGGCCCCTAACCGTCAGGCAGGGAGCGCAACCGCCGCGGCATTTTTAGAAAGCTTTGTGGAGAAAGGAATCCCGTGGGTCCACTGTGACGTGGCTGGAACCGCCTGGCATGCGGGTAATCGCCTAGAATACGCTCCGAAAAAAGGAGCCAGCGGCGCTATGGTGAGAACTTTTGTTCAACTCGCAAAAAACCACAAATAGAACCTAAACCCATCTTTAGTGGCCTTGAATGTGGTTCTGAAAAAGGATGGCTGAGCTATTGTTATACTCAGCCACTGAACCAGTAAGACTATAGGTCAAAAGGTTCGCAAAGGCAGCCGTGTTGGAGTTTACGAAATAGGCACCCGGCATGTTTGCTTGCTCACGAAAACTTGACGACCCATATCCCTTGCGCCCACCTAAAAGGACATTGAGTCCGTAAACTTGGCTAGAACTCGTAATCAAAAGTGGAACTCTTTCCGTGAGTGAGGAAACTGACTCCGACAACCATACTCTGGAGGACGAATCGATCCCAATACCATCAGAGTGAACAGTGTCGGCCATATAGCGATTAATAAAAATATCTTTTGACTGCCCCACGAACAGCGACTGGGCATAAAGTGAAGTTCCAGAATTTCCAAAGCCCACCACCGTAGATTCATTGATGAAAACATTTTCTGACTGAAAAATGACAATGGCTTTAAAGTCAATTTGGCCAACCTTTCCTTGGTCGACAAAAATTTTATTGAGGCTTGAATCTTTGATATTTGTTAAATGAAGGCTAGAGTTTTTAGGCGACAACACACTGAGAAAGTTGACTTTCAAATGACTGATTTCGTTGGCTGCTGCAGAAAGGTTGCTCACACCATAGCCAAAGGACTCAAGATGAAGCTCCCCCAATTCAATATTTTTAATAGATTTGTTTGAGGCATTCAAGTGCAGAGCTACTGAATCCGCGCCAAAAGACGATCGATTTTTTAGGAAAAAACCACTCATTTTCACATTTGAAGACTCTATGGAAAAGGGAATGCGAGACTCACAGTGAAGCATGACTTTGCCTAGACCTATTATTTGAGTGGGATTCTGAATGCGAATCTCATGACTCAAACGATATCCACCACTTCGATAAGGCACGTAAATGGGAACTCCAGAGTCGACAGCTTTTTGAAAGGCCGCAGAGTCATCAGTAACCCCATCACCAATAGCGCCAAAATCGGCAACAGATACAAAATTCCCGTTGAGGAGAGCAAAGCTTCCAGCCACCTCATTTTGAAAAAGATGCGTCTCGGGCGTTTTAAAACTTAAAATGAGTGGCTGCTGACCAGAAGTGTAATAATTGACACCGACACCTGTGGTTTGATTGGTGAGGTTACCGACAATATTATGATCCCACACATTCACATTATTGTTTCCGGAACTGAGAATACCATAGCCACCATTGTTTGCGGCTTGAAGATAAGAAAAGCTACTATTAGTCACATTTTCTAAAATCAAACCAGAACCATTGGTCCCGGACATGTCCACCCATTGCATTTGCACGGAGGTTGAGTTTTTTAAGTACATCCCTAAACGAGAAAACCATACTCCATTGACATAATTCTGTGAAAGGACATTGGCCCCTTGCACGAATTGACTGTTGGCTACAAGGTAGCCTCCCAAACCATTGTATCTGGAGGATGTATCTCGAAGGTAGAAACCATAGATGGAATCTCCGTAAATTCCATATCCAGCAACTTTTTCAATATTGATATCGGTGAGCCATATAGCTGCCGAGCTCTCAAAATGAAGCCCATGATTGATCGTCTGACCGGCTTGTCCAGATCCAACAATTTTAATATTTTCAATCATGGCGCCGGCATTATTTTTAAGCGACACATAGGGACTATTAAAGACTTGAGAGGTGGAAGGGATAGAAATGTTTTTTAAGAAAATAAACGCCCACCCGCCATTCATTGAAATTTGTGGCCCACGAACGTGGCTGGAGACAATGTCATTAATATAAATCCCGACATAGGTATGATCAAAGCTATTCGCCTGAACACCGTATATATCTTTTAAAAAACAGTGGGCGTTGTAGGCTTCTATATGTGAAATTCTGATATCGCGTAGCCAATAGCCTACATTGTCGTTTTGCAAATGAAAGATACACGATTGGTTATTTTGTGAAGCATCTACTTTAAATCCTGTCATTTCAATATCAGAGGAGTGAAGGTAAATAGAGCTGGCGGAGCCAACCATTTTAAGTTGGGCTGTATTGTCAGAAAATATTTTGATGGGCTTATTGATTCGCAGAGCCGATTCCATTCGATAAATTTTGTTGCCAGGTACGAACAATACCGAGGATGCATCAATGGCTCGCTGAAAAGCTACGGAATCATCGGTGGCACCATCGCCCACGGCTCCAAAATTAAGAACGTTGCTTATTTCTAAAGAGGAAAAATAGTCCTCTTGTCGCTTTTGCGGTTGCTCGCTAATAGAGCTACCCTCGCTGGGGGCATCAGTAACAGATTCCTTGCTAGAGTCCTCTGCCCCCTCAAGGCTTTGTCCCATTTGCGCGAAGACTTCCGCCGAGGGATTGGTCGCCTCACCTTTTTTACTGACAAAACCGGTCCCTTGGCAGTTCTGAAACAGTAGGAGGAAGGCTGTCCAAGTCAAAACGGCAATGATTTCCTTAAAAGTTCGCTCCATAGTTCCCCCTCGATAACTTTATATTGGGATAAAATGGGGAGGTTTTGACTTATATTTTTGGATAGAACATTGGCGGGTCTCAATATGGGAAATATCCATCCATTTTAAATGGATAAACCCCTATTTTTTAAAGGCCTGAGCCTCTTGGGTGATGGAAAGGAGTCCAATCTTGGCAATCCACCCATAGACATTTTCAAGAGGGCAACCCTCGGCTCTCACTTTTAAATCACTAAGACAAAGCCTCTTATATACAGCGCCTGGACTATTTAGGGATTGCTTGGCATCTTTACCCTCGTGGGTCCGCAAGAACCCTCCAACAAGCTCTTTACCAATCATATACAAAACGGGTTCAGCAGTGGCTCCCCCTTCTTGCAAGCTGGAAGGAATCCCCTCTTGGATAATGACTTGCGAGATACCACCGCCACCTTTGGCTGCCTTCATCTTCTTTTTTGATTTGTAGTTCCACCCCATAATGTCTTCACCACTATAGGCCTCAACGACGCCCAAACCATAAGTCCCCGAATTATTCTTAATAAAAACGTATGGCGATTCATTGACCTGATGCTGTTTATACTTTTCTCCAATTTCATCAATGATCTCTTGACTCCGTTGAGCCAGTTTTTCACGACTGCCATCATCTTTAATATCAAAGGATTGAAAGAGTTCGGTTTGCACCTGGAACAACCATGGGTCTTCTTCAATGATCTCTGCAAACTCTTCTACGAGAGCATTATAGTTTTGAAAATAGGCATTTTTTTTACGTTGGTACCAGCCTAATTCACGCAAAGGTGTCATTAGCGTTTTTGAAAAATCCACGTCGTCATAAGGATTTGAAAAGTCATTGTTGCTAATGACTAAATCAGGAACAAAATCTTTCAGCATCAATTGCCCAGATTCTGAATAGACTCTGGCAATAAAGATATCTTTGCCACTGAAAGATTGTAAAGTCTGGCCCTCACCAATTTCAGAGGAAAGCATTCCAGCTCTCACATCATAACCCGCTTCAGTGAGCATGTCACAAATAGCGATCACGTTTTCCCAGTAGTATAAATTTTTAAGATGGTCTTCTGTAAGCAGCAAAATCTTCTTACAAGAGGGAAATGTGTATTCTAAAAAATCTGTTGCGATTTCTGGCGCAGACTCTTTGTCGACCTGGCAAATATTATTAAATCCTGCCGGGAAGATGTTCCCATCTACGTTTCCAATTTTAAAACCGGCATCGCGGACATCATAGCTCGAATAAAAAGGAATAAATTCCCCATCAAGCTTATGTTCATACCACTCAATAAGGGTTTCACAGCGATCGAGCATTTTATGGTGAAGTCGTTCTTTCATAAGCCCCAGACTTACCAGAGTCCCCCATTCCAGGGTAGAAATTTATGCCCTATCCACCAATTTTTGGTCCCGCATTCGCAAGTATAGCTGGCTGGCGCCACATATAAAGGCTGGCAAAAGTACAAAAAAGGAGCCCGGCAGCAATGTCGTCATAAGGATGGCACCAGCAAATCCAGAGTACTCCCAAAAGTGCTTAAAGAAAAAACCAAATCTTTGCCTTAAGGTTAAGAAATCAACCTCAAAGGCATAGTCAGAACAATCAAAGGCGACCACCATTAAAACAAAATAAGAAGAAACTAAGTTTAACACCGGGATAAAAGACATGATAAAAAAGAGAATACCAACAACCAAAAAAATTGAAATTTTAACCAGAGATAATAAAAACATCGTCATCATCAACCGAACACTGCTTCCCCTTTTTTTCTGATCCGATTCCGTGCGAAAGGTGTCCTCTGCCAATAATGAGTAAAAGGGTCCACCCACTAAGGAAACCACAGCATAGGCGGCAAGAAAGAAGAGCGTGAAGGCGGCAAGCCAAGTGAACACCATGGCAATGCCAGAGATGAGAGCAAATAAAAAACCGAGAGCGGCTTCATACTGTGAAAGCCACCCCTGCACCACTCCGCCTAAGTAGGCATAAGCCCAACCAAAGCCAGCAAATATAAATAGGAGCCCCAAGACAAAAGGAATGAGCGACAAAACTAACTTTTTCTTAGAGCCAAAAATAAGTCTCAAACCATGAAATGGAGAAAAAAAACCTAGCAATAATTTTTCAAATGGGCTCATAGATTGGGATCCTTCTCCGGCAATGGGGTCTCAGCACCTTTGTCCGTAGAAGAATCCTTTTTGCTTTCCGATTTGGTCTTTTCCATCTTAACACTGGTTTCTTGCAAAGCCGTAGATTCCTTATTCACTCGAACTGGCTTTTTGGGCTCGTCTACATAACGCATGAGGCGCCGCTGTTTCACAGGATGAGTTCTTATCGTCTCTGGCCCAAGCTGTAAAGAGTTAGCAAAATTCTCAATGCGAGCAAGCCACTTTTGGCTTCCATCCATGACCTCTTTGGCAGCTAAGTTAACGTTTCCCATGGGAAACTCATCTGAGCGCAGTGCGAGCACCAAGTCATAAAAATCGGAGGCCATAACCAGTTGGTCCATCTGCTTTTGCTTCATTTTAGCCATCGGATCATGGCTAAGACCCTTTTTCTGATAGTCCTGAATGAATGCCCAGAGTCTTTGGTAATTGTCCTCTAAACTCTGCGCCGCCCGGTCAGCCCAGCCCCCTTTTGCAGACTCGACGGAAGCCAATAAATATTTTTGACCAAGACTTAATTTCGTTTTCAAATCCGAAAAGTTCTCTTTCTCTCTCGGAAAGACAGACAACCCCAAATAGTAAAGCGCTTTGCTCAGATCCGAACGAGAGGAGTGGAATCGCATTTGACGAACCATGTTCTCATAATTTTCCCGCGCCTGTTTGTGAAACTTCTTAGCCTCATCCATTCGACCAATCACTGCGTAGGCTGCTGCCAAGCGGGCTGGTGTTTCCACCTGACCGCTCAGAACGTCTAAGTATTGCCTGCGTTCAAGCAAATCAATAAGCGTGGAAACTAACTTTTGCCAATTCCCTGTTCTTTCATAGACAAAGGACAAATTGTAAAGGGCTCTTGCCTCAACCACATTGTCATAGGCGGCAGCATGTTGAATGGCTTCACGATAGTGCTTAATCGCTAGCTCTGGTTTTTCTTCGACTTCATATAGAAATCCCATTAAAAAATAGGCATGCCCATACCAATGAATATTTTCCGCGCGGTTCAAGTAATTTTGGATTTCAATTTTTGCGTCGCCAGTTTTTTTGTTAACAATAAGTTTATTCACCTTGCGAAGCTCGGGAGGATAATCAATGTTGTAAACTTTTTCTTTTTTTGGGAAAAGGCTGCAACCAGCAACAAGAAAAATAATACTGAATCCTAAAATTATTTTTTTCATTAAACTTCCGACCAATGGTCCTTCAAATTTTTCGAGAAACCCACTAAAGCCTCAAGCCCATCCATTTGGATATCCATTTCGGGCAACATTGCAAAACGGGTCCCTCGAAATAGACTATCTGTTTTAAGGGAGCCCATCGACTTTTGACTATCAGCCTTTCTCTCTTTAAAATAATTATATAATGCTCTTTCCTCGGGGTCTTCTATATGGGGCGCCTCTCCACTAAGGTCTAGGCCAAGAGGGTATGCGCGGTTCATCACACACCAACCCACCGAATAGTGTCGTTTGGTAATCTCGCTCTGAAGGTATTGAGCCTCAGCCAATTTGTCTGCCGAGGGGGAACAAATCAAAACAAACTGGCTCTCGTCAGAATTCATTTTTGTAAGCACATTTTGCGAGACATCAACAATGCTCTGGCGCAATTCACCAATGTTAGAAAAAAAATAATCTACCTCTCGAATAAACTCTTCACCAGCAATATTTTTCAAAACAGTTTCAGCAAGACTGAGTCCCTTTTCTTGAAACCAACTAACCAGTTTTGAAGAGCTCGTTTTGTCCTTACGAGTAAAGAACTTTTGCAGCTGAATCGGAGCTTGAAAAAAATCAATCACTTGATGGCAAGGAGGAGTATCAAGCACTACTAAATCATAGTCCCCCCGGCGCAGCACTTTATCAAGTTGGTAAAGTGCCGCAAAATTGTGGGTTTCCCTTAAATTTTTTGAGATTTGTTGATAAATCTTACTGCTCGAGATCCCCTCAAAATATCCATCACTCAAGTTTTCACGAACAAACTCTTGGAAGGCAACTTCGGTGTCCAAAAATAGTACATCCATGTCCTGTGAAAAGTTTGGCGACGACAGTTTTTGTAACGATTGACTGCGCTCCTTAAGGCCCAACGCACTGGCTAGTCTTTTTGAGGGATCAATAGTTATGGCCGCTACCTTTTTCCCTTGGAGGGCACCATAAATTGAGGCCGCAACAGAAACCGTGGTCTTACCCACGCCTCCCGTCCCAATAAATGTTAAAATCTTGTTCTCGCCTACGAGTTTTTGAAAAGAGTTCGTAAATCATCTCCTTTTTTATTTTGCAGATATTGAGCCAAGGGTTCGGCAATGAATCCTTGTGCCTTGGCCTCTGGGAATTGACTTGTTAAAGGCCCCACACGTGCTTGCTGTTTGTGTTTTAAGTTTAAAATGAAGGCCGCCCAAGGTGTCCCCTCCTGCACACGAGTTAGCTCAGGTAGAACTTTGTTCAAAACCACAGTAGGCTTCACTTTGAAATCTCTGCGAAACTCGTCCACACTTTCCAAGAGCTCCTCTAGGGGAAGATCTTCGAGTAAACTGACAAAAAAGTATTGAGCATGCTCACCATCAAAGAGAACCTTGTCGATGTTTTCGCTTTGGCTATGCAAGGGACCCATCGATACCATGTTGGCCAAAGCCCTTGGCGCCCGCAACATGGAGGTAAAACTCCCCGTGCTATGAGCATCAATAATTATGTGGTCAAAGTTGTAGGCGGGACCATGGTGACGGATGCCACTGGTGAGTTTTCCCAGGATAGCTAGATCCTCTAGGCCAGGAGCCAGATTAATCAAAGTTTTAATGAGGGGGTTATCAAAGAATGATTTCGCGATTTTTTCAACTTTTACATAGGAGCCCACGTAGTCGGTCAAACAATCAAGCCCCGTGAGGCGAACCCATTGAAATCCCAGGGGCGTGGCCTGAGGCAGATATCCAGAGACCCCTTTCAGCTCGGCCAAGTGCTCCGCTGAGCTTCTCTCACCCATTTCCACCAAAAGGACCCGCTTGCCTTGCTGATGAAGCATTCGCGCCAAGATGAGTGAAATTGTGGACTTACCCACTCCACCCTTACCCGAAACGAAGATCAGCTTTTTATAAGACAAGGTCCACTCCTACATTCAAAGCCAATAGCCTGAACTCCTTGATTTTACGCACTTCTTCCCCTATATTCCACTGACTTTAACGGAGCGAGTTATGAAATCAAATATCGAGACCCTTTCCGGTCTGGAAAGGAAGTTGAGCGTCGACATTCCTAAAGACCAAGTGAATTCTGAGTTTTTAAATGCATTTAAATATTTACAAAAGCAGGTAGAGATTAAAGGCTTCCGCAAGGGGAAGGCACCGATCGACACCATCCGAAGCATGTACCACGATAAGGTTGCTGGAGATGTTGCCCAAAATTTAGTCCAAAATGCCTATTTTGCTGCCCTCAAAGAGCATGACGTCATCCCCGTGGGCATGCCCAACATTGATTTTCAAAATCCCAGTGAAAACCAGGATTTTACTTTTACAGCCCTTTTTGAAGTTCAACCCGAAGTGGAGGTGTCTAACTTCACGGGCTTGAAAGTGGAACAAGAGCAAATTGAGATAAAAGATGAGGATGTGAACAAAACCATCGAGCAAGTTTTAGAAAGCCACTCCAAAATGGAAGATGTCAAACTGGTTCGCGAAATTCAAATGGGCGATTTTGCTCAATTTGATTTTAAAGGATTCATTGATGGCGAGCCTTTAGAAAACGGCGAGGCCCAGGGGCATGTCCTTGAGCTTGGATCGAATTCCTTCATCCCTGGGTTTGAAGAGGGTCTCGTTGGCCTCAAGCCAGGTGATAGCAAAACTTTGCACCTTAGTTTCCCCGAAGATTATCATGTGGAAAACCTCAAAGGACAGAAAGTCCAATTTCAGGTGACTCTGCACGGGATTAAAAAGAAGGTAAAGCCTGAGTTGAACGATGAATTTGTCAAAGGGCTTGGGGATTTTGAAAATGTTGAAGCTTTCAAAAAACAAGTTCGTGATGATATGGAGAAAAATGAACAGCGGCGCGTGGACCAAGATTTAAAAACTGACCTTTTTAAAGCCTTGATTGCAGCCAATCCTTTTGAAGTTCCTAATGCCCTAGTTAAAGAGCAAGAAGGAGCTTTGATTGAAGACTTCCGCAACCGCATGCAGGGACAAGGCTTTAACGAACAGGACTTCGCAGAGTATCAGCAAAAATGGGGAACTGATTTTAAAGATACCGCAGATTACATGGTTCGTTCAGCATTGTTGATCCAAAAGTTAGCTAAAGATCACAATCTGGATGCGACAGAAGAGGATTTACAAAAGAAGTTTCAAGAGTTTGCCGACCAGACTGGCCTTGATGTTGCTAAAGTAAAAGAGTTTTACGGGAAAGGAAACCAAGCCTCTCATCTTGAGTTTCAGATCACTGAAGACAAGGTTTTTTCTTTTTTAAAAGGCAAAGCCGATGTGAAAGCAATTACTCAGGAACAAGCTAAGGTCAAAAAGGAAGCTGAGGCGAACTAGATCGCCTCTTGCGCCTTTAGCTTTATCAAAGTGCGACCGCGATCAATGGAAATTTCCGTCACCTCTCCGGGACGAACCTTAAAGCTCCCATGGTTGAGAGTTTCATGATTTTTTTCTTTAATGGAAACATTATAAGATAAGTGAATAGGGCCCTTCCGATTCACGCTTCGCGGGGAAATTTCTACATTGTAGTGCTGAGCTCCTCGGCGCGTGTCGCGGGCCTCTGACTTCACCACGCTCTTTTGGCCAGACTTCACTAAAGCACTATTTGTCGAAATCCGCCGACCTTGATGATAAATTTCAGTGTAAATGCGAATGGGTCCAGGAGCCGCCAACAAACTTTGGCCAAAAAGTAGAGCTACCAAAAAAG
>JAGQZY010000061.1 GCA_020435205.1 Bdellovibrionales bacterium | reverse complement strand
TCGAGGACATTCCCAACGAAAACTACGCACAAAACTATGGAGTGCTCTTTTACTAGAAGCATAAATCACATAGTTTGGACTGGGCAAAAATGAAGTCACTGAGCCAACAAAGTTAAGGCTTCCCCCAGGATTAAGATAAGAAATCATTTTTTTTGCAAATAAACAGGGAATAACAAAATTAATTTGATAGAGCTCTTCTATTTTTTTTGGATCCTGATCTCTAAAATCACCGACCCAACCATCCCCTATAGTCCAAACAATATGATCAAGCTTGCTGTCACCAAGAGGCTCGAGCTTTTTCGACCAAGCCCTATCCAAAAAATCTATAGTATAGTAAGAATGACAACTTGATAAGGGTTGGCTATGGCGATCGATACCAACAACTTTGTAGCCACGGCTTTTAAACTCCTCAGTAAGAGCTTTTCCTAAAGCGCCTTCACTTCCAGCAATGAGAACGGATCTTTGACTCATAGTTTCTGATATTTTTCGCCTGCCTCTATTGCAAAATCCATTGTGTCTTGAGGCAAAGGACAATGAAATCCCGCAGAGACCGCACAAGGGGGATTGTAGGCAAAATTAAAGTCGAGAGTCACCAATTCCCCCGACTTGAGTTGATTAAGTGGACTTGGTAAATCAACCACTAAGAAGCGCCCCGCCCCATATGTTTGCTTACCATTACTGGTGTCACGAAACATCAGCATCACCTGCCTTTGATCCTCAGGGATAGGGGCTTGGGCATCAAAATGCAACAGAGTCAGTTGTTGCTCTCCGCCCTCACCACTCCATCGGATCTCCCCAAGTGCCAGATAGTCTTTTGAGCTGCCATCAGAGCGCCCAAACTTTATTACTTTTTGCTTAGAGAAAGCATGATAAATGCCTTGGAATACCCATTTTTTTTGGTAATCAAAAAAATATCTTTGCCGCTTTTTTGCTAAGTTTTTCTGAGAAAGGTCATAAAAAAAGACTCGCACCTGATGCTTGTCGACCTTAGCCCCCTCAAAAAAAATAGATTCGTTCACTTTTAATGGTGGCTCATCGAGTTTGTATTCTTTAAGACTTGAATCATTTAACCCCTGTAAAATGATTTTTCCGTCTTTAAATTCGACACTCCACGAGCAGAATCCATTGCACACACCCTTTGAAATCTTCAACGGCTGACTATTGGATTCCAAATAGACTTTTTCAGAATCCTTAAGATATTGGCTGCGCACAATGGCTGGGTTAGAGAATGTCTCCCGGTAGGCCTCAGCTTTTTTCTGTTGCCATTCCCGGTAGGCTTGTGGGGCTTGAGACTTGGGGGTGCAGCTGATCGTCACTCCGAGAAGAACCAGGCATAAAAACTTCATAAAGCCTCCTAAGTAAGGACTTAGCATCGGTGACCACGACCCACAAGGCGAATAGACCGTAGACAGGCCATGTTATTGCTCAACAATCGAGACGGCTTTGGTATTCTAGACCTCTTCAAAACAAGGGGTGGTTATGAAGCTCATTTTAGTAATTTTTTGCAATCTCCTGTGGTCCTCAGAACTGGCCTACGTCAAAACCGACACACCTCGTGACACCATGGAAACCTTTATAGTCGCGATGAATGACTACAAAAAAGGTGTCGAGACTAATGACCCGCAACTCAAAAGTCGAATCGACGATGCGATTCGTTGTTTTGCCGAAAAAGATGGGGCCGTTGTGGTATCCCATCGCGAAAAAGAGCTTGCCGCCATCTTTTTAAAAGAGGTTATTGATCGTGTCGTTGCCCTTGATTTTTCAAAGATCCCTAACGAAACCAGCCTTCCTAATAATCGCTGGCGCCTGAAAAATAGCGAAATCACGCTCCGCCCCGTTCGCCAGGGAGAGCGAGAGGGTGAGTGGCTGATTACCGAAGGAACCTGGAAAAGGGCCTCAAAGTTTTATCATCGGGTCAAACATCTGCCCTATATAGAGGGTTCTGGTGGAGGAGCTCTCTACGTTCAGCCATGGATGGAAAAATTTTTACCAGAGTGGTCAAAAAGAGAAACTCTCCGACTCAAAAACTGGCAATGGCTCGGAATTTTTTTGGGATTTATCATTGGGCTTCTGATTAAATTCTTCTTTCAATTTTTTACTGCTATTTTAGTGCGTTTTAGTTTTCACCCCAAATTGGCATGGAAAAAGGAACTCGTTCAAGAGATTGAAAAACCCTCAGGGCTCATCATTGCAGCCGTATTTTGGTACTTTCTCGCCATCAACCTTAAACTTGAGGGTTTTGCCTTTGGGTTGATCAATGGGTTGATCCAAATTGTCTTTGGCATTGGAGTCACCTGGGCTAGCTACAAAGCGGTAACCGTTCTCGCACGCTACCTGCGTGGATTTGCACAAAAAACGGAATCCACTTTAGATGACCAATTGGTTCCTCTCGTGGAAAAAGTTTTAAAGATTTTCGTCGTTCTCATGGGAGTTCTTGTCATTTTACAAAACTTAGGGGTCAATGTTTTCTCCTTATTGGCCGGGCTTGGACTAGGGGGCTTGGCATTCGCACTAGCGGCAAAAGATACGGCAGCGAATCTATTTGGCTCGGTCGTCATCCTCATTGATCGGCCCTTTAAAATTGGAGATTGGATTAAAGTAGAGGGTGTTGAAGGAATGGTTGAGGAAATTGGCTTTAGGTCGACACGGATACGCACTTTTTATAATTCCCTTATCACTGTCCCCAACGCTAATATGGCAACTGCCCAATTAGACAATATGGGGATGAGAGCCTATCGAAGGACTTATACAAAGCTGGATGTGACCTATGACACTAAGCCTGAACTTATGGAAGAATTTATCGCAGGGATCAAGGAAATCATCGCCAATAATCCTCATACTCGCAAAGACTACTACCATGTGGCTTTTTCTGACTATGCATCAGCTAGCCTACAAGTGATGGTGTATTTCTTTATTATTACCGACGATTGGGCTGTAGAAATCCGAGAGCGACAAGCGATCTATATGGAGATCTACCGGTTAGCTGAAAAGTTAGGTGTGGAATTTGCTTTCCCCACTCAGACTCTGTATTTGCGTAACGAAAACGCTGAGAGGGTCCAATAAAAAAAGCGACCACAAAGGGTCGCTTTTGCGAAAACAATGGGGTTTCATAGCCGCTTATTGAAAGCAACCAGCACCCATGAATGCTTTCTGACCATCATAAACAACTGAATACCACCCGTTGTTATATTTTTTCACCTTAAGTGCAATTCCTCTTGCCGTTTTGCCAAGCACTTTGGAAGAAAGGCTTGGGAAGTTGCGGATATTACAACCTTCCGTCATTACCTTAGCAATTTTACCATTGGTGGTAGCCACTGTAGAACCGAGAGTGCGAGTTAATTGGCGGCGACGTTGTTTGTCATAGAAGTTTTTGTCTGTTTCCACCTCAATTTCAAGCTCATCAAGTTTCTTAGAAATTTTGCGAAGAGTGTCTCTATGAGAAGCAACAGCGGACAAAAAGATAGATGTGTCTTTGTCAGCTGTTTTGTAGGAAATAGCTGCTTTTTCTTCTAGATCCTTAAGACCTCTTTCAGCACGACCTAGAGCCTTCACAGCAGCCAATTCGTCTTTCTTAGCCTCTTGCAATTTATTCTTGAGATCTTGCAAGTTTTTAGTGACTTCGCGCATTTCATCTTCAACTTTCTTTTTATTTTCATAAGCCTCTTCGCGCATGCGCTTAGAGTCTTCTAATTTTAGATTAATATCTTGAAGTTCGTCTTTAGCGAGAAGGATGGCCTGTTTAGCTTCATCGGCTTCGACTTTGGCTTTTTCAGCATCTTCAATAGCACGAGTGCGTTCACGCTCGGCACGAGCAATATCTCTTTTTGCCTTTGCCTCTTCTCGTTTAGCTTCTTCGAGCTCTCGCTGGGCTTTTCGAACCACAACATCGCTACGCTTTTTTTCCTCAGAAGCAATTTTTTCAGCTTCTTTGGCTTCTTGCAAAGCCGCTTCAGAGTCTGCAATGGCAGTTTCAGTTTCGATCATCAGCTCCTCTTCCAGAGATTGTCCCCACGCAGGAGCTGCCGCTACTAAAGTCACTAAAAAGATTGATAATGTTTTCATAATACTTACCCCTTTGTTTTTCTAAGTCTTAATTCGGCCCCTTCTTTTGTCTATTTGAGCTTTCAAGACCAAATTCCTGCAGATTCAATGGATTTTCGATCAATCTGATACAAATTTTCTAATTGTGTTTAGGACTTCTGCAAAACTTGGAAACTTCTCAAGGACCCTCGTCGAGATGAGATCGACCTCAATCGAGATTTATGGAGTCCGTCCCATTTTGGAACCAAAGGAGTTCTGTAAATATTTGGTTAGCATCTGATTGGGCCTTGCATTCACCTCGCAAGAGAAATAAAAATCACCCTATGGGAAACTCAGTTAAACGACGCCAGTTCTTGCAATTTTTAGGAGTCACTAGTGCCCTAGGAGTGGGGAGTGCCTCTGGATTCCTATCTGCCTGCCAAAACCTCCCTAGAAATAGGCAGCCTCAAATTGAGGGCATCCCTCATCTAAGAACAGATGACCTCGTTCTGACCAAAGGACTTCGCTACGACCTTGTGGCTAAATGGGGAGATCTTATTAACGATAAGGGTGAAACTTTTGGGTTTAATAATGATTTTACCTGTTTTTTGCCTATCGAAGGGAAATCCAATGAGGGGCTTTTGTGGGTAAATCACGAATCGACCATTCCTCAGTTTATCCACAACCGACCGACCTCCCAGCTCACTCGTAGCAGAGCAGAAATGATTGAAGAACAAAAATCTGTAGGCGGTTCTATCATCCATATCAAATATAAGGGCAGTAAGTGGCAACTGGTGAAAGGGTCAAAATGGAACCGCAGGATATCGGGTCGAACACCAATTCCCTTCAGCCAAGGACGCAACATCCAAGGAAAAAATGTTGCGATGGGTACTATTGCTAATTGCGCTGGTGGATTGACTCCTTGGAAAACCTTTCTGACGAGCGAAGAGAATTACGATAAGTTCTATGGCGAAATTCGCTGGAATAAAGGAAAGCGGATTTTTGAAGGTTACCCCGGTGTCGCTTGGTATAAAAAATTCAACTATCCCCCTGAGCATTACGGTTGGATCGTCGAAGTGGATCCATGGACAGGGAAAGCCGAAAAGCAGGTTCTTTTAGGTAGGGCTGGCCACGAAGGAGCTACCTGTGTTGTCACAAAATCCAACAGAACTGTCGTTTACATGGGTGAGGATCGTAAGGGTGGATTTATTTTTAAATTTGTATCCGACGGTCTACATTTTAAAAGCGGCACACTCTACGCTGCGGATACAAAAAACGGGAAATGGCTCGCTTTAGATATTGAGAAAAATCCCATCCTTAAAACACAGTTCTCCAACCAACTTGAAGTCCTTACCTACTCTCACTTAGCTGGTAAATTGGTTGGAGCCACCCCTCAAGATCGGCCGGAGGATATAGAAATCAACCCATACAATGGGGATATTCTCATCGCCCTCACTAATAACTCTGATAATAAGAATTACTACGGGAGTGTAATTAAAATCTCTGAAAAGAATGATTTTGATAGCCTAGACTTTTCTTACGATACTTTAGTGAGTGGCGGTTTAGAATCTGGCTTTGCCTGCCCAGATAACTTTACCTTTGATAAAAACGGAAACCTTTGGATGACCGTCGATATTGGTGAAGGAGACATGAAAGAACCTCACTATAAAATGTTTGGCAACAACGGTCTATACTATATCCCCATGGGAGGGGCTCATGCCGGCCACCCTATCCAGGTGGCCTCCGCTCCCGTCGATGCAGAGTTTACTGGTCCTTGGTTTTCTCCAGACTTCAAAACTCTCTTTTTATCCGTTCAGCACCCTGGCTCACGCACAGCAAAGAATATGCAAAAGCCAACGAGCCAATGGCCCGATGGTCCTGGCCAATTACCAAAGTCAGCGGTAGTGGCCATACAAGGACCCCTGCTCGATCAATTAATGGCTTAAATTGGACACTGTAGAGTCATGTCCACATCAAGCACTCGTGGATCATTGCACTCTGGCTCATCTTCCTTGAGGGGCTCTTTTTGCATGTAAACATGAAGCATGAGGATATTGGGGTCCTTTTCATCAAAGTTGTAACCATCATAAAAGCACACTCTTTGAGAATAAAAATGGCTTTTGTTTTTACTGCCATTACATTGGATAGACACCTCAATCGCCACAGAACGGGGCGCGCCCTCTTTATAGCGCTTCCAATCAACATAGACAGTTCCAAAGCGACCCACTTCGATCACATCGCTGCCTTTGTTAATCACACCCAGTTCCTTTTCCTGCTCTGAGGTAGAGTTGGGATTGCGTTGTTGATGCTGCATCGTAGAACAACGAGCCATAGCTAAAATGGCAGTAAGAGCACAAATAAATGAAACAAATTTAATTCTCATGGTTTCTCCCTACCAGTATTTTCTGCCACCGGCAATACAACCTAAGCTAAAGTGACCATGATCCCAGTGACAAATGGTGCGAACACCGGGACCATTGTGGCAGTGCTTCGTCCCTCTAGCGTAAGTTTGCTGCCTGTGAAGAACTTTCCAAGACTTGCCATTAGTTTTCTTGCCCCTCACACAGGCTACAAATTGAGTGAATCGAGAAGTGTAAGCGCTATATTTTTTGCCCCCACAAGAGAAACCTGCCATATCAACGGCGTTCCCACTATGGTGACAGGATCTCTTGCCATCAGGTTTACGCCAAGTCCCTACACCATAGGGACTGCAACCAGGTGCACACTGAGAAAAGACTGACTTAAAGTATTTCCAAATTGGAGCACTGGACACCGATTTGCTAATCTGAGAAAAATTACCAGGAGCTTGCCCCTGTCTTTCACCACCTTGAGTCTTCTTTTTTGTATCACGATCCGTTCTCGGACGAGGGGTTGGTTTAGCCACTGGCCTCGAAGTTTGGCTTTGAGAAAAGCCAGTAAATTTAGCTCCCGATGGAGTGGTCGTTTCTGAAACTGCAGCATCATCTCCTGGAGGATCATAGGCCGGAGCGGCTGCATTGTCGGTCCCAATAAACTTTGATTGGCTACTGGCCTTTTTAATTTGAGCCTTTTCAACATCTTGGCTTTCTGAATCGCTACCTGACGAAAAAATACTTTCCCGGTAACTATCTTGAGCTGGGGCTGGAGAACTTATAGAAAAAATAAATAAAATGATTACCAACGGCTTAAGCAATGGACAACTCCTGTATCCCTCTATTTTAGGCCCTGTCAGAGAAGTCTGTCTATGAGATCGCAAGACTGTGACCAAAACCTCAACTTTAACCAGACAAAAGTCTTTAGCCTCTACTGAGCTTCATAACACTGGAAGAGAGGCAATGGGTTTGCAGATACTCCGTAAAAATTAAACTGAAATCCACCCACGTCTCCATCTTGAAAACTGGAAAGCAATCCTTTGGGCACAAAAGCTTCACTCGCTGTGGCAGAGCCTTGGCAGCCGCTTACAACGGCTTCTTTGGGAATGACAAAGCTCTCGTCAAAAAAACACTGAACCTCAACCTCGCCACTTGGAAGGGTCAATACAGAAAGGTCACCAAATTCACTAGAAGAAATAATAAAATTTTGCATGTTCCCTTTAAACTCAAAACACTTTTTAAGTGATCCATAGACTGAAAAACGAGCCTCTGCATTTAAGTTTCCCTGCCCAAAAATATCTGGATTGTGAAAAATAATGTGTTGCCCCGACTGATTGGCGCAAAGCTTTCTATCTGGATACAAAATCTGGTGATCTTCTGGGTGGATCGGGCCAACACAGTCCATAAGTAAGTCAAGTGAACGAGTCCAACAGTTACTTTGTGGCTTGAATGAGCATTTTGCCTTTTGCGAGCCAGTGTCCTCGATTTGAGGGAGGTTTAGCTCGGAGTGCATATTACATTGTGCAAGTAGTAAAAAGGCTCCCGCTAGAAATATTGAACGCATAGTCCCTCCTAGACATCATCATCCATTTCCTCATCAGATATTGATCCCAAATTATATTTTTCCACTCGATAGCGCATAGAACGAAAAGTAATTCCTAAAAGTTTAGCGGCCTTCTTTTTAACCCCATTGGCAGCATGAATAGCTTTTATAATCAGTTCTTTTTCGATTTGGCCAATGACTTTATCTAAGTCTATACCCTCATCCGTGATCTCAATCCCTTCACTGGATACCATCTGTCTAGAGCCGCCCACTGTTTTAACAAAGGGGGGTAAGCTTTCTGGCAATATGGTGGCACCTGCCTCTAGAGCAACTGTCCTTTCGATAATATTCTCCAGCTCCCTAACGTTACCAGGGTAGTCATACTTCTTTAAAACCTCGAGCGCGTCAGAAGAAATAGAATTGACCGTCTTACCCAAACGATCATTGTACTTTTGCAAAAAGTGATTTGCGAGGAGACCAATATCATCTTTTCTTTCACGAAGTGGAGGCGTTTTAATTTGAATCACATTAAGACGATAAAAAAGATCCTGACGAAACTCACCATCATCAACCATAGCTTCTAGATTTCTATTCGTTGCAGCGATCAAGCGAACATTGACAGCTGAATCCTCTGTGGCACCCACTCGACGCACAACTCGCTCTTGGATAGCCCGTAAAAGTTTAACCTGAATGGTCAGAGGTAACTCACCCACCTCATCAAGAAAAAGAGTTCCCCCATCAGCAACCTCAAAAAGACCGGCTTTGTCCGCTACGGCACCTGTGAAGGATCCCTTTTTGTGGCCAAACATCTCTGATTCCATCAAACTTTCCGGAATAGCACCACAATTGACCGTAATAAATGGTTTGTCTTTAAGAGGGCCATTATAATGAATGGCTTTTGCCACCATTTCTTTACCCGTTCCAGACTCACCAGTGATCAACACATTCGTGGGCGTGGTTGAAACTCGCTTGACTAGATCATAAATGCGATGCATAGCCTGGGAGTTCCCGACCAAGCTTTGAAATGAATATTCTTTATTGAGCTCTTTCTTTAAACTTCGGTTTTCAAACTCGAGGTGCTGGCTGCGCAAGGCATTGGCGATATTGATGCGCACTTCATCCAGTTTGAAGGGCTTTGTCACATAGTCGTACGCCCCCATTTTCATTGCTTCCACCGCTGTT
The DNA here is from genome assembly GCA_020435205.1 of Bdellovibrionales bacterium. GTDB lineage: Bacteria > Bdellovibrionota > Bdellovibrionia > Bdellovibrionales > JAGQZY01 > JAGQZY01. The sequence continues at coordinate 7,781 of JAGQZY010000061.1, read as the reverse complement.
TCGGTCGTGCCAAATGCGGTGATCATCATAAAAACCAAGTCTGGATAATGGTCTTTTACATGGTGGAGGAGCTCTATTCCTGTCACATTTGGCATTTGCAAATCGGAAATTACCATATCAAAGGATTTTTTTGCCAAAATATCGATGGCTTTTTGACCATCTTCGACACATGTAACTTCGTAGCCTTCTTTACGAAGCATAATGTCCAGGAACTCGCGGATCGACTCTTCGTCGTCAACAACAAGAATGCGCGGTTTCATGAATGCCCCCTTTCTCTATATCATCTGTTGAATTAATAGTTTGGGCAAGTCCATTAAGGGGCTTCGTCAAGCTACAGACGAAGACGAAGGCGTTAAGACGCGCTGCTTTCTTACTTAAGGATGGGTTGCATTGGGGAAGTAAATTTTGAATTCAGAACCTTCACCAACCTTGCTCTCTACTTGGATTTCAGCACCATGACTTTCAATAATGGAATGGGTGATCGCAAGCCCTAATCCCGTCCCCTTGTGTTTTGTAGTATGAAAGGGCTCAAAAATTCTAGAAAGACTTTTCTCTTCAATACCACAACCATTGTCGCGGAATTTAACCAATAAACCCTCTCCATAGGAGTCTACTGAGACTTCAAACCTAGGATTTTCTCTTTCTTCCATAGACTGATAAGCATTCACTATTATGTTAAGAAAGGCTTGTTTTAACTTGTCGCGATTCCCTTGAATGATCAAATTGTCCTGAAAATGACATTCTTTAATGACCTGTTTTTGAGCATTACCAAGATCACTAAACTCTAAAATCTCTTCTATAAGCTTGGCAATATTCACTCGATCTTCTAAAGGAGCTTCTGGACGAGCATAATCTAAAAACTCTGTGATCAGGTTGTTCAACCGATCGATTTCTCGAGTGACAATATTCATGAGCTTACCACTTTCCTCTGAATCACTATCTTGAGCTTGCATGAGCTGAATACTACCGCTGATCCCTGCCAGTGGATTTCGAATTTCGTGGGCTATGCCAGCTGCCAGCTGGCCAATAGCAGCCATCTTTTCACTCTGACGAACTCTCTTTTCTAAACTTCGCAATAGGGTCTCATCCTGAAAAGAAATCACTTGCCCCTGAATTTCTCCTTTGGAATCTTTGAGTTGAGCCATCTGCACCCTAAGCATTCGCTTTTCCCCCTCTCGACGATGGCTTAGATCCACTGAATTTTCTTGCTTTTGATCGAGGTGACTGCGAATTTTTGGAAAGACGGACTCAATAGGTTGCCCGCTAAAGTTCATAGACTTTGCGCCTAAAATCTTAGCTGCGGCAGGGTTATTCTGCAAAACAACACCCTGACTATCGACTGTGATCAAACCAGAGTTCATATTCGCTAAAATCAATTCATTGAGATTTTTTAGCGCTCTAACATCACGAGATTTTTCTTGGAGTTGCTGCCCCATAATATTGAGCTGTTCGCTCAAAAAACCCGACAGATAGGCTATGGTAAAGAAGGTCAAGTTGTTTACACCAACTGTAAGATAAGTCAAATTCCCTTCAACAGAAGAGTCTAAGGATATAATTAATGAAAACAATATTGAAGTCCATAGCGCTAGAAGTAGCGCCCCACGTCTCTGAAAAAGAACTCCACACAAAATGATATTCACCAAATAAAGAAAAATGAGTATGGATTGTTGAACACCAATAAAGTAGATCAAGCCAGTCACATAAAGAGCTTCAATAGAAAAAAGTGCACCTGTAATCAATGGCTTTTTATAAACATTTTTAAATAGACCGAGGTAGACCAATTGCAAAACAAAAGAGGTGCCAATCAAATAGTAAACAGGTAAAAATACCTGATAGGAAACAAACCGACTTTCCATATATTGAAAAATCAAAATAATGAAAAAAACAAGGAGTAAAAAAGCCAAGCGCAAAGAATGCACGACTAGGGCTTGCCCTTCTGTTTTTGAAAAATCAAACGAAAGGGATCGATTCAATTTTAAACTCCGCCAGCCATGTTGAAAATTGGTAAGTACATTGCCACTACAAAAAAGGCGACAATTCCACCTAAAACGACAATCATTAAGGGCTCCATAAGACTGGTAATACTGGATACAGCCACGTCCACCTCATCTTCATAAAAATCAGCAACTTTATTAAGCATTTCATCCAAGGCACCTGTTTGCTCTCCAACCGCAATCATCTGGACCACCATATGTGGGATAAACTTTTCCTGAGAAAGAGGAAGGGAAAGTAACTTTCCTTTGGCTACGGAAGCTCTTGACTTTAAAAGCGCTTTTTCAATCAGAGAATTTCCACAAGTATAAGCTGCAATTTCCAGAGCTTCCATAATAGAGACCCCTGCATTCAGAAGTGTTGCCAATGTTCGAGAAAACTTTGCCATTCCTGATTTAACAACAAAGTCTCCAAAGACTGGCACTCGAATGATTAACTGATCAAATTTTTTGCGCCCTTCTGGAGTTTGGTAATAAGCACGGATTCCGACAATGACTGCGATAAATCCACCTAAAATGAAATACCAATTAGCAACAAAGCTATTACTCAAGTTAATAACAAACTGAGTAAGAGCAGGAATCTCTTGGTTCGATCCCTTAAAAATCTCCACAAACTTTGGAATCACAAAAACAAGGAGACCTGTCACCACAGCAAGAGAAATCAAAAGGACAACCACCGGATAAGTCATAGCTCCTTTGATTTTTGCTTGAAGTTTTACAGATTTCTCAATGTACTCTGCAAGGCGAGCCAAGACTTGATCAAGGACACCACCTTCTTCACCGGCAATCAACATATTGACATAAAAACGATTAAACACTCTCGGGTGATCGGCAAAGGCCGCACCAAGACGCTTTCCTTCAGAAATATCACTAACAATCTTTTTTAAAGCTAAATCAAGCCCTTTTCCTCGAGGAGATTGGGACAAAACTTCTAAGGCTTGCACTAGGGGTACCCCAGATGAAATGAGAACGGACAGCTGACGAGTAAAAACTTGTAAATCTTTAGGTCTGGCTCCTGGAGCCAGGGATGGTGCTTTTTTAATAACTGAGGCTTTTACTCCCCCACCCAGCTCAATTTTTACAGGGATCAGTTTTCGGGCCCGGATTTTTACCCTAGCTTCGGCTTCGGTATCCGCGTCAATATTTCCAGCAATCAACTTTCCCTGGAAGGTTTTTGCTTGAAATTTATAACTGGGCATTAGACTCCCGCCTTCTGGAAGATATTCATAAGGCCATCAACATCTAAACTATTTTGAAGAGCAGCTTCTTTCGTTATATGCCCTGCTTTATATAAATTAAACAAACTCTGGTTGAGGGTTAGCATTCCTGATTTACTCTGTCCAACCTGCATCATTGTTTCTACTTGATGAAGCTTGTTCTCGCGAATCAAATTTCTTACTCCTGAGTTCATCAACAGCAGTTCGTAAGCGAGCACCCTCCCTCCTTTTTTAGAGGGCAAAAGTTTTTGGCTAACTACAGCTTGCAAAGTAAAACTTAAAATCATGCGGATTCGATCTTGTTGCTCAGATGGAAAAACGGAAACAATTCTATTAATTGTTTGAATTGCGGAATTGGTGTGAAGTGTAGAAAATACTAGGTGTCCCGTCTCTGCGAGCTGTAGTGCGACCTCAATAGCTTCCAAGTCTCTAAGCTCACCAATGAGGCAATAGTCTGGATCTTGCCGAACAATGGATTTTAAAGCCCGGTGATAAGAGCTTGAGTCAGCACCAATTTCCCTTTGTGAAACCATGCATTTGTCATGTTTGTGCATGTATTCGATTGGGTCTTCTAAGGTAATAATATGACCATATTTAGACTTATTGACCCGATTGATAAGTGAAGCGATGGTCGTCGTTTTCCCAGACCCTGTTGGCCCCGTCACCAACACTAAACCGTTCGGTAGGTTGGCAAGTGCCGAAACATGAGACGGCAGACCCAGCTCATTAAATTCAGGGATCCGAACGGGGACCTGCCTAAAAACACCAGCCACCGTATTTTTCGAAAAATAATAGTTGGCGCGATAGCGAGCCACACCCTTGACTTCAAAAGAAAAATCTAACTCTTTAGTTTGCTCGAATTTTGCCTTTTGACTGTCATTCAGAACGGAATAGCAAATTTTTCTCGAATCCTCGGATTTAAGAATATCAGCTTTAATGCGAACAATTTTCCCATCAATGCGCAAACCTGGGGCGGCACCGCTGGCAATATGAATATCTGACGCACCTTTCTCGCTAGCAAACTTCAAAAGTTGAATGAGGTTCATCAATAAACTGGATCCTTCATGGTTCGAGTGAGAACTTCTTGTACTGAAACAAGGCCCTTTTTCACTTTTCTGATTCCTGATTGTCGTAGCGAGGTCATTCCTCCGGCAAGCGCAGCTCGTCGTAACTCAAGAGGGGTTGCGCCGGTCAAAATGGCGTCACGAATTTGGTCTGTCATTGGCATTACTTCATAAATGGCAATTCGTCCACGTTTACCCGTTCCATTGCACTCAGGGCAGCCAGCCCCTTTGAAGCAAGAGAAGGAGTGAATCTCTTCACCAGGAACACCAAGATCTTGCAAGACCTCTGGTGTGACTCGATCTTGTACGCGACAAGCTTCACAAATGGTTTGCACCAAACGTTGGGCAAGAATCAATTCCACCGTGGCTGTAACCAAAAAGTTGGGCACTCCCATATTGATGAGGCGATCCACCGTTTTAGTGGCGTCATTGGTGTGCAGTGTGCTCAAAACCATGTGCCCAGTAGAGGCCGCCTGAAATGCAATTTCAGCAGTTTCTTTATCACGAATCTCTCCGACCAGGACAATATCGGGATCTTGACGAAGAAACGAACGGAGTGCTGAAGCAAAAGTAAAATCAATTTCTGGATTCACTTGCACCTGGTTAATCCCCTCGATGTTGAATTCCACGGGATCTTCGGCGGTGCTGATATTTTTTGTGACGTCGTGAAGTTCATTAAGCGCAGAATAAAGAGTTGTGGTTTTACCAGAGCCCGTCGGGCCCGTGACAAGCACTAAGCCTTGAGGCCGATGAATAGCATCCAAAAACTTTTGTAACTCATCTTCCTCAAAACCCAAGTCGCGTAAATCGAGTTTCAAATTAGATTTATCCAAAATCCTCATCACCACTTTTTCGCCATTAATCGTCGGCAGAACACTGACACGAAAATCAACAGCTGACTTACCTGGGACTTGTATTTTAATACGACCGTCCTGAGGCTTTCTCTTTTCAGTAATATCGAGCCTAGACATCACCTTAATGCGACTAGCTATGGCCGCTGAAATCTGGGCTGGAGGTCGATACTTATCCACCAGTTGGCCGTCCTTGCGAAAACGAACCCGCAAATATTTTTCATAGGGCTCAACATGGATATCAGATGTTCCCGTTTTAATTGCCTCAAGTAACATAGTGTTAACGAAACGAATAACCGGGTCACTACTCTCATCAAGAGCAATGTTAGACATGTTGTAACCCGAGTCAGAACCCTCAACCATTTCCATTTCTGAAATAATATCTCCGGCACTCTCTTGAACCTGGCCATAATATTTTTCAATGGCTCTTTGGATCTCTTGCTCCAAAGCCACCACGGGCTGAATTTTACAGCGAGTCAAAAAGGCGATGTCATCTTTTATAAAGATATTTGTAGGATCTGAGAAGGCAACGACAAGGCTTGAGCCCGCCTTTGAAACCGGAATCACATTGTGCTTTAAGCACTGCTCGGCTGACATCAACTCTAAAGCATCCGCATCTAAATCGAAGGCATCAAGGTCAATAGCAGGAAAGCCGTACATGTCCGCCAATTTTTCTCGCATGGTTTGGCGGTCAACGGCACCTTGTCGAAGTAAAATAGAAGTGAGTTTTTCGCCACTGACTTTCTGTTCATTCTTAGCTTTTTCTAGCTGAGTTACGTTGATAACTTGATTATCAACCAAAAGTTTACCAAGTGCATTTTTTGACAAGGGAGTCCTCCGAAAAAATTTTGTCCTTATAATAGTTTACAGAATGTCCGAGAAAAGTTAACAGGCCTATGGTCTAGAGAGGTCCTCTTTCTTGCATTTCTTTGCCCAAATTTATGATTTTATTGCTAAAAATCTCAACAAATATGGAAAAGGTGGCCCCAAAAGGGACTAGCTCGACTCCAAGAGCTCGCACTTCTTTAAAAAGGAAGTTTGAGGCCCCCGCGAGATCAAAAACAATGGAGCGATTGGAAAGAAAATGAAAATAGCTCATGTCATCTAAAATTTGCTGATTGTAATGGTTTTTAACCACAAAGCAGAGGGAGTATTCTTTTTGACTTTGAATAAAAGCCGTTGAGTCCACGGAAGAAAAGTGGACACCCATAAGACTTTTACTCATTTGTAAAAATTTTTCTACTTCTTCTTTGTCATTTTCAATATCTAAGAATACGAAGTCTTGAAAACCAAAGCGGCCTAGAACATCAATAACTGGTAACAGTAAAGGACTACAACCCAAAAAAATCACTGGCCCCTTAAAGTCCTGATTCTTGATGGCGCCTAACATCGACCTGTAAAAAACCTCGTTAAAAAGAGAGTAGCCCCAAAGTTTTCCCTCTTTTCTCTCTAAAAAGTCAAAATAGTTGAGAAAGTGACTGTTCACAGAACGGTGGGCCACTACACGATTCAATCTTTCACGTAAATAAGTATCGACCAAAATGATGTCAAAACCTTCAATAGCCTCTCGGATACCTTTGGCGTCATCAATGGCTAATTGATCAATTTCCGAGAACTCAAATTCAATTTCTTTTTTAAGGTTCTCTAATACGGGATTCCAATCCAAACTGGATTTTAATAAATTGGTAATTGAACAAATTTTAAGGACTTTTTTTGGCAAGAGACTCTCTCCCTTTTAAGATCTCTTTCGCTTTCTCCACATCTCTATGAATATGTTCAATCAACTGGTTGCGATCGGCAAACTTTTTTTCGTCTCTGATTTTTTCTAGGAGATCAATTCCAATCCTTTTCCCATATAAAGCAAATTGCCCCTTCATAATGTGGCATTCCACCGAGTCATCCGTCGTCTTATCGATTGTGGGCCTGTTACCGATATTCACTACAGCTGGGTGCCTCTCGCCATCAATAATAGCTGTCGCAGCATATACACCTCGACCAGGTAACCACTGCCGAGTGGCCAGATTGGCCGTGGGAAAACCGAGTTCTCTCCCAATTTTTTGTCCACTTACAACCTCGCCCCAAAGACAATAGGGCCGCCCCAAAAGGGACTCTGCTAAGTTCATGTCGCCCTCGCGCAGAGCCTCTCTCACCCAACCACTGGATAGGGGACGTTCTTTGAATAGCAGCGGAGGCCACTGCGCCACTTCACAATCATAGGCCTTACCCACTTCTGCAGCTAAAGCCCAGCCCCCCGCGCCCCCCTTCCCAAAAGAAAAGTCGTAACCGCAGAGCAAGTAACTCGGCTTAAAGACCTTAAATAAATATTGACGCAAAAAGTCTTCAGGAGAAAGGCGAGCAAACTCCAGGTTGAACTCCTGGACATAACGGGCCATCACTCCCCATTTCTGTAGTAAAGCTAGACTCTGGGAATCGGTGAGCAGCCTTGGCATGGGTCTTTCCATCAGAACTTCTGCAGGATGGGGCTGGAAAGTCAAAATGGACGGGGCAAGAGCTCTCGCTTTGGCGGCATCACAAAGGCCCCAAATTAAGTTTTTATGGCCCAAATGAAGGCCATCAAACTTACCAATTGCAAGAGCCAAGGGAGGCGCTGCGGGGCTCTGTATCTGAAAGTCACCTCTAAGAGATTTCATCCCATCT
>JAGQZY010000060.1 GCA_020435205.1 Bdellovibrionales bacterium | reverse complement strand
CCACGCGCCTAGTGGGTGGGTCTTAAACTGGGTCTCGCTGGATGATCCGAGGCCACTAAGTTGGGTTCATCACATCTCCACGAGTGGTACCGACGGCGAGACTCGAACTCGCACAATGTTGCCATCATCGGATTTTGAATCCGACGCGTCTACCAATTCCGCCACGTCGGCACAGTACCATTTTATTTTTGCACTTAGCTCCTCAATGCCAGATCGACAGCTGAGCTAAGGGGGCAAAATTAAAGGAATAATTCCCTGGATTCAAGTCAAAATTTCAGGGTTGTCTATTAATTACACGGGCTCTAGCGGTTGGGAAGGGGGTGCGTTAAAAGAGGGGCCACGGGTGAGGGTTTGTTTTCTCGCTCATTTTAACCGCTTAGAGCATTGGCCTTCTTGACCCTCTTTCTGGCACTCCCTTTGCTCAACATATAGAGGATTTTTTAAAGGGAGATCGTCATGCTTTTTCGTTCCATCATATTTTTTGCCACCCTAGTGACCATGGTTTCCAGTCCGGTTTGGGCAACCAGTAAAACTAAAAATCAAAAGCAAGAACCACCCATTGTGGATATTCGCCTGGATGATGTGGAAGCCAGTCTTGAGGAAACAGCGCCCTATGGTGATCCCAATGCAAAGCCTTTAGAGCAAACTTCTCGCCCAGATAAATTTCGTCGTGAGCGCCGTCGCCTCGAGCAACAAACGGAAGATCAAATGGTGGAGCAGCTTGAAATTTCACGCATGCAGGATGAAAAACTACGCCAGCAAAAGTTAATGGAAGACGACACCACACCTATGCCTGTCGAAGAGAGTTTTTCATCGAACATGACGACAACGTCCACAGCTTATAAAAAGCCATCACGTGCTGAAATCGATAGTAGCGATAAATCTTTTTTCTTAGGTGTGGGTGGGGGAATTTTAAATTACCCTCAAGCCGAAAATCTTGTTGATAACGGCGCTACGGCGATCACTGCCGGTCTGTTTCTGCCTTGGAACTTAGTGGCGGAGGTTGGCTTTACCTATGCATTTAACCAAGCGGAAGTTGCGGGCTCCTCCACAACAGAAGACATGGATATGTATCAGGGATCGGGCGCCATTAAATACTTTATGGAGTTCTCTTGGTTTGTCCCTAGTGCAGGGGTGATTCTTGCATACACGCGCAGAAGCTATGATGGCGGAGACAATGGTTCTAATGCACTCGATGCTGGTGTGGTCGTTAATGGTGACGTGCGACTCACTAAAAATATTTATTTAGGTGCTGAGTACAGATACATGACCAATTTGGATTATGAGCGTGAGCTTCCGGCTTCCCGATCTGCATTGACTATCCAAAAGTTTTCCACCCAGTCGGAGCTCGCCAATCCAGAAGCGATTGACTATCATCTTCTGCTCCTGAATGCGAAATACGTTTTTTAGTTCTTTTGAGTCCAATTCATGACAGAATCTAAAACCCTGGTCCTGGTGAGCCAGGGTTTTTTATTGCTCATTAATCCAAGCCCTTTTTACAATAAGGGGTATGAGGCTTCTTTTTTTTCTTTTCCTTTCCTCAGTTATGGCTCCGGCAGGCCAGGTTTTGATCAGCACCGTAGCGAAGGTCAAAAATCACGTGGTGACCTCGAGGGAAGTGGAAATTCACAATCATCTTGATAAAGTTTTAGGTTTTCTAGGGGAGATGACTCCCGTGGATGACCCGGTCGAGAAAGTGATTCGCGAGTGGCTCTTGTATTACGAGGCGAGCTCTTTTTACAACACGGGATTAGCCTCCTCACAAATTCAAAAGTCCATGGGTGATGCTCAAAAAAAATTGTCAGGTCACAAGGATTGGCAGCGCTTAGGAGTGACCCAGTCTGAACTGAAGCAAATGGTGGAGCGAAGGCTACAGGCCGAAAGACTTTATAAGTTTAAAAAGAAGGCCTCGGTTTTGCCGGTATCCGATGCGGAAGTGGAGTCCGAATATTCGCAAAATCGCATTCGCTATGGCAACTTAAGTTTTGAAGAGGTCAGGACACAAATCCGCAACAATAAAATCCAGCAAAACTTGGACGTGCGAATGAATCATTGGTTTGAGGTTCTTGAGCGAAAATATAAGGTGCAGAGGTTTGCAGGCTTCAAGGCGGCGAAATAATGAGCTTCATTTCCTCCCAGAGTGAGCAGTGGCCCCAACTCCTCAGTCGGTACTGCGAAAGCCGGCCCTCCCCTGCGGCTCAGTTCTGGGGAGCGGAGCAGATTGTAAATGCGCATCAACATCACAAAATCGGTGGTTTGATGGTGGCTGGTGAGCTAACCGCTTTTGTCATTTACCAGGTTTGCCAGGGGATTTTAGAGGTCCTCTATTTAGAGACAGCTCCTGCTTTTCGCGGCCAGGGCCTTATGAAACGTTGCCTTAAAGCCCTTATGGGCGAAGAGGGCTGTGAGGAGCTGTGGCTAGAGGTCCATGAGTCGAACTGGCAAGCTATTAAATTTTATGAGGATTTTGGCTTCTCCCTCCAGGGGACAAGGCCGCGTTACTATCGGGATGGCGGGGCTGCCCTCGTTCTCAGCTATTTAAAATAAATTTAGTTATTTTCTTGGGTTAAGGGCTATCCCCTAGCTTCTAAGCTTGCCTCAGCCCCCCTGATTTGCTATCTTCGGAGACCAAATAGGCCCTAGGGGGCCTATTTTTTTTATATATGGTTAAAACTATGAGTACAAACTGGGATCAACTAGAAGAACGAGTCAAAGAGGTCGCTAGTCGCGAGAATTGCTTTCTTTATGACTTGCAGGTTTCTGGTGCTGGCAATAATCGGGTGGTTCGCATCTTTATCGATAAAGATGAAGAGGGCGGTGTCACCATTGACGATTGTTCCCGAGTCTCCCGCAGCTTGGACCTTCTTTTGGATGTTGAAGATTTAGTGCCTGGTGGTTCTTACACCCTAGAAGTTTCATCACCTGGCTTGGAAAGGCATCTGCGCCATCATTGGCATTTTCAAAGAGCCGTTGGCGAAGAAGTGAGTTTGCAGCTCAATAGTGGATTAGGGACTTTGTGCCCTGAATTGGTTGATAAAGAAGGAAAGCGAAAAAAACTCACCGCGAGAGTTATTAGCAGTAATGAAGACAGAGTGGTGGTGACCATGGATCGCAAAGGCGAAGCCCTCGAAATCCCCATCCCCTATGATCAAATTCAAAAAGCGCGTGTGGTTTTTGATTATGGGAAGCATTTTAATAAAAAGAAACCGAAAGGATAAGGAAGGATAAAATGGCTGTAGAAAGCGTGTTCTCTAATCTGAGTCGAATGATTGAACAGGTTGGTAAAGATAAAGGGATTGATAAAAATCTCATTATCGATGCGGTTAAACAAGGGATGTTGGTCGCCGCTCGTAAAGTATATGGAACCTACAAAGACATTGAAGCCCAATACAACGAAGAGTCTGGTGAAGTTGAACTCTATCAATTCAACGAAGTGGTCCCTGATGTTGAGTTTATCGATGAAGAAATTGAAATTCCTTTGACTCAAGCTTTAGAGCTCGATCCTGATGCGCAAATCCATGATAGTATCGGTATCAAACTCGATAGTTCTGATCTCGGTCGCATTGCTGCTCAAACGGCTAAACAAATTATTATGCAAAAAGTTCGTGATGCTGAGCGGGATATCATCTTCAACGAATTCGAAAGCCAGAAAGGGGAAATTGCCTCAGGGATTGTCCGTCGAGTCGAGCGAGGCACTATTGTTGTCGACCTGGGGCGTACAGAAGCTATTATTCCTTACCGTGAGCAAATCCCTGGCGAAGTTTATAAGCAAGGGGACCGAATTCAAGGTCACCTTCTTGATGTTCGCCAAACCACCCGAGGACCTCAGATCGTGATGTCCAGAGCTCACGCCGATTATATGGTCAAACTTTTTGAAATCGAAGTTCCAGAAATTTATGACGGTATTGTTCAAATTATGGCTGCGGCTCGTGAACCAGGGCAAAGAGCAAAAATTGCAGTGTACAGTAAAGACTCTGCAGTGGATGCTGTGGGCGCTTGTGTGGGCATGAAGGGGAGTCGCGTGCAAAACGTTGTGCAAGAGCTTAAAGGTGAAAAAATTGATATCGTTGAGTGGGATGAAGATATCACCCGCTTTGCTTGCAATGCCTTAGCCCCGGCCGAGATATCCCGCGTATTTTTGGATGAGGCCAACAAAGAAATGGAAATCGTTGTTCCAGATAACCAACTTTCCTTGGCCATTGGTAAGCGCGGTGTGAATGTGCGTTTGGCCGCCAAACTTACGGGTTGGAAGATTGATATCATGTCTGAATCCAATGCAGCAGCGAGAACCGCCGAGTCGATTTTCAATCTCATGCTCATGCCCAGCATGACAGAAACTATGGCTCAAAGCATTTTCCAGAGTGGTTTTGGTTCTTTCCAAGCTCTGGCTGAAGCTCCTGTTGAAGAAGTCCGTGCTATTCCTGGATATGACGATGATGAAAAAGCTCAAAACCTGATTCAACAAGCTAAAGACCTATTGCAAAAATACGTTGATGAAGGCGTTGAGATTCCAACGGCACCGAAAGCGGAAACCCGAGAAGTGACTGGTTCTGATGCCAAGTCACAGGCTGAGCAAATGTTGAAAGCGCAGATGGCTCAATTGACAGCCGATGAAGCGGATGCTGCCGAAGTGACTGATGAGCAAACTGAGGAAATTGTGATTGATGAAGCTGGAACCCATGAGGACACAGCTGAAATTTCCAACGAAGCCGTGGAAGAGCTCAAAGCGGCTGCACAAGATACAAATACAGAGTCTACTGATGAAACGACAGAAGTGCCCGATTCTCAAACAGAAGAGGCCAAAGAATAAAAAGGGAGTGAAACTTGGATCAACCCAAAGTTTACGAGTTTGCAAAAGAAATAGGGATTGAAACCCTGGCTCTCATGGACAAGATCCGTAAGTGGGACTTGCCGGTAAAGAGCCATATGGCGGAATTGAGTCCAGAGCTGATCACCGAGATTAAAACAAAACTCGATGAAGAAACCGGTTCTGGTAAAAAAGCCAAAACCAAAAAGAAAGTCGCCAAGAAGAAAACGTCGGCTAAGAAAAAAGCCACTAAAAAAGTGGCGACGGCCAATGACGGGGTGGCGACCAAAAAGACGACGAAGAAGAAGGCCACTAAAAAGAAGACAGTGATTCGTCGAAAAAAAGACGAAGAGTTGGCTGCAGCTGAGGTTGAAACTCCCATGGAAGAGGTCGCTGTTGCGGCGGTTGAGGCTGAAACTCCGACCGCGAAGACTGTGACTCGTCGAAAAGCGGATGCACCGGTTTCAGAAGAGACTCCTGCTGAAGCCAGTCCTGCAGCGACCCCAGAAGCAACGACCGATGACTCGGATGATAAGTCCACGCCGGCTCGCAAACGCGAAGTGATGATGACTGAGGGTGGGCCTGTCAGTGGGGTCAAATCAGAAAGACCACGGCGAAATATTGTTGGACGCATGGATTTAAGTAAAGTTGATGACAAAAGTCAGCAGCAACAACGTCCACAGAAAACAAGCAACCGCAATTTAAGAACAGGCTTTGTTTCCGCAGGGGCTTCTCCGTTTGAAATGCCGAGTGCAGACGATTCTGATAAATTTTCTCGGGGTGGAAAGGACAAAGACAGGCGAGGTAAAAAGACCCTGGCGGCCCCTGCTGCGGCACCGAATAGCCGTGACAAAGAGCAAGCGCCTCCTACTTTTGTTTCTTCTGACTTTAAAAAACGTGAGATTGTATTTCAGCCCAAGAAAAAGAAAATTGCGACCAACGTAGCTGAATTTAAGAAAACGGAAATCACCATGCCTGCGGCCCATAAAAGAGTTGTTAAAGTTTATGGAACCATGAACGTAGCTGACCTTGCCGATGAACTAGGGATTAAGGCGCCGGCTTTGATCAAGCATCTTATGAAGAGCGGTGTGATGGCTAACGTGAATACTGAGTTAGACTTTGATACCATTTCACTGATTGTTCCTGAGTTTAACTACGATGCTCAAAACGTACAAAAATCAGACGAAGAGTTGATTGAACAAGCGGCATTTGGTGACTTGGATGCTGAAAAAATACCGCGCACGCCAGTTGTGACAGTTATGGGTCACGTCGATCATGGTAAAACGACTTTACTGGATACCATTCGCAAAGCGCGAGTGGCTGCTGGTGAAGCCGGGGGGATCACTCAACATGTGGGTGCCTACCGCGTGAAAACCAGCATTGGTGAGTGTACCTTTATTGATACTCCCGGCCACGAAGCCTTTACGGCGATGCGTGCCCGTGGAGCTAATAGTACGGATATTGTTATTTTAGTGGTTGCCGCCGATGATGGTGTTATGCCGCAAACCATTGAAGCTGTGAGCCATGCTAAAGCTGCCGGAGTTCCTATCATTGTTGCTGTCAACAAAATGGATCGTCCTGATGCCAACCCCGATCGCATTAAACAACAGCTCTCTGAGTTGGAATTGGTCCCAGAGGACTGGGGAGGAAACACGATTTTTGTTCCTGTTTCTGCTTTGAAAGCCGAAGGTATTGATGAGCTTCTTGAGCAGGTCAGCCTGCTTGCAGAAATGCAAGAGCTTAAAGGCAATCCTAACCGTTCAGCCACAGGGATCGTTGTGGAAAGTCGCGTGGAAAAAGGAAAAGGGAATGTTGCCACCCTTCTTGTACAAGATGGAACTCTAAAAGCGGGTCAAAATGTTGTCATTGGTGAGGTGGCCTGTCGCGTCCGTCAGCTTTTTGATGAAACCGGCAAGGTGATTAAAGAAGCGGGGCCGAGTCATCCGGTGGAAGTGATTGGTTTGCCGGAGTCGCCATTGGCTGGTGACAAGTTTGATGCTTGTAAAGACGAAAGAGCTGCTGAAAAAATTGCAGGTCAACGCCGCGAAGCTCGCTTGAAAGAAGAGGCTGCTGGAAGTGGTCCAATGACTCTTGATGATCTCTTTTCAAAGGTAAAAGCTGGGGAGGTCAAAGAGCTCCCTGTAGTTTTAAAAACGGATGTGGCGGGGACAGGTGAAGCCATTAAAGGGATGTTTGACAAGATTTCCACTGACGAAGTGAAGATTAAAGTCATTCACTCTGCTGTGGGTGGAATCAGTGAGTCCGATGTTCTGTTGGCGAGCACGGCGAAAGGGGTTATTGTTGGTTTTAACACTCGCCCTGATACGGTGGCCAGTCAGCGCGCCCGTGAGAAAGGTGTAGAGATTAAAACCTACTCTATTGTTTACGAACTGACTGACGACATGAAAAAGGCTATGGCTGGAATGCTTGACCCCGACGTGGTCGAAAAGTCTCTTGGCCGGGTCGAAGTGCGCGACACCTTCTCGGTTCCAAAAATTGGAACCATTGCTGGCTGTTTTGTGACTGACGGTAAAGTAACCAGAAACGCACTTCTACGCCTTATTCGCGATGGTAAAGTGGTTTATAGTGGGAAGATCAGCAGCTTGAAGCGCTTTAAAGACGATGTCAAAGAAGTTCAAACCGGGTTTGAATGCGGTATTGGAATTGAAAACTATAATGACATTAAGGTGGGTGACGAGATCGAAGCCTACGTCCAAGAAGAAGTGGCTCGCGAGTTGTAATGAACGAAAAAAGTCGGAGAATCCAGAGAGTCGAAAAAGAGATCCGCGAAACGGCATCCACCTATTTGATGGAGCAGCAGAGCGGATCGAGTGAGGATTTGGTGGCCCTGACTAAAGTTTTTGTAAGCCCTGATTTACGGAATGCAAAAATATTTGTCTGCGTTATTGGCAAAGAAGTCGTCGATGAGGATACCTTACAAACTCTTCAGTCCCACGCTCCCGAAATACAAAAGCGCATTAACAATCGATTGCGTATGAAGTTTTGCCCTCGAGTTCAGTTTTACAACGATGACTCGGTTCGGATGATGGCTAAAATTGATCGCATTTTAAAGGAAGACTCTGGCTCCCATGAATGATGGTCTCTTGTTGGTGGATAAACCAGGGGGGATGACGAGCCACGATGTGGTCGCCAGGCTTCGCAAAATTTTAGGCCGAAAAGACATTGGTCATGCCGGCACTTTGGACCCCATTGCAACGGGTCTGATTGTTGCCCTGGTGGGAAAGGCCACTAAGCTTTCTGATTATATACTTAACGGAGACAAAGCCTACCAAGTGGGGATCCAACTGGGTGTGGTCACTGATAGCGGAGATATTTCTGGAGAAATCACACATCAGGCCCCGGTTCCCCCCCTATCAGAAGATCTATTGCTGCAAAAAATAAGATCGCTCACCGGCGCCCTCGACCTTGAAGTCCCTATTTTCTCAGCAGTTAAGGTCAATGGACAAAGACTCTATAAAAGAGCCCACCAAAACCAGCCGGTGCAGGCTCCTGTTCGCAAAATGGATTTCCGCAAGGTGGATCTCCTTGGTTTTGATGGAGATAGTGTGCGAGTGCACATGGACTGTAGCAAAGGAAGCTATGTGCGAGCCTGGGTCAAAGCCTTTGGAGAGGCTCTGGGCTGCGGAGCCACAGTGACAGAACTGCGCCGCACCCGCTCAGCCCCCTATGATTTAGCTGGATCGATCCCGCTGGGTGCCCTTGAGGGAGAGCCAGCGGAGGCTATGATGGGGGCCGGATCTGCCTGGATTCCTCTCAATCAGACCCTTCCCCATTGGCCGGCCGTCAAAATTGAGGGCTTGGATGAGAAGCTCATTATGAATGGCCAAATCCCTCGAAAGTTGGAGAGGTTTTTAGAGGTTCAATTTGGTGGAAATGGCGATCTAGAAGGGGTGAAAATCCTATCCAAGCGCTCTGGGAGGCTTCTTTCTCTCCTCAGCCATCAGCCTCCTTTGAGCTTCAAAATTCGACGGGTTTTCCCCAATCAGTGATTGACCTTTAGTTGTCATTCCCATAACTTAGCCTTTTTTAACGCTTCAGGATACGAGCCGCCATTAGCACGTATTCACCGAGGCCACCGAACAGGAGGATAATGGCATGTTATTAAACGAACAAAAACAAGAAGTGATCAAAAATTTCCGTCGATCCGAACTCGATACTGGAAGTTCAGAAGTTCAAATTGCTCTATTGACTTACAGAATTGTTGATCTCACCGAGCATTTCAAAAAACACAAGAAGGACCATCATGGTCGTTTAGGTCTTGTGAAGATGGTTAACAAGCGTAGAAAGCTTTTAGATTACCTTAAAAGAAAGAACTTTGATTCTTACACTAAGTTAATTGCTGAGCTCGATATTAGAAAATAAGAGCACAACCATTTTTCGTCTTAGAGAAATTTCATACACAGAGAGGTTTTAATGAAACAATCCGTCAACCTAAGCATTGGCAATCAGACCATTGAAATAGAAACAGGCCGCATGGCTAAACAAGCTGATGGTTCAGTGCTGGTGACTGCAGGGAATAACGTTGTCCTTGTCACCGTGGTTTCCTCAAAAAGAGATTCCGATATGGACTTTTTTCCGCTCACAGTTGAGTACGCAGAAAAGTTCTACGCTTCTGGTAAAATTCCAGGGGGCTTTTTCAAGAGAGAAGGGCGGCCGACCGCAGAAGCGACTTTGAATGCTCGTTTGATTGATCGTCCCCTTCGTCCTACCTTCCCAGAAGGGTATAATAAAGACACTCAAGTTGTTGCGACGATTTTAAGTTTTGATGGTACTTATCCGGTAGAAATTCTTGCTAGTATTGGTGCTTCCACGGCGACCCACATTAGTGACATTCCTTTCAATGGACCGACCGCAGCTGTGCTTGTCGGAAAAGTGGATGGCCAATTGGTAGTCAATCCAAGTCCCGAACAACTGGAAAAATCGGAAGTTGAGATGATCGTTGCTGGAACTCGCAACGGGATTTTGATGGTTGAAGGTGAGGCGAAATTAGTTGATGAGGCCACTATTCTTGAGGCCCTCAAGTTTGCCCATAAAGAGATGGGACCTATCTTTGATGCCCAAGACAAACTTCGAGAAATGACTGGTAGCAAAGCAAAGCGTGAGTTTATCCCCTTTAAAGTCGAGGAAGGTTTTCGCGCTAAGGTTACCGATTTTGCCGAAAGCAGAATTGCTGCAGCTCTTTCCACAGTGGATAAAGGTGAGCGTTATGCAGCCTACGACGCCACAAAAAAAGAAGCGGAAGCTATGTTCCTTGAAGGTATCCAAGATAAAGATGAAAAAGATCTTCGTAAAAAAGAACTGGGTATTGTTATTGAAGACCTCAAGTACAACATTGCCCGCTCCAATATTCTTAAAAAATCACAACGTATTGATGGTCGCGATTTGACCACGGTAAGACCGATCGCTTGTGAAGTGGGCTTACTGCCACGGGCTCACGGTTCGGGTCTTTTCACCCGTGGTGAAACTCAGGTTCTTGGTGCGGTGACCTTGGGGACCGGTGATGACGAGCAGACCATTGATTCTCTTGCTGGTTTCTACAAGAAGAAGTTTTTACTTCATTATAACTTTCCTCCTTACTGTGTAGGTGAAACTGGGCGTATGGGTGGTCAGTCACGCCGTGAAATTGGTCACGGTAATTTGGCGGAGCGAGCTTTGAAAGCCGTCCTTCCTGACCACGATAAGTTTCCATACACCATTCGCATGGTGGGTGAAGTGATGGAATCCAATGGTTCTTCCTCGATGGGAACAGTCTGTGGTGGAACTTTGGCAATGCTTGATGCTGGTGTGCCTTTAAAAGGCAATGTAGCAGGCGTGGCCATGGGCTTGATTTCTGATGGGACTGACACAGCCGTATTGACTGACATCTTGGGTGACGAAGATCATCTGGGTGATATGGACTTTAAAGTCGCGGGCACCCGTGAAGGCATTAGCGCTATTCAAATGGATATTAAAATTGATTCCATCACTTTTGATGTTATGGAAAAAGCCTTGGCTCAAGCCAAAGATGGACGCTTGCATATCCTTGGTAAGATGGAAGAGGTTATCAAAGCTCCTCGCGGAGAGATCTCGCCATATGCTCCTCGTATTGAAACGATTAAAATTAAGCCTGAAAAAGTGCGCGAAGTGATTGGTGCTGGCGGCAAGGTGATTAAAGGTATTATTGAAGAAACGGGTGTGAAAGTGGACATTGAAGACGATGGTTCCATTCACATTGCATCTACTGATCCTGAAATGAGCAAAAAAGCGATCGCCATGATTGAAGCCATCTGTGCGGAAGCCGAAGTCGGCAAGACCTACAAAGGTAAAGTGGTGAAAGTGGTTGATTTTGGTGCCTTTGTCGAAGTTTTGCCAAATACCCAAGGTTTGCTTCATATTTCAGAGGTGTCCAATGAGCGCATCCGTAATGTGAGTGATCACCTTTCTGAAGGGGACACCATAGACGTGAAAGTGATTGATGTGGATCGTGCTGGCCGTATTAAGCTTTCTCGTAAGGCTCTCCTTGAGCAGTAATGAAATTTAAAAAAACGGTTCTCGATAACGGAATTCGAGTTTTGTCGGAAGACCACGCAGATTCTCGCTGCGTGGTTGTTGGTTATTGGATTGAATCGGGAACTCGTTATGAATCTCCGCAACAGGTGGGGATTTCCCACCTTTTAGAGCATATGGTCTTCAAAGGGACCGAAAAATACTCAGCATTTGAGCTAGCCCGCTGCTTAGAGGCTGTGGGTGGGGACATCAATGCCTTTACGGCCCGTGAGCACACCTGCTTTCATACCACTTCTCTTAGTGAACATATGGATATGAGTGTGGATGTGTTATCTCAACTCACTGCCTTTGCCAAATTTGAGCCTGCAGAGCTAGAAAAAGAAAAGCGAGTGGTTCAGCAAGAAATTCTTATGGCTGCTGATGACCTCGAAGAGTACGCCTATGATTTGTTTTTCGAAAAAGTTTATCCCAATCATCCTTTAGGCTATCAAATTTTGGGATCTTTAGATTCTGTAGGTGGGATGGCCATAGACGATATCCAAAAGTATTATGACCAACATTTTCAACCACAAAAATTAATTGTAACGGCCGCGGGATGTGTGGATCACCAAGAACTGGTGAGAGCCGTTGAATCCCACCTAGCGGGCAAATCCTGGAGTCAGGAAGTCCCGCCACAAGCCTTGCCGGCTCCTGATTTGACCACTGTACGTGGTCTGCATGTCAAAGACTGTGAGCAATATCATATTTTAGCGGGTTTCCCATCTTGTGCTTATGCGGATGAAAATCGCTTCAATGGTTTTGTTCTTAACACCACTTTGGGTGGTGGTATGACTTCAAAGCTTTACCAAAGGATTCGTGAAGAAAAGGGTCTTGTTTATTCCATTTTCAGTATGCTCAATACTTTTACGGATAGTGGGCTGCATACTATTTATGCGGGTACGGAACGCAATCATGTGGAAGAGGTCATCGATCTCATTCTCAAGGAGCTTAGGGAGATTAAAATGAAAGGGATTACTGAAGAGGAAGTCCAGCTTTATAAAACCCAAGCGAAAGGGCAAATTATAATTGCTTCTGAAGATATTGATAGCCGTATGAATTCCTTGGCAGTCAATGAAATGGTTTTTGGAAAGTATCGAGAAGTGGACGAAGTGATCGCTGATATTGAAAAGGTGAACCGGGATTCAGTGATGGATTATATCCAACAAAAATTAGACATTGATAAGATGAGTCTTTTTGTGTTGGGTCCACAAGATAGTACGATTGAGCAATACATTAAATTCTAAATTTTCAGGGGGAGTTATGAAGCAATCACTTCAAATCAAAAAGTTAGCTAATTTTAAAGGTGATCTTCCTAGATATGAAAGTGTCTTGGCCAGTGGTTTTGATGTGCGTGCTCAATTGGATAATGTTTTAGTTCTCAATCCTGGTGAGCGCTTTTTAGTGCCCACTGGTTTAGCTTTTGCTATTCCTGCAGGATATGAGATTCAAGCCCGTCCACGCAGTGGTTTGGCTATTAAAAAGGGAATCTCATTGGTGAATACGCCTGGGACGATTGATGCGGATTATCGTGGCGAAGTGAAGCTGATTTTAATCAATCTTGGTAATGAGCCTGTAGAGATCCAAGATCAAGAACGAATTGGCCAGTTGGTTTTGTGCCCGGTGGTGCAAGCGGAGTTCATAGTTGTGGAAGAATTGTCGTCAACTGAGCGCGGAGACGGTGGCTTTGGCAGCACGGGGGTTCACCCTTAGAGCTCGTCTTTGAGCTCCTTCTCGATAGAGTCCATGTCTTGGGGAGGTGTCATTTTTGAAAACTGATAGTGGTGAATGGTTTGCATGACCCAATAGACAAAAAATAGGGCATAGAGACCCATCATTAGCTTGGTCGCCAACTTTTTGGGGACTCGAAAATTTTCTACCATTCCTATGATCATAAGTAGACTTGATATCCCAAGGCCGATGAGGTCGACCGGAGGGAAATAGTAAGAGGCCAGATGAAAAATGGCAAAAGGAATATGGGAGAACAACACCAGTGTGAAGATCTTCACAAAAGATAGGGGAGTGTTGTAAATGATCAAAAAAAAGTAATAGAAAAATAAAGAAGATAAGGTCAAAGCAGACACGGCAATGATGAGTGAGACTAACACCTGCACCATGGAGATCGCGTAGGGGGCAAGAAGATTTGAAATGACAACAGATAGGAAACTCAGACAAAACTGAAAAATAATGAGAGTTTTTAAAGAAATCTCTGGTAAGCTCTGAATTTCTTTTACTGGATTTCGAATCAAAGAAACCAAATAGCCGAAGAGAGTTTGTAATTCATTTTTGGTTTCTATCGGGTCCATATTAAAAGTGAGTATCAACTCTTAAGTTGAGGTCTACGGAGTTTTTATCGATGGTGTCATCAATGAGAGCTGTTTTATAGTTCATTTCAGCTCCTATGCTTAAGAAAGAGGTTAAGTAGCTGTCGATCCCTATGGACAACATACCTGCTGGAGTTCGGTAGCTTTGATTGATTTGTGAGTTGGCAACATCTAGGAATCGTGAGCTTAGTCCCAGTCCCAATTTCATATTCCAGGATTTACTAAGGGAAGGTTTATATAAGCCCTTAATTGCGTACTCTTTTAAACGAAGTTTTGTGCCTTCGGTATCCGCGCGCCCAAAATTGGTGAACACACCTTCCACCCCCCACTTTTCGTTGAGAAGATCAACCCCCAGAGAAAGTAAGATTCCACTTTGGTTTTGCATACTGCTGTTAAATCCCTGAGCATCGGCATCAAAAAAAGTTTGCCCCATGCCAATACCAGCATGGGCTCGTGAATAGCTTCTTACTTGGCTGCGGTAGGCAACATTTTCACGAAGATCGGCCTTATTGTAAGCCGAAAGTTTTTCGACGATATCGTCGTAATTGTCATACTGTTCATAATTAGCCCAAAGGGGCACTACGAATAAAAATGTAAAAAGGAGGATCAGTGTTTTCATATCTTTATTATAGCGAAAAGCTTGTGGCCTAGGGAGGAATGGGGGCAGAGCAGGACCCGAAATTCAGTCCTTTGTATGGGATTATTCTTTGATTTGTTGTCTGGACTTTAGAGAGGGGCTTGCCTCTGAGATAATGAATCTATGAGCATTTTTAAGTCCTCCTACAAAGTGATCTGTGCTTTTTGCAAATTAAATCACCGTGTCTATAAGAAAAATGGGATATCAGCCCTAGATGCCTTTTTATTGTTAGCAGTGAGCGGACTCTTTTCTTTTCTTATTTGGGGAACCGCAGACCCACGCTCTCTTGCTATTTTTGCTCTATTGATTGTGATCGGGCATATCTTCTATCGCATTCGATGGCGTGAAAGTGTTAAATGTCCTCACTGTGGCTTTGACCCGGTCCTTTACAAGCGAGCCCCCGAAGAGGCCGCTCAGAAGGTTAAGGCCTTTTTGAGTTCTCGTAAGGATAATCCCCAATATCTGCTTAGACCGCAGCCACGAATTCAGCCCATCATCATTCCCCGAGAAGAGGCCTTGGTTGCTAAAATGAATGCCAAGGCTCCTCAGGTGGACATTCAGGTCTAAATCCTAAAAATGACAGAGCTTTTTAACGGAGAAAATCCTTTATAAAGGCTTAGGAATCCGATATGAATGGGGCATGAAAACCCTGGTCATCATTCCCACCTATAATGAGTGCGAGAATATCTCGCCGATCATCCTAGCCATTCTGAAAGAGCAACCTCAGTTACACATTTTGGTAGTGGACGATGGCTCGCCAGATGGAACTGCAGACATCGTGAGTAGGATTTCCAAAGAGGATGAACGAGTTCACCTTTTGCCAGGTCATGGTAAGGGGGGGTTAGGCAAAGCCTATCTAAGAGGTTTTGATTGGGCTTTAAAGCATGGCTATGAGGCTTGCCTTCAAATGGACGCTGACTTTTCCCATCGACCGGTGGATTTAAAACCCATGGTGACGGCTCTTAAAGATTACGATTTTGTCATTGGCTCTCGCTATACAGCAGGAGGAGGGACCACGAACTGGGCTTGGTATCGCAAGTTGATCAGCCAGTTTGGCAGTCTCTATTCAAAAATTATTTTGGGGTACCCTGTCAACGATTGGACCGGCGGTTTCAATGGATGGAAAGCAAGCACTCTAAAAAACATGAATCTTAGCGATGTTCGTTCCGAAGGTTACAGCTTTCAAATCGAGATGAAATATCGAGGTTTAAAAAAAGGATTTCGGGTTAAGGAAGTCCCTATTTTGTTTGATGAACGGCGAGAAGGCGCCAGTAAAATGAGTTTACGCATTGTTATTGAAGCCTTCTACCGAGTTTGGCAGATTCGATTTTTAGTATGAACAAGGAAATTCACCAATTATCCAGTGACGTTGTTGATAAAATTGCTGCTGGCGAAGTTGTGGAGCGCCCAGCCCACCTTCTTAAAGAGCTTATTGAAAATAGCTTAGATGCCGGAGCCGACCAGATTGAAGTGGATATTGATGAAGGTGGTAAGAGTCTTAAGGTTACTGACAATGGTAAAGGGGTGCGCAGTGAAGAGCTGCCCTTAGTCTTTGCTCGGCATGCCACCAGTAAAATTGATCAGTCCGACGATCTTTGGAATCTTTCCACTTTTGGCTTTCGTGGCGAAGCTATAGCCAGTATTTCATCAGTAAGCCGTCTTAAATTTTTAAGCCTCCGCCAGGGAGAAAACCAAGCCTATCGAATCGATTGCGAATTTGGAAAATTGAGCCCGGTGACTGAAACCAGTTTATCCCAAGGGACACAGGTTCAGGTGGAGGAGCTTTTTTCCAATATTCCAGCTCGACTCAAGTTTTTAAAGTCAGATTCCGCTGAAGTGACTCAAATAAAAAATGTTCTTAAAGCCATGGCACTACAATATCCAATGGTGGATTGGAAGGTGAGACTTAAAGGGAAGCTTTTGTTTTTTTGGAAAAAAACCGACTCCCTTTTAGAAAGAGCCCAAGCTGTTCTGGAAACTAAGAATTTATTTTCTCATCAAAAGGATTTTGATGGCTACAAAGTTAATGTCGTATTTTCTGATCCAGCGACGGTGGTCAAAGTGTCCCGTCAGATTTGGCTTTTCGTGCAAAATCGTTGGGTGCAAGATAAAACCTTACAAGCTGCCGTTATGGAAGCCTACCGCAGCTTATTGATGCACGGACAGTACCCAATTTGTTATGTGTCTCTGCAATGTCCTCCTGATGAAGTGGATGTGAATATTCATCCGACGAAATCCCAGGTGAAGTTTATGGATAGCAAGAAGGCTTTTCGAGCTGTTCATTATTGTTTGCGCGAAGCCATTGAACAGGCCCCTTGGCTCGGGAGAAAAAGCAAAAATCAAGATACCTTCGCCCCCATTCAAGAGGTGACTGCGGCTCCTTTAGAGTTTCAGCAGAAGGATTTTCAAAGGACCCAATTTCAACAAAAAAGAAGATGGGAACCTGCACCCTCTGCCACTAACCCTAGTATGATGGATTTGCGCAGAGCCGCTCAAGAGGGATTTGAAGGCGCTGTGGTAGATCGCCCCACTGGTTCGGATCATGCTTCTTCGGTGCCGGAAGCTTATTGGTCTTCTTTACAAGTGATTGGGCAAGTGGATTTGACGTACATTGTTGCCCAGGCCAAGGATCGTTTACTGTTAGTGGATCAG
>JAGQZY010000005.1 GCA_020435205.1 Bdellovibrionales bacterium | reverse complement strand
TAGTGAGCCCAGCCATGCTTGGTTTCCCTGACATCCAACTTATTGGCTTTGCACAAATGCTACTCGGAGTGAAGAAAAAAGATTTTTTACACCGTTGGATTTATAAACGCCTCAATAAACTCTGCGTCCTCACCCACTGGCAAAAAAAAGCTCTACTCCCTTACCTCCCCGTGCATGAAGATCTGTACTGTACAGTTCCCAATTTCGTCGATTGCAACAAATTTAACCCCAACCGACGATCAGAAGCTTTTCGCTATCAACTCGGCATCCGCGAAGATCAATTTGCTATCGGTGCGGTCGGCCGACTCGACAGGCAAAAAGGTCAACTCGAGCTAGTCAAAGCCTTTCACAAAGTTTCACAAAAATATGTCAACTGCAAATTGGTTTTGGTCGGCGAGGCCACCCAAGGGGAGGAGGCTCAAATGGCCTACGCCAAGGATATCCACAAATTGGTTGAAGACCTCAACCTACAAACGCGCGTGATATTTACGGGCTTTCGCAAAGACGTTTACAAGATATACGCCAACCTTGACCTTTTTGTTCTGCCGTCTTACCGCGAAACCTTCGGCTTTGTAGTCGTGGAAGCCATGGCCAGCGGCGTGCCCGTCCTTGGAACCAATGCCGGGGGCGTCACCGAAATTCTTGGCAGCGGCAATTATGGATATTTGTGCGAACCCCAGGATGTTGATTCCATGGCCGATAAGTTGGAACACATTTTATCCAATCAAAAAGATCGTGAGTTCACAGCACAGGCTGCTCTCACCCATGTTCGCAACACCTACGAAAAATCAAAAGTCTATCAAAGCCTTATGAAACACATTCAATAGCTTTCGAGAGCTCGCTTAGAAAACTCGTTGTCCTTGATCCCCGTGTTTAGCTTGAGCTCTGACAGAAGAAGAGTGGTTTGCCTTTTGTTTTGTAAATTACGCACGGCCACTTTTTGTGCCCGCCAAGAATCTCCGGCATATTTTTTATAACCTTGAAAGGTCATCACCTTCAATTTCTTTCCTTTGTTATCAAAATACTGCGATTGCAAGATGCGATAACCCTCTACACTCACCCATGTTAAAATTTTTGAATAGGGGGCGTCCCCTTTCTGAGCTACGCTTTCTATGAGATAAGCCTGAACACCCTTGATACTATCCATTTTTACGATTTTATTTTTAAATTTTTTGTAGGTCGTTGGGCTAAAATCTTCGTAACTAAACTCAGACCCCAAAAAACTATCCTTCTTCTTGCTGCTAACAATCCGACGACTTTTTTTAGTCGAAGGTAGATAAAGCCACTGGTCCTCATCGTCCTTTTCTATAACACTCAAGAGCCCAACCCCTCGGATATCCGTCGGCTTTTCTAAACGCACTAAGACTTGCTGTTTTTCACCAGCATTCTTCTTTTTAATAACTAGATGCCGACTTTTACTTTTGCCGTTTTTTTCAGTGATTGTCATCTCCACTGTTGCAACTTCATCTTTACTATTGAGTGATTTTTCAACATGATTCAAAACCTGATCGGCCGTCATCGTTTTTGCCGCAAATACAGGAGTGATCACAAAAAAAGTCATGAGGATTAAACAGGTTCGCATAAAATTTGTCATTTTAGCCTCTTGATAATTGCCTGTGGCAGACTAGCCATTAAGCTTGGTAAAAAAAGCAAATCGCCAATAAGCCCAATCATTATTGAAAAAAGTAAAAACAATCCAAAGTATCGGTTTATAGAAAAGTATGACATAAGAAAAATAGCAAAACCACTAAAAAGGCAAATCGAAGATATAAAGCAGGAAAGTCCCTCCTCAAGAATGGCCTTTTTGACAAACTTTTGTCCAACTCCCTCATTATAGGATCGAATTCGCGTCAAAATGTAAACGGTATTGTCAAAAGCAATTCCGAGTGCAATGGAAAAAATAATCGCAATCGCTGGCTTTATAGGTTGCTGCAGCCAACCTAAAAGCCCAAGTAAACCCATAGCGGGCAAAAAATTAGGGATCGCCGCTATCAACGTCCAAGTGAGGGAACGAAAAATAAATAGAAGCAAAATGCTGATCGCAAGCATAGCCCACCAAAAACCATTCATCAAAGCTAATGACAAATAGCGATTGAGCTCATGAACGTAAGAGGCCACTCCTCCTTTTTGAATTTGTAAATCAGGAAAAACTCCACCCAATTCCTTGGTCATCTCCTGCGTGGTGTATTGCAATTGATTAGCAGGGAGGTCTTGTAAACGAATGGCAATTCTTAAGCTTTTTTGATCTGGGGAAAGATAGGTTTGCATGGGATTCGTCTCCCCTAAGGAAAACATAAAGACTCTTTCTGCAATTTGCCCCCGTTCTTTGGGTATCGTCCAGAAGGGATCATTGGCGGACTGCCGCAAGAGCTCAGGCATGCTAATGACTGACCCCACCCCTTCTTTGTGCCGCCATTCTTTTTCCAACTCATCAACCTTACGCAAATGAGAGGGCTCCACCCAAAAGCCTTCTTCCTTAGCATGCAATACAAGATTGAAGTCGACCACTCCCCCCAAATTTTTATCTACAAATTCAGTCACTCGCCGAGATTCGTGATGTTTGGGCAAATCATCAAAGAGTTTTCCATCCCAAGATAAAAAGCTTCCTAGAATGAGGCCGATCAAAGCCAAAATCATGACAACAACAACAGGCCAAGGCCGATAGTCCACAAGCTTTGCCAAAAACCCTGGGGATGCGCCCACCCACTTTCTTGGTTTTGCTCGTGGCCAGCGCTCAAGAAAACCAAATAAAAAGAGAGTGGTTACAAACCAAGCGATGAGCACTCCACTAGCAACGGCGAAGCCATACTCACGAATCAGTGGTGCATCAGATATGAGTAAAGTAGCAAAGCCGACAGCTGTGGTGGCTGCGGTTAAAAAGTTTGGCAAAAATAAAGCCACAAAAGTAGACACAAGGGCCTCATTTTTTTCTTGATGCAAGGACTCTTCAAAGTAACGGAGTTGGCTGTGGATGGACATAGCGACCACAATCACCGTGACCAATACCGTGACTGTTGCAGAAAGGGCATTGAAACTCAAACCACAAAGAACCATCCACTCCAACGTGAGCAAACAACTAATAGCCACAGCAAAGAACGGTAGTAAAATAGAAAAAATATCCCGAAACACCAAAAGCAAAGACAGGCAGGCTGCAAAAAGGGCTAAAGCTAAGAATAACTTTAACTCTTGACCAATAAGATGAGACATTTGCGCTTGCATAGCTGGTATGCCCCCAATGGAGACTTCAGCGCTGGGGAAGGAGGTTTGCGCCTGACTGCGGATGCTATCCATCAGCTGCAGGAGTTCCGACCGAGCCATCCCCGTTTGCACAGAGATCACCACGGCATCTAAGTTTTTTGAAATGAGCAAAGGATAGAGGGTTGGGTCTGAAATCACTCGAGAGTTCCAACTGGACTCGTCGGTGAGCTCCATCAGTCCCCCCATGGCAATATCCCCACCCGATTCGGCAGAACTCTCAACTGTGGCAAGACTCCGCGCCGAGTCCACCTCTGCAAGCTCTGCAATGGCCTGAGTGAGCTTGCGCAGGCGGTCCATCTTGTCTTTGCTCAACCAGGACTCTCCAGGAGTATTGATTTCAACAATCATCGGAGAAAATTTATCAATCAAAAAGTCTTCCAGCACCTTTTCGTGTTGCTGGATCAAAGGGTGATTTTCAGGCATGAATTGAGTTACCGAATACTGGGTATCGAGATGTTTTAATTTAGGTGCCAATAAGACCGACGAAAAAAGGCAGATCAGAAACAGAACCTTAAAAATTTTCGCGGTCTTTGGCCAATTTTTTGTCAAAAAACTCAGCTTGGTTTTCATTGATACTCTTCGGTGGCGCTTTTTGTTAAATCCATTTATAATTGTTCTATGAAAATGACTCTTGGGAAACTCTGTCTAGCTCTTGGTCTAGTCTTACTTTTTATATCACCAGCCCAAGCGGAGCATAAAATCCAGGCTTCCTTTTATTTGCAAATGCCGCGCTCCCTGGGGCATGGCGATAGCCCCCTACTAGCCAGCCAATACAAAGATTCACAGAAAGTGACATTACAAAACTTTTCCCTCCAGTCCCAGTTCCCCACTTGGGCTGAAAACATTGAAGTCAATTTAAGCTATGAATTAGAGCCCCTACAACCCTGGTTGTTTGATGAAGTCCAAACCATCAAAACCAGAGCTCT
Organism: Bdellovibrionales bacterium; assembly: GCA_020435205.1. Taxonomy (GTDB): domain Bacteria; phylum Bdellovibrionota; class Bdellovibrionia; order Bdellovibrionales; family JAGQZY01; genus JAGQZY01. The sequence continues at coordinate 55,189 of JAGQZY010000005.1, read as the reverse complement.
GTCCGCCAAGGTTTTCATTGGTCGCATTCAAACTCAGTTCACTGAAAATCATCAATCGGAGGGAACTTCAATCACTCTTGATTTTGAAGCCTCTTGTGAAAACCTTCCCTTGGAGCTGAAGCCAAACCAGGCTGAATTTAGTGGTAAAATTAAAATTGTAAATCTTGGAAATCAAGTAGCATTGAAACTTGAGGAGTCTAATACCCAGTGGCAAGCCCAGGCTTGGTCTCTCGGAAACTTTAGTTGCCAGGGAGTAAAAGGCTATGAAAAAATACTTCGCCGTGAGATTGAAAAAGAGCTCCAATCTTCTACCTCCTTGCAAAGTCAAATTCATGAACAAATGAAGCAAAAGATTCAAGCCTTACAAGAAGACATCAACCAAACAATTTTTAAACGCCACCAAATCATTGAAAACAATAAAAACTTTTTGGCGATTTTCACTCCTTATCAATTAGAAAACAAGAGTGCTGAGCAAGGATTTCACTTTTCTGGTGATCTTCTGATGCGATTTCGCGGAGTCTCGCGAGCAAAAAATAGTGTGGAGACGATTCCATTTCAAAAGACAATAGGTCAGTCCCCTCACACCGCAGGACCCACCTTGGTCGTCCCCATAGAAATCGTTACTCCCTTGGCAGAAAAGCTATTTGCCAACGGAAATTTTACCCAAAAATTTACTTCTGATGAGCTGGGAGGTTTTTCAGACTTTATGAATTCAGAAACTCAAAAAAAATATGCCTGGCCCGACCTCCTCAATTTTAAAAATGATGCCCAATTTCAATTTCATGCCTTTCTCGTACAAACGCCCGAAATTAGTGGCCTTAAAAATGTGGGTGAACGCATGGAGCTGCGGCTCCGAAGCCGCGTGGTTCTACAAATGTTCGCACCTCGAAATGGCAGTTATGTCCCCTATGTTGAATGGTCAAGTCCAATCGATGCCTTCCTCAGTGTGCAAGCCTACCAAGGAAGAATCTGGGTAAAAACCTTGAGTGCGACTCTACTCAACTGGAAAGCCACTATGAACAAAGAGTACGTAAGTAAATACAGAGTGAAAGACACTAGCATTGATAGCAAAAGAATTGGCGACGCTCTCACTGACAAAATTAAAAGTGAACAATACAACTGGCAAATTCCAGCCTGGGAAGTGAGTGATCACCTACGCTACCGAGTGGAAAGCCTTCTGCGTAGTGAAACGGGGTTGTGGATGTATTGGAACCCCTTCTAAAAATAGAGTTGTACCTTCAACCAATATTGATCGTTTTTACTGTAACTCGCCAAGGCCGTATCCGGGTTATCTTCCGCGAGTGAAAGCCACCCAAGGTCCACACCCCAGTCATCACTCAATTTTCCGTTGATAGAAATTCGATAAACCTGATCTCTTTCTATATTTTGTCTGAGATAACTCGCTAAAAAACTCCACTGTTCATTGATCTCCCCACGCAAGGCCAAAAGGTAGGTGTCATCAAAAAGTCGACTGATCGAGGACACCGTTGAGTTCAGTCCTCCTTCGCGTTTAACGGTGGAGTATTCAAAGAGTCCCGTCAAACGACCACCTAAAAAAGTTCTTTCCAGAGCATAAACTTGAGAATGTTGCCAATCATTCAAGGCTAAAAAATCTCCCATGGTATTTTGGTAACTTCCCGCAAAGCGCAGAATAAAACCCGCGACATTGTAAACGAGAGTGGTTCCAAGGGTTTGTTGCCGATATTCTATGGGCGTAAGAGTGACTTGAGAATTCAAAAAATAGGCGTCTCGGCCATTCACCGTACCGATAGAATCCACCACCAGGCCGATCTGGGTGAAGGGGACAGGAGCCGCACCATCATAAAAAAATACCGAGGCATCTAACTCATCCAACTGATGATAATAGCGCAATCCAAGATTCCAGTCGCGGGCCCGATTGAGTTCGATACTGTCGGCATAGGAGTAGTTGAGGCGCTCGGGTAAAACAAAAAGAAAGTCGTCCACCACTTGCTCCGTTTGCAAATAGCCTTCCGGCAACCAACGACTCCCCTGCTGAGGGAGCATCGAACGGCGACGCTTTGGAACGACGAGGATCTCAAATAAGGACGAACTCCAACCCCACTGGGCAAGCGCTGCTAGCGAGGCCAGCCTCTTCATGTCCATAGGATCCCAAATCCGGTAAGAGTGGAGAACGGCAGTGGGATCGAAACCTTCTGTCACCCCCCAATTTTGTTGCAACCACCCTAGCTTCAATGAAAACACATCTTTGCTATACTCAATATAAGCTTCATAGATATCAAAAAAGTTCTTTTGCACCTGCACCTTGGATTGTGGATCGAAGAGAGCAATGGGATTCCATTTGTAACGCCAATGCTCACCAAGGTCTCCTCCTCCTTGCACTGATAGCTGAAATTGAGGTCGGCTCTCATCACGTCCATCAATCTTTTGATCAAAATGTCGGTACACAGAATCAAGCTCACCATAAATAGCCTGACTCGAAAGTGGAAAAAGGAAAAAAAGGAGACTAAGGCTTCGTCGAAAAAGCATGTCCGGTTCCTAGAGAAGGGCCTTTAATCAGCTTACTGGGAACAGGGCAAACCAATGAACAGAGGGCTTTGGAAATAAGACCATGCACGGGATCCAAGTGAATAAAAGGTCCCTGGCCCCAAATAGGAATCACCGACCCTAGGACTCTTTTGTAGGATTCAAAAGCCACAAAGCCATCATTGGGCCCCCAAGCTTTCAAGCCTTGTCGCCTTCTTTGATCCGCAATGGATAACTGGTGGCTCGTACCCATGGATAGAAAGTGGTAAGACCGAAGGGAGTGCGCACTCATGGGCTTTAAAAAATACTTCTGCTCACTTGAGTAAGACCGTAAGTCTGGTCCCCGTGAAAAAAAGTTCTCTTGCTTACGCAAAAAATATCGCGGAGATCCGAAGATCAACCCAGAAAAATTGAGCCAACCCCGCACTGAACTCAAAACCTCTTTATTTAAATTATCTAAGGCTAAGCGGGCTGTTGCCGAAGCAAAGGAAAGGGAAATTAAAATCGATTGGCGTTCCTTTTCTGCATGGGTTTGCAAAACCTTGGAAAGCTGCCTTGCTGAGTCCACGACAGAAGGACTTCTTAACTCAATTTGCTGGACGCGAGTAAACCCACAGCCATAGGCCAAACGAGCCATATCTTGAGTGAATTTTTTAAAATACACTTCAAACCCGAGGCTGGAATCGGGGACCACAATTAAAATATCGACCTCGGCATTCTCTGGATTGTATTCACGAGTCTGCAGTTCCATCTCGCGACGGAAGCGATCTAAAAATTGACCGAAATAGCGGTAAGCATAGGCCGAAGCCACATCCAACCCTTGTTTGCGTGCTAATTTAATAAAATCTAAATTGGGATCTTGCCGAAATAACTGCAAACCTTTAAGGCTCACTTCAGGTTCTAGAATTTCATCTTTCATGATCCAAGGGATTTTCAAGCTCGCTCCAAAAAATAAAGGGTGCAGAAAATGCACCCCTTATCTTACCCAGGAAAGGCTGCTCTTGGCGCAGCCCTTTTTGGAAACTGGACCTTGGTTTAGTTGCTCGCTTTCTCTTTTTCAGTATGCTTTTGCATTTTTAATTTTGCATCGCAAATTTCAACTTTCTCTTTGTATTCATCTTCGCGCTTTTGCAACACTTTCTTGTAGTCCTTAAAACGGGCAATGCGATCCTTTAAAAACTCCTGGCTCACACCAATGATTTTGTCCTTGTCATCGTAGCCAATATCGAACTCTTCTTCTTTGTCAGTCACGCGGTCAATGGGCTCCGTCCAAATGAGTTTGCCATCGCCACCATTCTCGGGGCTGACTAAATCCAAGCGGCATTTTTTAAGGGTTCCATAAAGACCTTGTGATCCGAATTTACGATTGCCGTAGACCCGATCTTCCATGGAATAGACACTAATTTGTAAGCGACGCAGCTCCTCGGCCATATTCACCTTTTTTTGGTAGACCATATCACCATCTTTAACGCCAATACTGGACTCCCCATTTAAAGCTTCTTCTTTTTCCATGCTGGTATCGATTTCTTTAGCCTTGTGGGGATTGTGGGCACAATACACCAATTGGCTCGCTATTAATAAAAGTACGAGTATTCTCATAAAGCACTCCTTTTACGAAAATTCACCACGATTCCCTCCCCCAGACAAGCTCAATTTGATACAAAGGGGCGGAACCGGTCCCTGGATGGTCAACTGCCCATCATTTGCACAAAAAATCTCATTGTGCGACAACAAAAACCGCCTCCCCTTGGCATCTCGATTGCACTTTAAAAAGAACAGATTCACTATCGGGGGAAACCATGAAAACCAAAGTCACTACCATTTTTGTGATGTTAACACTATTGCTCGGTTTAGACGGAATAGCTCATGCCAATGATCGTCTCGACGACACTGAGATGTCTTTAAAGCAAGCATTGATGGATTCAAATAAAGATTATAATGACCACAAAAGGCAGCAATTTTCTGAAGAGTATGATCGTGTTGATGAGTGGGGAGAGCGCGCGCAGCAAGCCATCATGATCGACAATACCGCTCCTCAGTTACAAGCCACTGGCAACGAAGGGGCTCAACTTTTCTTTGAGAAAACTGAGGCTGTTGAAGACCAAGAAGTGTCTTTAGATGACTCATTTTAAATCAAATTCACTCATGCCGCTTTTACAGTTGTGACTTATTAATCGACCTTTTCTCAGCTTGGGACCCTATTTTCCATTCAGCCTCTTTTCCTAGAAAATAAAGGGAAAGAGGAGGTTTCATGCTGCAATCTAAAAAAGCACTCCTATTTATTTTTATCTTATTTTTAGCCCGCCCATCCGCGGCAACCGATTTCTATGCCGACATTCGCAAAAAGCAAATGGCCAAAGATGCCAAACGCTGGAGCCTCAGTGAATGGCTTGACCAAAAAAAGAATTTGAAGCTCATGGACATGTGGCTATCCTACAACAAGCCCAGTCCCTATGAATTTTTTCTTAGTGCTGATACCGCAAGTCTAGAAACAACGGTCAGCAATGCCGCCAGCACCAGCGACCGAGATTTTCGCAGCTATCGTGGCGCCTTTGGCGCCTATGCCACCGTGGTCGGCCTCTATGGAGAATACGAACACACCGATGAGGTCATTGATCAGTGGAAGGCCTTATTTTTACTCCGCCTCCTTGGAAGTTCTGATCAAAGTACAAACTTGACCCTTCAATATGGGTTGATGAACCGAAAGTTTGCAGGCACTGATGAAATTCAACACCAGGTTGGAGGCGCCAAAATGGACCTCTACCTACTTCGCGCCTTTGCTCTCACCGGTCGCTATGAGCATATTTTGAAGGCCGAGTCGAAAAATGAGATCAGCATTGAAGGGTACAGGGTGGAAGGAGGGGCCCATATTGAGTACGGGGCTATGCGAATCTATGGGACCTGGTTTGACGAGCGACTTGAGCTTATTGACGCTCTGAGTGCCGAATGGACTCAGAGGCGCAGCGGCATTCTTTTCGGAACTCGCTTCTACTTTTAATCCACCGTGGACACTGCTTAGGCTTTTTGGTTAAGATGGGCCAAATATGCAAAAGGAGAAATCATGGCGGTCTGGTATCAAAATTACCCCAAAGGGGTGCCTGCAACTATCGACGTCGAAAACTACAAATCGATTGCTGAAATGATTGAAGCGACGGTGAAAAAATTTGGCAACAAGCCCGCCTTCACCAACATGGATGTCACTTACGACTACAATGAAATCGATCGCCTTTCTGATTTTTTTGCTTCCTACCTGCAGAACCATTGTGGCCTAAAAAAAGGGGATCGTATTGCCATCCAAATGCCCAACCTTTTGCAATATCCTGTCGCCCTTTTTGGGGCCTTAAAAGCTGGCCTGGTGGTGGTCAACACAAATCCACTTTACACCGAACGGGAAATGCTTCATCAATTTCAGGACTCCGAGGCCAAAGCGATTGTGATCTTGGCAAATTTTGCAAGTCACCTACAAAAAATCATTAAGCAAACCTCGATTGAGCATGTCATTGTCACTGAAATTGGCGACCTATTCCCAACAGTGAAGCGAATTTTGGTCAACAACGTAATTAAATACGTTAAAAAGATGGTGCCCGCCTACAAGCTTCCACAAGCTCATAGTTTTGTTAAGGTGATTGAAGAAGGTAAACAGCGCCCCATGCAAAAGGTTCCTTGTGATTTAAGTGACCTTGCCTTCCTTCAGTATACGGGGGGAACCACCGGGGTCTCTAAAGCTGCCATGCTCACCCACGGCAATATCATCGCTAATATGAATCAGATTTTTGCGTGGATGGCGCCCAAATTTGTGGAAGGAGAAGAGGTGATTTTAACACCGCTCCCCCTTTATCACATATTTTCGCTATCAGTGAACTGCCTAGCTCTGATGTGCTACGGAGCTCATAATATTCTCATTACCAACCCAAGGGACATCCCCGATTTTATTAAAACTATGAATAAGCACCCCTTCACCGTCATGACGGGGGTCAATACTCTTTACAATGCTCTCATTAATCACCCAGATTTTAAAAAAGTGGATTTTTCACATGCTAAATTGAGTGTTGCTGGAGCCATGGCTCTGCAAGACGCCGTCGCAAAAAACTGGGAAGACATCACTGGCACTAAAGTGATTGAGGGATACGGCTTAACCGAGGCCTCGCCCGTGGTTTGCGTGAACCCTATTGATGGCACCGAAAGGCGCGGCACCATTGGACTCCCGGTCCCCAATACAGAAGTCAAGCTCGTCGATGAAGAGGGCAAAGAGGTTCCCGAAGGCGAAGCCGGCGAGCTCTGCGTAAAAGGCCCACAGGTCATGAAAGGCTATTGGAAGCGGGACGAAGAGACTGCACAAGTGATCCAAAATGGCTGGCTGCACACAGGTGATGTCGCTATGATGGATAAAGATGGCTTTTTCAAAATTGTGGATCGCAAAAAGGATATGATTTTAGTATCCGGCTTTAATGTTTATCCCAATGAAATTGAAGACGTTATCGCCAGTCACCCCAGCGTTTTGGAAGTCGCGGCTGTAGGTGTTCCCGATGCGAAGTCAGGAGAAGCTGTAAAAATCTTTGTCGTTAAAAAATCAGAAGTCACTTCTGATGAATTGAGAACCTTTGCTAGGGAAAGTTTGACAGCCTACAAAGTCCCTAAATTTGTTGAGTTTAGAAATGAACTTCCCAAGTCTAATGTGGGTAAAATTCTCAGGCGAGAACTTCGAGAATAGCCGCCCAAAATTTTAGGCGGCTTGGTTTTGTTGTTCTAAACGAACTAAAAAACGTAAATATTTGGCTTTGTTAATATCAAGCTCTGGCTCACAGCCAGGCTCGCAAATTTGAGAAGCATCAAATTTGACTTCGACATCCTCACCCTGAATTAAGATTTGTTTACCCACTTCAAAAAGACGATCGATTTCTTTATCACACTTTTCGCAATAAAATGGCATAACCATAGAATGCACTTTTGACTTCTCCGGCAAAAACCCTTCCACCATGTTCATTTGCATAACAACAGCTTTAGGGCAACCTTCAAAGATGAACAGGGTCTCTTTCTGGTCGGTAAACCAAATGAGCCATGATCGAATTCCCACTGAATTGATCGACTGCACCTCTTTAAGGTCAACGATCACTTCAGGCCCCAAGGGTCCAAACTGTGGGAAATCAGCTTCTTCGTCGATAGCTCCAGAAAAGATCAAGAATGGCTTACCATCTTTCTCTTCCTTTTTAATCGTGAACGACATTACTCCCCCTTACCTGAAATCACAAAAAGATTCTTATTCATATCCACCCGATCCTCGTGATGCGCCTTACGAGGCATCCATAGCAACACCATAGAATGCTTTCCTGGCTCAACAATAATAGCCATCCCCGTCGATACACTATACATAAGAAAACTACCAATGCCGGCGCCTCCTTTGCTATCCATACGAATCGACGCCTTCACACCTTGCTGATAGCAGCGCTGAATGCTTTGCAGCATGATGTGAGGATCCAAAGCTCCTTGCTGATCTCGACAATAAATCATGACTGTATCTTTATCGTTTTCAATTCCAAAAACCATAGTTTTAGAGTCTTCAGCTGACGACTTAGCGAAATTTGTAAATAGCTCGTCGGCGATGAGATATATATCATCACGTACGCGACGATGCTGCCCACTTTTTAAATAGGTTTCAATTTGAAAAAGAAAGTCATCCTTTTTGGATTGTCGAAAAAACTTTTGTTGAAAACTACCAATTCCGTTACTATCTTGTCCTAATAAATACTCACCAGGGTCGCGCACAAAATCATCAGGATTTTCAGAAATTTTTAAGGCCAAACTTTCGTCAAAACCATCAGTGACGACTTGTAAAGATCGATTGGTGATTGCCAAATTTACGGCTTGTGCCGGGCGCACGTCAGAACCCACAACCACCTTGCCCTCTAAGGTGCCGTGTTGGTTTTTCAGAAAATCTTTTAGGTATATGACCTTGCCCATTTAAGCTGCTTTACCCTTCTCCAACTCTACAACAATGAGAGTCACATCATCATCTAAAGGAATATCTTGTCTAAAGTTGTTCAAGTCATCAAACACATCCACTACTGTAGACTCAATGTTTGTTTCATTAATTCTTGATAGAGACTTTAAAAAGCGACGCTCACCCCAAATATCTCCTTTGGGATCTTTGACATCCATAATTCCATCCGTATAGAAGATAATCTTGTCACCCATAGCAATTGGCATGGAATATTCTTTATATTGAGTCCCATCCGATTCACCAAGGCGAGGGTTATTGATTTCCATGAGAGGAAAATAATCTTTTCTTTTTGGCTTTCCTGTAATTTCATTGTTCAGATAAAAAGGTGGATCGTGGGAGGCATTAGCATAAGTAAAAGTGTTCTTATCCAGATCGATACAACCCAAAAAGAAAGTCATCATCATCTCCCCTTTTGAGGTCGAATAAATAGCTCGATTCATAACCTCTAGGGCTCGACTTGGAGTCATATCTGGGATTTTTTCGATAACGGACGCCACCGCGCGCGCCGCACTGGTTAAAAGAGCTGCCGGCACACCATGGCCAGTGGCATCACCAATCCAAACCCACACTTTTTTGTCGATTTGACAATAATACCACCAATCGCCACCGCACTCAGAAGCAGGCTCCATCTTACCATAGATTTGCACAGGTCCGATTTGTGCTGAACTCGGCGGAAACAGAGTTTCTTGTACGGTTTGTGCTGTTTTTAGTTCGGCCTCCATACGTGCATTCTGCGCAGTCTTTTCCATGAGTCTTGAAACTTCTTCTGTCATTTTATTAAAACTCATAGCTAGAGAGCCAATTTCGTCATCATTTTTTGTTTCCACACGAACAGTAAAATCTCCATCCATAACTTTAGAAGTGGCCTCAGCAAGTCCTCGCAACGCGCTGGTCAAACCATTAGAAGCAAAGACACCAATAATACCGACCACACTGAGTATAAAGAGCCCAAAAGCAAAAGACCTGGCCATAAGTTTACGAACGGCCACGAGAGCTCTGTCCTTATTTATCGTCGAAACCACAAATAGCTTTCCCGCCTCAAGGCGAGAATAAGATGCTAAATATTTTTCCTTCCCTAGCTCCACTTCCTTAGTGGCATCTCGAGACTTTTGATTGAAAACCTGATTAGCCAAGAATTGATCCAACCCCAATTGGCTATCGCCACCAGCGAGTCGCCCACGCAAAGGATGGTATAAGTAGTTTTCTCCACGAGGTCCTTTTCCAAAAAGTGAAAAAGATTGTGAAGTCTCAACCATAATAGCCGCAATTTCACCACCCCCATCTTCACCGATGCGGGCCGCAATATACATATGCATAGGACGCTGTTTGGAGACTCCAACTGAAAAACCCTCATACCAAGCTTCCTTGAGTAGGTCATCCATCTCTTCTAATTCGGAATCATCGAGATCAACTCCATCACCTGCTTTTTTATAATGAGTGAGGAACCTCTTCCCATCCCATTGAAAATTATAAAAAGCTTTAATATTAGGTTCAGCATCAAAATACTTTTTTCCAGCAAAACTTAGGCGCTTAAGGTCTGGGTCATAGTTCGCCTGCAAAGCTTTTAAAGATTGGGTAAAGCCGGAAATTTGCGAATCTAAAGTATTGGCCTTAGCTCGAGTTGAAGACAAGGCCGTATCAAAAACATAGGCCAATTTGTCTTCTTTAAAAACCGTTGTTGCCGTAGCCACAATCAAAGATATGGACAGCACAGGCAAGGATGCCAGGACAATTAAAATTTTATTTTTAATCGACAACGATTTTTTTGGTATTTCCATAGCCCTTATCTCGGCATCTCACACCTCATTCATTAATAAAAATTAATCTCTGACTTCAGTCGAGGTCACATTTAGACCTAAGACCTACTAAGCTTTACTCCTCGATTTCCGACAAGAAAATGAGGAAAAAATGCTATTTGCGAAAAGTCGTTTAGAAAAATCAGACTCCATCATTGTGATGGCCTGTCTCTGCTTGGCGGTGATGTCAAGTGGATGGCTCTTCTATGACATCATATGGGGCGATTCAGCTGGTGCCGGCTCCATAAAAATTGGTCATTTTGCAAAACTACAGAATCAAGTGAAACGAAAATTTGATCAAAGTTTGGTTTGGCATCGCGCTGATGCTAACAGCGATGTTTTTGAGAATGACTGGATCTTTACAGGCTCCAGTTCTACAGTGACTATTGCACTTGACGATGGTGGTGAAATCAATCTTGATCCTGACTCCATGATTATTCTTTCTAGAAAAAATGGAACTCTTCAACTTAACTTACAACATGGTAGTTTCTTAGCTAATGTTGAAAAAGAATCGACTTTCAAAGTGATTCGCAATGGGCAAACTGAGGATATTTCAACAAAAGGCGGGAAATTTAAAGTTGAAACAGCAAACCCCTTACCGCCAATTGCGGTTCTTAAGGGAGTCGCAGAGGTCAATGGTAAGAAAGTAGAAACCTTAGCCAGCACAAACAATCCCTTAGAAAAAGAAAAAGCGAAGGAAAAAAAGCCAGTTTTGGTAAAATCACTTCGCCCGTCTTTATTTGACTCCTTGACTTTACAATCCTTAAAAGAGGGTAAGATTGATGAGGAGACTCTCCTCAAACTTCGCCGGGGCGACCTCTCCGCTGAGGAGCTATCCGCTCTTCGCAAAAAGGGCTTTTCCAACGAGACACTTGATCTTCTTGCCTATGGCGCTCTCGACAAAGATACCTTAGCTGCACTGAAAGCTGCCGGCTTCTCAGAAACTACTTTGGCACAGTTGCAACAAACACAAATGAGTCCAGAAGCTTTGGCTGCATTAAAAAGTGGTGCTCTTGATGATGAAACTCTAGCCGCACTCCGCAATGGTACAATCAGCGAGGAAAAGTTAGCTGAACTTAAAAAGAGGGGCCTCGATGACCAAGCCCTTTTAGTGTTAAAACACGGAGCTCTTGATCAAGAAACCTTGGCTGCCCTCAAAGCGGGTGGCATCAGTGATTACGTTCTTGCTAGTTTTAAAAGAGGCACTATCAGCCCTCCAGGCCTCAAAGCACTTAGTAATGGGGTGCTTGATGACCAAAACCTAATTGCTTTGCGCTATGGAACTATGGATGAGAACACTCGCAATCAGTTGGCTGTGCAAGGTCTTTCCCGCTCAGACCAATTGGTTATTGAAAAAGGCATTCTTAACCAAGAGGCCATCGACGCTCTTCGCGAAGGAGGAATCTCTGATCGAGCCTTGGTGGGCTTGCGCGGCGGAGCTCTCAGCAAAAAAGCCATTGCCGCTATTCGCAAAGGGGCTGTTAAAGAGAAGACTCTCAGTCACATTATGGATAATAGTTTAGCTAAAAAAGACAAAAACCAGTTAAACAAAGAGGGTGTCGACGAACTCGATCGCGCCGTCATCGCCGGTGGGTTTCTTAACGAGACAGCGATTTCAGCCTTTCGTCAGGCTGGAATTTCTGAAAAAACCCTTGTTCCTTTCCGCAAAGGCGCCTTGAGCAAACAGGGTTTAGGAGCCATTGGTAAGGGTGTTTTAAACGAAAAAAATGTGTCTGCATTGCGCTACGGTGAGTTGGATAAGAAATCCAGTCAAGCCCTTGAAAAACAAGGTTTTGATAAAATGGATCAAGCTATGATCGAAAGTGGCTCTCTCAACAGTGAGGCTATTGAAGCTTTACGTGTTGCTGGTATCAGTGAAAACCTTTTAGCGCGATTGCAACAGAGCTTACTGAGTCCCGCAGTTTTGGCCCTATTCAAGTCAGGAGCTTTTGACGAAGAGACCTTAACAAAATTGATTGACGGAACTCTCGATAAAGAAACTCTCAATAAATTGAAAGCTCAAGGACTTGACGACAAAGCCATTAATGCCATTCGTTTAGGAGCCCTTGATAAAAAGGCTCTGGAAGCCTTGAAAGAGGGAGGCCTCAGCGAAGACGTCCTTGCCACTCTTGCGCAAAGAGCCATGGCTCAAGGCACCTTACGCCCCGGTGAATTTGATCCCCGCAAAGATCCGCTAGAAAATAAAGGTGACGGCGGAGTGATTAGTCTGGTGGCTCCTCATGATTACGAAGCAATGTGGTATGTCACTTCAATGAACACCAAGTTCCGTTGGAAGGCTGATGTTGCTTTTGATGAATACATTTTAGAACTCAGCCGCGATAAGAGTTTCAAATCCCCTATTCGTCGTCGCATTAAACAAAAGAATGAAGTTGAATTGAAACTTCCTATGGTTGGACAAGTGTTTTGGCGTGTCATTGGAAGAGATGGAGCGAGTGAAACCCCTTCTGAAACCTCGACTTTCACGGCAAAAATTAATGTGCCGCCTTTGCCTGTAAGTCCAGAAAATGAAAGCCGTTTACGTTATCCTGTTCCTCGCGGAGAAACCCCACTTCAGGACTTTGTATGGTCTGATCAATATAAGGTTTGGACTGAATACGATATTGAGGTTTCAAAATCCTCTGACTTCAAAGAGTCTCTCCTCAAAGACTTTACTAAAGATACGACTTACCAAGTCGAGATTCTCGAAGATGGTGTTTATTACTGGAGAGTTCGCGGCCGCCACACTGAGGAAAAACAGGTTTCCAGCTGGACGTCTCCACAGAAGTTTGATCTCAAAATTCTTTGGCCAAAAGATTTACCAACTGTGAAATTGGAAAAAAATAAAATTATGTATTGGATGGTGGAAAGCGACTACCCAAAAGTTCTTGCTGATAAAACTATGCCCACCAAACACCGAAAGACGAAGCTAACCATCAAATGGCAAGGTGGCAGCAAAGCTGACAAATACAGAGTGTCTTTTTCTCGTGACCCTGACTTCAAGGAAATTTACCATGAGGAAGAGACCACAAAAAAAGTGTTGATCCCTGACTTTGTTCCTATTGGCAAAACTTATTTTAAAGTTCAGCCTATTTACAAAACTGATGACTTTTCCCCTCCAGCCACGGGCACCATCGTATCGTGGTTCCCAGCCCCTACAGCAAGCGGAACCAATCAGGAGAACAAAGAATACTTGTTAAACTGGAATCCCCTCCCCGGTGTTGATTCCTTTCAGGTTAAGTACACCTATTTTAAAAGTGATAAAAATAGGCAAAATTTGTTTATCAATGACACCAAAACAACAATCCCCAATCAAACGGGTTATCTTTCCTGGAAGGTTCGCGCCATCGATCCGCTCACAAAAGAGCCTCTGAGTCCCTACTCTAAGGAAGATTTTTGGTTCAATCATGGTGATCCAGACAAGGAAATCCACTTGGCTAGTGTTGCCAGAGAAAGTGGCGACCTTTCAACAGCAGAAGGAAAATATTTCCCCAAGATTGTTCGTCCCGAAAAACGAAAAACCTTTATCTTAATGGATAAGGCCGATGCCTTTTTTGTTCTTGAGTGGGAATACTCTTCAAAAGCCGACACCTATGATATTGAGATCTCACGTTCACCGGCTATGACCAATCCAGTTCTTACTAAATCCGTGTCTGGAAAAACCAAAACAGTGATTAGTCAAAACTTAGATTCCGGCATTTACTATATTCGCTTGCGTGGAAAACAGGACGGCTATCCTAAGGCGTGGTCAGAACCCCAAATCTTCAGAGTCATTCGCAAAAAATCTCACTAGTTGTCTCAGTTTAAAACAGCCATTTTGAATAAATACTCAACAGCTGTAAAAAAATGTTTCACCTTGAGATCAATATGGGACATTTTTGTCAAAATCATTTAATCTAGAGATAGATTTGTTTACTTTCCCGGTGAATCAAAGGTCATGAGAATGACTGCTTAATGCCACTTCGGTGGCATTTTTTATTGCCCTTTCCAAATTCTTGCCAAACTCAGAAAGCAAATGGGATGAACAAAGATCGGTCACACCTCGAATTTCTAAAAACTTTTTGCCAAAATGGCGACAAGCTTTGGCAGCGGCCATCCCCTCCCAAGCCACTGCCAAAGCAGCGGTTTGCTCTAATAAAGCTTCCACTCGCTCACTAGACTGGATATCTTCGTCACCACTCGCTATGGGGCCAAAATGCACTTGAAAATCCATGGGCCGATACTCTCTGGCTTGCGCCAACAGCTCGCCATCGGCCTTGACGATAGGACGGGGAACTTTTGGACTGGCTGGCTTAAAATCATGCTCGATACTTTCTGTACCCACCACAACATCCAAAGGGGAAACTTGAGGACCAAGGCCACCAGCCGCCCCGAGACAAATCACAGATTCAATGGCTGGGAGGCTAGTCAGGATACGGCTGGCGCGCAGTGCATAGTTGATCTTGCCATGGCCACCTGAGGCCAGGAGCCAACCCTCTGAACTTTGCCAATAGCTCAATTTTGCTGCCAAACTTTTTTCTATGAGGGAAAATCCACGCTCCTGAAAAATGGAACGAACCCAGTCTAACTCAATCTGCAATGGACACAATATTAGCCGCAAAAAAGACTCCTCACTTTCCGTCACTAAGCCGCGGGATGGGCTTAGGGTCAAGCACTGGGTGCCCATAATTGTCGGCATTCCGGCCACGCCGCTCCGCTCGCCACGGGACTCGCCTGGCCCTTAATCCGTAAGCCTTTGGAATTTTTTAGTTTTTTAAGTTAGTCTAAAAATAGACTCCTTTCATTTATGGCATTCTCTTTGAAGGTTTAATGGCTATGAAGTTTTTGATGCTCATAACAACTTTGACTCTTGTGGCTGGCCACACCTTGGCTGCGGAAAGAGATATTGCCGTCTTGAAGCTCCCAGAAAACTATCTCTATTTTCAAAAGAAAATGGAAGAAGAAGCCCAAATCATTCCAGAGAAAGCCAAAGATGCTTCCTCTCCTGAAACTTTTGTTTCCACTGTATTTGATTTTCATTTGCAAAAATTTTTAAAAGAAAATCCCGATAGTTCACTAGCGAAAATGAAAAACCTTGAGCAATCCATTAACGAAAGTGCAAAAATTGAAGGTGAGGATTTCAAGCTGCGATCAAAGCTCAACTTGAGCCAACTGAGCGCTGAAGTCGAAATGGAATATTTGCTAAAGTATCGATTCTGGTTTGCTAATGAATTTCGCGATTTCAATGCCGAGGTGGAATTGTTTAAAATCAACAATAGCCAGATCGCATTAGAACACCAAAGCAAGCATGATGAGAACCGCACCACCCTCGGCATCAAATACGTTTGGTGACACCCGCCTGATTAATTTTTAAGCAAAAATAAGCCAAAAGCCGCCTCTGACGCGGTTCGCACGAAGCCCAGCTCCTATCTTTTCTTGTTGCCCTAAACCCATTCTGCTAGAAACCAAGCCAATTATTGGGAGTCTACATAATGTCTGAAAAATTGGGTTCTTTGAAGTGGTGGCTTATGTTACCCGCTTTCTTGGTCTTTGCCTTTTACTTTCCCCGCTATTTGATTCAAACCCTGGGTGCCGATAATCCATGGACAAGTTATCTTTACCTCTACGGGTTTGGCTTTTTCTATACAGGATCGGGAGTGCTGCTGATTTTAAAAACAGGGGCCTGCAATCTTTCGCGCCCCTTGCACCGAAAATGGTTTGCCCTGATTGTTGGAGGTTTTTTTTACTTCGCTATCGCCCATGCCTTGTGGATCTACTTAGCGATCTCCATCCCGTACAAAGGAGCCTTGTAGATGGATTCGTTTGGAATTGAATTAGAAAATGGCTCAATCATTGCCATCGCTATCGTCGCTGTTGTGTATATTGCTGTCATCACCGCTTTTGGTGGGTATTTTGCTCGCTTTAATAAAAATATTAATGACTTCTTTTACTCGGGAAATCGTTTTTCATGGTGGCTTCCGGCTGCGTCTATGGTGGCAACCGGTATCGGCTCTTACAGTTATTTGAAATATTCAGAACAAGGCTATAACACTGGGATGAGCTCCACCATGACCTACCTCAACGATTGGTTCTTGGCGCCCTTTTTTCTTTTTGGATGGCTCCCCATTATCTATTTTGCCCGCATCAAGTCAGTGCCTGAATATTTTGAGCGCCGCTTTAATCGCACCGCTCGCTATATCTCGCTAACCATTATCTTAGCCTATATGTTTTTTTATATTGGCTATAACCTCTACACCATTGGTGTCGCCCTCGAGGGAATGTTTGGTGTCCCACAATTGTATTCGGTTCCTATTTTAGCAGCCTTCCTAGGTGCTTATGTGACCTTTGGCGGACAAACGGCTGTGATCTTTACTGACCTGTTTCAAGGGATCATGCTTTATGTAGCCGGAGGCCTTGCCATCTTTGCAGGGATTTATGCTTTAGGTGGTTTTGATGAGTGGTGGGCTTATCTCCCCGTCAACCATCGATTGCCATTTGTGCATCTCACTGACAACCCCATGTTCAACTCAGCCGGTCTCTTTTGGGGCGAAGCCTTAGCGGGCAGTATCGCCTTCACTTTTATGAACCAGGGCTTTTTGATGCGTTACCTGACCATCAAAAGCGTGAATGAGGGGCGCAAAGCCGCTTTCTTTAATGTGATGGTCACCCTTCCCGTCTCTGCTGTGATTGTTGGCGCCATTGGTTGGATCGGAAAGTCTTTAGTGATCAAACAAACAGTCACTGGTGGAGCCCTAGCAGGCTATGAATTTGTTGATATTCAAAATACCTTTCACACTTTTATTATTGTGTGCTGGGCCACCGTTAAACACAATGCTTGGATCTTTGGCTTTATTGTTGCAGCTCTCATGGCAGCCTTGATGTCTACCATTGACACCCTTATCAATGCCTGTGCCGCCATTGGCATTTACGACCTTTACAAACCACTGATTAAACCAGAGGCCTCGGATGAACATTATTTGAAGGCCGCACGCTGGGCCTCAATTATCACAACTTTCATAGGGCTATTGTTAGTGATTTGGTTCCATGCGCAGAAGGGAAGCTTAATGTCGATCCACTACAAAGG
The DNA here is from genome assembly GCA_020435205.1 of Bdellovibrionales bacterium. Taxonomy (GTDB): domain Bacteria; phylum Bdellovibrionota; class Bdellovibrionia; order Bdellovibrionales; family JAGQZY01; genus JAGQZY01. Next base: position 37,830 of record JAGQZY010000005.1, on the reverse strand, counting down.
GATCATGATCATTATCCCAGCCATTGTGACCACTATTTTTATGGGTGCATTTTGGAAAAGATTCAACGCGACAGCCGCCTGCGCCTCTATGATTCTTGGCAGTATTGTTACTGTCATAACCGTGTGGTTTCCCGATGTCATAGACCCATTGGCTTGGTTTTTATCGGGCCCACAAAATGGAATTTATATTTATTTCCGCGCTTTATTTGGAATGCTCATTACAGCAGTGATCGGGTTTGTCATTACTCTGCTCACTAGTCACAGAGATGATAAAGATGTGACTGGACTGACTATCGACACCCTGGATGAAGCTATGCACTCCTACAAAGGGGGCGAACCCAACCATGAAGTGGGCAAAAAGGTTTATGAAATGCAGGTCAAAAAAGATGAGTCTATTCAAGCCGATTGGATTGAAGTGGCTCCATCAGCCATGACGACTCTGAAAGCTCGAGATGGGGATCTGCTTTATATGACCGACAGTCGCTGGTGGCTCGGGGGCCTTCGTTCTTACCACGTAAAGGTGAAGACCAACAAAGCCCTGGGGGATAAAGACATCGCCATGTCCACCCCCACTTTCGAAGAGGCTTACTTCCTTCCCGGGAAAGCCGTTACTCTCGAGAAAATCATCTAAAAGGCGCTCAGTTCTTTTTTCTGAACAGTGTAAAGCGCCTTTTGTCACCAGGCTCAATGACCCTAGAGCCAACTTGAGGTCATAACTCTAAGTACCTAATATTAGGGGCGCCATCAGCATCTTTCTTGCTCCCCCTTCGTCTCTTTTTGGCACAAATTGTGAACCGCTTCTATATGATGATGAAATCAACGCTCTACCCTATTCTCGCTGGCCTTAGCCTCATGCTCCTCATTTCTTGTGGAAGCAAAGATGAACGCTTTGAACAACCCTCCCAGGAGGCTGCGGTCATCGAAGAAACCGATGGTGGCTGCGATGTCCTTGCCCAAGAATTTGGGGTTGAATGCGATCTCAACGAAGGAAGCTACAAGCGCAGCGCCTGGACCCCGATCAACACAACAGCCGCCCGCGCCTCCCACAGCAAAAACGAGCAAGTTTTGACTGATCACCCTTTGACTGAATCCAGTGCCGATAAAGAATTCCCACTGAGAGGGAGCTGGAGGCAGTCACGAACGGAAGTGATGGATCTTGTGAACCGTTGGATGTGGTCACCCGAACAACAAAAACCAGTTCGCCTCCTCAACTACTTTGATATGGCCCTCATTATCAACGTGGCCGCACGCACCGACCAAACCCCCAGCCATCGCTCAGCCCAACAAATGCAAGTTTTTGTTCGCCAAGATGATTCTGATATTTTTACCGATTGGAAGCGCATTCACATTTGGCCAGTGTCTTCAGGACTCCCTGGTGGCGCTAAGATTGCCACCTATACAGGGGTTTTTAAACTGGATCCCAAGCGCCTTTTTGAGGACTACTCTTCAGAATCTTTTAAAGGGGCCAACATGTACGAAAGCATGTTCCTCTATCACGAATACCAAAATGGTGATCTTTCAGGGGTCGCCATCCATGGCACCTATAACTATGGAAAATTGGGCCGCAGAGATTCAGGGGGCTGCATTCGCCTCGCTCGCGAAAAAGCTCAATGTCTATTTAATACGATCACTGGACGCTTGAGTCACTCCTGCCTTGAAGGCGGTTTAACCAAATATTGGGGAACAGTGCCTAGCTTTATTCCCCGCTATGGTGAGGCCGACCCAGAATATCTACGTTCTGGACTGCTCGAAGTGGGAGGCTACCGAGTTCTCGTGGCCATTTATAACGATGATAAAGATGAACTTTAAGAGATTGAGGAGGAAATTATGAAATCTTTTATTACCCTAATCAGTGCAGTGGCTCTCAGCTTAGCCCTGGCTAACTGTGGGAAGAAAGGCGGTAGCGCCCCGTCCGAAGAGCCTAAGGCAACCACGACTGGTGCGACTCAAATTGCATTCACCAACCCAAATAACGTCAAACTCGTTTGGTCAAACAATGCTAACGACTTCTATATCCCTTACAGCGACACCTGCCGAAAAAGTTTAGCCACGCAAGCTAACGATCCCAAAGTTTCCGATGCCTATGCTAAATTAATTGCTCTCATTAATACCGGAACGATCAGCGCAGGTACAGGCGCCTCAACAGGGACTGGCATTGGCTACCTGACACTCATCTACTCGGATGGCACCAACAAGGTGGTCTATCTAACTGATGCCAGCAATGTGACTTCAGATCGCTTAGTGATTTCTAACCATGCTGAGATCACGAATTACCTTGTGACTCTGCAAGCTCAGGTGAATCAAGCCGTCTACTATTGTGGAAAATCCAAGTAATCTTCGACAACATTCGACTGAAAAAAGCCAGATCATGAGATCTGGCTTTTTTTATCGCAATCTTCAACCCATCTGAAACCTGCGCGAACTGTAAAATTTTCTGATTCCCAGCTACTCATTTGTTTATTGCCCTCGCTTCCACTATCTTCACGAAAGTCCACTAAGGAGCCACGGAATGCTAAAAGTTGTCAGTTCTATCTTCACGTTGCTAATGATTCTCCCAGCTTGGGGCTTTGAAAAAGAATTGATGATCACAGGTTCCTTTACCAACCAAAGCCAAAAAGACTTGTCCGTATACCTACACGTGGTGAATCGCACCACTCGCCACTTACTAGGCTGCATGAGCTGGGGATTCCCAGATGCTCAGTCCACCTGGTACCCACATTTCGATGAGGAGGCCTTCGCTCTTTCCGATCAAGCGGGTCGATTGGACGGCGTCCTCAATCCAACAACAGAGGGCTTTTGTGCTTGGAAGCCTTACCAGGCCTCCATCGTCATCATGGAAAAAGCCAAAATGAGTGCACTCATCACTTCAGGAGACTGGGAACAACTGGAAAACAAGCAGCAGATCTTTGTGAAGCCAGAGGGCGCCCCCGGCCCCAGTCAAGCCATCCTCCGCTGCCAAGAAACTGAAGAAGGAGAGATTTCCTGCCCTAATGAGCTTGTGCCTGTGGGCCCTGACCAACAACTTCAACTCACTATCATCGTGCAGAAATACAATCCAGCGATTCTCCGCTTTCAATAATTCACTAGAAAGCCCACTAAATAAACTGTGTCTGTAAGTTCTACCCCCTCAGGTGGTCGACTGTCATGGGCCACAGAAAGGTCAGTCACTATGGATAAAAAGGAATTCATTTTTACTTCAAGAGAAACTTGAAACCTTAGGCGAAAATCCAGAAAAGTTTTAAAATTGGGCTGGTAATATAAAGTCGAGGATAGTTCTGAGGAGTTGTTAATTTTTTGCAAATAAGAGAGATACATATTGCCGCGCATATCCGAATTACCAGGCAATCCTTTGAGGTCTTCCTCTTCGTGAAAAGCTCCTGTCCCTAAAAATAAAAAATGAGCTGGCTTTTCAAATAGCCTCCACCTCATCCCCAAACCCATCAGGTTTCTACGAGTCAGATTTTGAAATTCATCAAATTGGGACTGTAAAAAAGCCTCACTCGCCATCCATGGACGATACGGGCGGGTCAAACGCAGGTGTCCCGAACCATTATTAGTGTCTTTGACCTTTGAAGTTTCTCCATACTGATAAGAGAGTAAAAAAAGAACTTCATTTTTATCCATCATGAAGCGATTGGTTGAGGCTCCTTGAATGATAACTTTGTCCGTATTTCCGTTGCGTCCGTTGAATTCCAATTTTGTCTTACCATTCGCCTCATCACGACCCGACTGGCGCAAAGACTCCACATTGATAAAGGCAAAAGACGGAAAGCATAAGCACAACAACGATGAAAAGATAGCGATTCTACTTTGAATAAGAAAAAACATACTTGAAAAAACTCTTAAATTCTTTTGATAAACTGGTCACGAGGAAAGCGAATTCGTGGACCATAAACTCCGCGAGCAGATCTCTGACCGGCTCCAATAGCCATCACGACAACGGCATCACGAGGAAGCCCGAGTATTTTCCTCATGCGGCGAGAGTCCAACCCCTCCATTGGACAGGTGTCATAACCAAAAGCCCGAAAAGCTAACATCAAGTTTTCACAAGCTAAGGCGGCTGTTTTTGAGGCCCATAAAATCATCTGCTGATGATTGACCGGTTCGCGGGGGATCGGGCGAAAAAAACCCAAGAAAAATAAAGTCACTCGTTTGAAAAGTCCAATGATCGACAGTGGACCCTGGGTGTACGCAAAGGGGACAATCTTTTCGTAATAACTCAATGCCGAGTCTGGCACTTTTTGTTCTGAAGTCTTAAAAAGCTCTACCATTTGTCGGGCGTGTTTTTTCCAAGTTTTTGTGCGTGCCACGACAACAATAATCTCAGCGGCAGTGCTAGCTGCTGGCTGCCCAAGACAAGCTTCCACCACTTGCCTTTTTTTATCAGCAGACTTTGGCCAATAAAATTCCCACGGCTGCAGATTTGAAGAGTTCGGTGCCAACATAGCCAGATCCAAGCATTTCTCGACGACATCCTCAGGGATGGGCGCATTTTCAAAGACGCGAACACTGCGCCGGGACTCACACAGTTTAACAAACTCTGCGGCATCTATAGACACAGCCTTTTCTTGGTATTCAAACTCAGGCACGCTGTTAAAAACACTCTCTTTATCTTTTTCCATGGGCTCTTTTAGCTTGTCCCTGGGAGGAGCTCAAGCCCCTGCGCCCCTACTCTTGCCTATTTTGACAGCTTTCCCACTGATCTGTAAATGCGTTTCATTTACTGTGAGACCATTTTTGCCTATTTTGTAATCAATAAATGAACTCAATAAAGGAGAAAAAATGAGAATCTTTTTTGCGATTATAACTTTAATTGGAATGTCATCGGTTGCCAACGCTTCTCAGTGCTATATCGAAGCCGACATGAGCGGAAAGTCATGGCACTTTTTTGTTGGTCACGCCACTCTGGATGGTCAAGGCCAAATCTCTTGCTATGATAAAGAAAGCAACCGTTTTCAACCTGTGATGGACGTTGTTGTTGAAGCCGAAAGTGTCGGCTTTGGCTTAGGACTTACCAAAATAGATGATGCCAAACTTTTTTCGACAGGCCTTGGACTTATCGAGTCCGCTGACTCTTTAGTTGGTGAGTACCTTTTTGTAAAAACAGGGGTACAAGCTGGCCCCATTGGCGCAGACCTTGGCACCACCATTCTTTTTAAAGCCGAAAGAGGTCAAGCGGGTCTCGCTATCCCCTTTGGCTTAAATCTTAAAAAAGGCGCTGGCATTGAGCTAAGCCTTCTTGATGTGATGAAAGTGAAAATTACACCCATCGACCGATAACCTCAAAAATTCGATTCGATGATTCTAGCCTGGGCGATGCTCAGGCTTTTTATTTAAACTCCACGAATAAGGATCCTTTTGCCTTTTTTAACCTCAAGCAAGGCTTTGACCTCAGGCCCTTTTTTTGGTCATATGAGTTCATTATTGAGGAGGCCTTGTGAAAACCCTAAGTCATTTGTTTGAAAGCAACAAAAAATGGGCAGAATCTATTCACCAACAGGACCCAGATTTTTTTAAAAGATTAGCAAAACAACAAACTCCTAAGATTCTTTGGATCGGTTGCGCCGATAGCCGAGTCCCTGCCACTCAAATCTGTGGATTAGATCCAGGAGCCATGTTTGTCCATCGCAATATTGCTAACCTTGTTTCCTACCGCGACCTCAACTGCCTATCTGTGATCGACTATGCAGTCAATTTTTTGAAAGTGACTGACATTATTGTCTGTGGGCACTATGGCTGCGGTGGCGTGGAAGGGGCTATTAACCAAAACTACCTGGGCTTGATCAACCATTGGATCCATGACATTTCAGAAACCTACGAGCGTCATCACCATGATATTCAAACCCAATGCAAAGAACACAAAGAGAAAGTGAATCGCCTTTGCGAATTGAACGTAGAAAGGCAGATCGAAAATATTTCCGCCCTTCCCGTTGTGCAAAAGGCCTGGAGCGAAGGACAAAAACTGAATATCCATGGGTGGATTTATAGTATCGAAAACGGTTTACTTAAAGACCTTGGTCACCAGTCTGATAAAATTGCAGACCTCCCTAAAGCCTTGCAGCTCAATTTCACCAATCCTTAAATCACTTCACTGACCAGGTCGAAGTAAAGTCAATGGGCACTTCATCGTCAATGGGGATGGTTAATAATTTGGGGCGTTCAATTTTAAATTTTGTCAGTTGAATGGCAAACTTTGAACTCACTGAAAACTGATTGCCATCCTTTTTGACGGTAAAAGGGATATCCTTGAGGGTTTGCTTCACCCCAGCCAACTCTACCTCAACATCTGATTTAAAATCGGATTTGAGATTTCCTTCTGGCACAGTCACATTAAATTTCACCAGAGGGTGAAGGGCGGCTTTGGTGACCTCCAGCGTTCGCACATCACGGCTGCTATCACCCGAGTTGAACTCCTTGACTGGGACTGCCACTAAAAACTGGCAACTTCCTTTTTCGCAAACTCCTTTGCCACGGGCTTTTTCTGTTTTGGCATGGACAGTTTTAAAGGTGTATTTCACAGTATAGTTAATGTGGGATTTTTCAAGAGCGTACTGGGAGGACCAAACTGGTAGGCAAAGAAACAAAAAAAGACTGAACATTAAAAATTTCATAACTCCTCCTAGAACTCAAAAGTCACGAGAGCCGCAGAAATGGCTAAAGTGATGGCCGTAATACCCGCAATATTTTTATGTTGAGCCGCAAGGCCAGTGAGAGGCTCATTCTTCTCGTATTGTTTGGCGGCAAGGTATCCCGCCACAGGAGTCAAAATCATTCCCGGCAAATGAATCCAAGCCAACCAACGATGCAAGTTCAATTGTCCATAAGAAGCCCCTTCAGGGCGATCTGGTGCCGCAAGGGCATAATAGGCCGAGACCGAATAAGTTCCCAAAGCTAACCCTGCTAAAAAAGGATGTTCAGGCGGCAAATTACCTTCGCCACCAGACAATAAGGCTGCACCCATAGCCGCCACACTCACCAATCCCCACAGCTGATGGTTTTGTAGCATGCGAGTCCGCTCCTCTAAGTCTTTTTGCAGCTTAAAATTGCTTTGGGTGTCTTCTTTTCCAAAACCCAAGTCATTCACGTCCAAAGATTCTGCAGTGAAAAGAGGAATTTTAAAGCGATCCAAATTAGACTGAGCCATGACTGGCTGGGAAAAAAGAACGATAAAGATTGAGGTTAATACAACTCTCACCACGACCTCCTTGGTGGGGTTTCAGCTAGCCCTATAAACTCGGATAGTTCATCCTATACAGCGCGAAAATGCAATGGAGGATTGGTTTTTGCCCGGGAGCACAAATATTTATGTCTGCCCATAGAGAGCCCGAAAATCCCATGGAATAGCAAGATCCCATCAGTAAAATCCCCTCTTCTAGCAGTTGCGGCGCATCAAGATTTGTGGATCCAAAATCCCAGGAGCATGATGCCAAAATGCCAATTGGGGGGTCCTATGACGCGTTTTTGCCTTTCATTACCTGCACTTTTTCTCATGTTATTTTTACCCACTCGTGCAGTCGCACAGGGGCAACATTTTGATCGGATTCTTATTATCGTTTTTGAAAATACAGATTATGACCAAGCTCTGAAACAGCCTTTTTTTAAAAAAATGGCCGACGAAGGCGTCCTCTTCACCAATTTCGATGGTCTGACCCACCCCTCCCAGGGCAACTACATTGCCATGACCAGCGGGAGTACCCATGGCATCCATCACGATAAAACTGTGACCCTCAACGTGAATCACATTGGCGATTTACTGGAAGAGAAGGGCTTAAGCTGGAAGCTTTATGCTGAGGACTACCCCGGTCACTGCTACAAAAAAAATTACAAAAACTATGTTAGGCGACATAACCCTTTTATGAGTTACGCCAATGTTCAAAACGATCCGCTTCGTTGCCAAAACATTGTTAATGCCAGTGAGTTTGACCTTGATGTTAAGAATAAAAGTCTTCCCCATTATGCCATCTACGTTCCGACACTCAATAATGACGGTCATGACAAAGGCGTTAAGTTTGCCGACCGCTGGTACAAAAAAACCTTTGAACCTTATCTAAAGGATCCTAATTTTACCAAAGGTCTTTTGTTGGTCAGCACTTTTGATGAGAGCAAAACCCGCTATCACAATCATATCTACACCAGTCTGTGGGGCGAAGCTTTAGTGAGCGGAACTCGCTTGACCGAGGCCCACAACCACTACAGCATTATGAAGCTCATTGAAGAAAACTTTGGCTTAGACAACTTGGGTCTCAATGACTCCACAGCCCCATCCATCGAGGATATTTGGGTGGATGAACTTTAAAACAAAAAGCCGATGAGATCTTTAAGACCACCTTCTTCAAGTTTCTCGACAAAGGTTTCCATCTTTTGTGGATGACGGTAGTTCACCGTCATGCCCTGATTAGTGACACTGTAAAAAGTGCGGATCAAACCTCTGGCTATGGTGGAATGCTTTTCATCGTTGTGATTGCGAGTCACTTCTAAAAGCTCAAAATAAAGGCTGCTAAATTCAGGATATTTAGGATTGTAGTAGGTTTTAATATATCTGGCGCGTTCACCGGCTGTCTTACCATAGTACTCATTTCGATAACTGATCAAATCATGGCTTGGAGTCGAGCAATCTCCATCAGTAGATTCATTCCAATTAATCATATGCTCTTTATCAGAAAATCCCGAGCGTTGATGAAAGTTATGCGAACCCATGAAATAGGTTCGATAAACTTGGTCACCTCTTTTCTGGCAACGAAAACCTGCTCCTTTAAAATGAATCATATGTTTGGATTGCAGAGTGGCAAACTCAATATTAAACAGTTTTGGGTAACGCTTTTTCATCACTTCATTCCAATGAGCCATGGCAATACGGATCATCCCCGACATTCCATCGCTAATAAAGTAGCCGTTGGTCACAATATGAACGCTGACATTTCTCGCAAGAGCATCTTCAAGAGCCCTGCGTAAGGAACTATTAAGCTCGGCATAAGCCGTTTCAATATATATCTCTTTTTGCTCACGTTTGATAGCACGGAGCATTTGAAAGTGAATGTCATCACCACGAGGATCCCAACCGCTGGTTAAAAGCTTGGCGTCGGCAAAATCAGCAAAAACTTTGCCTTGAGGAAAAGTGGCACTTTTTAGCACCAGATGACTCAGTTTTAATTTATCAAACTTATAATGATGATTGATTTCAACCTTGCGAATATTGTTAAGGTTGCCAGTCATCAAAGGATCTTTGCGATCCGTTTTTAACTCTTCAAAGGACTGAGCCATTTGATCCATAAGTGAACCTTCTTGCAAATTCCCACAAGTCATTACATCACCATCATGAAAACTGTCCTCATGGTTGGCTAAATAGTGATCACCAAGATTCCGACCACCAATAAAACCACAAGCTTTACCATTGGGGAGCTCCACCATAAAGAGCTTACGATGATTGAGGCGGTTATAAAGTCTGATCTTTTCGCGAATCTGGTTTAAAAGAGGATCAGAAAAAATGGATTTTTTAATATCTTCTGCAAGATTACCAAAGGTTTCTACATCTGTTTTAGCAACTAAAGGATCTGTGATGAGCTTATGAAAGGACTTGCGTAAACCTTCAATGCTAGCTTCGGGAGACTCCTCTCTTTCAAGATTTTTGTTGTCGGCGTAACGACCAGCCATAGAGGTAAGGTGACTGAGAGCTAATGTAAAGTTTTGCAGTCTATTGATAAAAGAAACCAATTTTAAGTCATAACCTTTAGACTTCATCACTTGTTGTAAGTGTGCCTTCAGTGCTTTGATTCGGCCTAGAGCTTGCAAAGCCGACACTTTACTACCATTGGCATCTTCAGCGGTAAATACGTTAGGAATATAATTACCAGTGCCAATCATAAAAGCTGAAATTTCGTTATAATCAGTAAAGCTGTTGTGGATATAAACATGGGCACCACAGTTTGCCATGTGCTGATAGAGTTCTTCCACTTTCTTCATATCTTTAGTGGTGTCAAAGGGACCATTTTTATCTAACTGATCCCCGGATTTACTATCCACTAAAAGCTCCACATGCACTCCACGCACACTCCGAGTAGCATCACAAATATGAGCAGCCAAATTCTCAACAACCTCACCGTAATCAAAAACAAAGGTAGCAATTTTCACCCTTGATCCAGCCGGTGCTGCTTGCAATAGGGCTAGGCGAGCCTGCAAAGCTTCAGAGTTATTTTGGTACAACTGAGCTTTGCCTGTATTTTCAGAGATAAACTGATTCCAGTCATTTACCCCCGTCGCTTGTGCGTTGTTGAGAAAGCCAAAAAGAAGGGTCAATAATAAGACAATATTTTTCATTCGGTTGTCCTTATATGCGGCCGCCAAGGGCACAAGCCGTGAGATTCTTGAATTTCTCACTTTTTAGAGCAAATGAGATGCCATGACCTAAAGACAAAACCTCGGACGTACTCAAAATTAGGAGGGCTTAACCTACACTCAGCCGCAAATACGAGCCAACACCTGCCAAGTTTGGTCCCCTCCTTTATAAAACCTGCCAAAGGTTCAGTGTTCGAGCGACGCGGCTTCCTCTGTAGAACACTAATTTTTAAAAAGTCTTTAGTAGCGGTCTCCCACCACACCTTGTTGCAGTAAAGAATTGAGGCTTTCCATAGACTGTACAGGAATGGCGACCTCTTGCGCCGCCCAGTTCTCATCCAATCGATGAATTTTTCTCGTCCCTGGAATGGCAGCCAGTGGTAAATCCCTTGATAGCAACCAAGCTAAAGCCACTTGGGCAGGGCTCACCCGAAGGTCTTTGGCCATTTCGGCCACAAGATCAGCAAGACGAACATTCTTGGCAATGGCCTCTTCAGAAAATCTTGGGTTTTCCAGCCTCCAGTCTCCGGGTTCAAGATCAGCACGAGAGCGAATGGCTCCAGATAAAAACCCCCTTCCTAAAGGGCTGTAAGCCACAAAACCTATGTTGAGCTCCCGCAAAGTGGGAATAACCTCATTTTCAACTTCTCGAGACCACAAGGAGTACTCCGTTTGCAAAACACTAATGGGATGAACTTTGTTGGCGCGAGTTAATGTTTCAGAATCCACTTCGCATAAACCCAAGTAGCGAACCTTACCCTCCTTAACTAAGTCCGCCATAGCACTCACAGTTTCCTCAATGGGCGTGTCGACATCTAGGCGATGCTGATAGTAAACATCGATATGATCCGTGCCCAGTCTTTTTAAGGATGCCTCGCAACTGGCTTTAACGTACTCTTTATTACCTTTGATCCCTTTCCAACTTCCATCTTCACCACGAGACACCCCAAACTTGGTCGCTAAGGTGATTTTATCCCTTTTGCCTTTTAAAGCTTTACTTAACAATGCCTCGTTGGTGAAAGGGCCGTACATATCGGCCGTGTCCCAAAAGCTGCAGCCGATTTCGGCGGCATGATCCAAGACTTTTAAATTTTCATTTTCAGAAGAGGATCCATAAAAATCAGACATCCCCATACATCCCAATCCAATGACAGGGACCTCAAGACCTTGTGAACCAAGCTTGGTTTTTTTCATAATTTTTCTCCTAGTTTTTTAATTTCAAAAGGTGATCAATGCCAAATGCGCCATAGACGCCTTGGGTGATCTGTTTCAAGCCCTCATTGTAACCTTCAATGTGATCACCCATACCCATCTTATCGACGATGGTTCGAAATTGTCTATGCCCTTTAGGGGTTGCCACCAATTTAGAAATGGCCTCGGCAACATTTTGAGGATCCTGCGCAGGATTCGCGGCCAAAGCTTGTTCAAAATTCTGAAAGAAAACTTCAGGAGAGGGCTCCACATTAACATACTGGGAATCTCGAGATGTGTCTGATGGTTTGATTAGGTTATCCATAAAGGTGGTGGGGAAGCCTCCGGGCTCAAGTATACAAACATCAATACCAAAGGAGGAAAGTTCAGTGCGATAATTTTCAGTCAAGGCTTCAATGGCCCACTTGGATGCGTTATAGGGACCATAATATGGAATAGTGATCCGCCCCAACAAACTGGAAACATTGATGATGGTCCCGCCGCCATTTTCTCGAAAATGGGGAATGATCGTTCGCAAGACTCTTTGCACACCAAAAACATTCACCTCAAAGAGCTTGCGAAAATCTTCAATAGTAAAGGCTTCTTGCCGTCCCAAAACTCCAACACCAGCATTGTTAATGACCACATCGATGTTTCCGACCTCACGAATGGCGTTGAGGATGGCCTTCTCAACACTCTCATCATTGGTCACATCCAATTCAACCACTTTGGCTCCTAGGCCAGCCAAATGAGCAGCCTTCTCTTTATTTTTACCCGTGACTCCTCTCATGCTTGCCACCACTTTGTGGTTTTGCTGCAAAAGGATTTTTACTGTTCTTTCTCCAAAGCCACCGCTGGCTCCTGTGATTAAGATGGTTTGACTCATTTCAACCTCCTCGGTTTCTGTTATTGAATTCATTTTCGGCGAAAGCTTGATATTATTCAAATTAATGTCTATCATTATTAAATGAATCAAATTAATGATATAAAAATTGAGTTAATTCCAACACTTATAACTCTGCTTGACACCTTGAGTGTGACAGAAACCGCCAAAAAACTAGGAGTCACTCAATCAGCCATCAGCCACTCGCTAAAAAAACTGCGTCATCAGCTTAAGGATGAAATTGTCATTCGTGAAGGGCACCATCTTTTGCCAACGGCCAAAGCCGAAAAGATCTACCCCTCTCTCAAGCGTTGGATGAGCGAGCTCGACTACATCATTGATGCCACTGATTTTGATCCAAAAACTTCTAAACGAAATTTTTATATTGCGACCTCTGACATCATCGAACAAATGTTTATGGCTAAAATCATTTCCCAGTTAAAAACAGAAGCTCCCCAGATCGGCATCCGTCTTGTGCGCTGGAACCTGGAAAAAATCCCCTCCCAGCTCTTAAGCTCAGAAATTGACGGAGCCATTGGCGTACGCAGCTTTGACAATCCAAACCTTATGCAACGGGTCCTATACAAAGAGGTCTTCATCTGTGCCGCCCGCAAAGGTCACCCCATTTTTAAAACAAAAAAAGATCTAGAAAGCTTTTTATCTTATCCCCACACCATGACCAGCAGTGGTGATCGCGTGAAGGGCGTGGTCGACAGCGCGCTGGAAAAAATTAATCGAACGCGAAATTTGACCCACACCGTAGCCAATTTCTCAAGCGCTCCTTTTATTCTTGAAAACAGTGACTGCATTCTCACTGCTCCTAGTCGTTTTTTGCATTTTTGCAGTCAGCGCCACAGCATTAAAACCTTTGATCCACCACTAGATCTACCCAATTACGATGTAAAACTCATTTGGTCAAAGCGAACTCAAAAAGACCAAGCCAGTGAGTGGTTACGCGATTTTTTTTATCGAGTCTTAAGATAAATGACAGGCTTAAAATCTGGCCCCTCACCCCGGTCTGGTCACTCTTCACCTCAACAGAGGGTCTCAAGTTGAGACTCCATTATACACTACTGTTTTCCGCTCTTTAGAGCCTAAAGTCCTGCGCTCTGAAGCCTCCATTGTTTTAAATTGAAATGGCATGTGCTAGAATTGAGACACGTCGTCAATTTTGGTATGGGAGAAAAATTATGAAATATTGGGGTCCCTTTCTATGTTTCATCGCTATCGCCTCCATCACTTTTCCCGGTCAAGCCAATAGCAAGCAGACCATGCGAAAAATGTTTGGTCGCTCAACCAAAGGTGTTTGCGGAGGGCGAATTTATACCACATCTGTAACGCAACTTACGGGTGACGACAAATACTACCAAAACTTCAATGACGGCTGCGAAGAAGAGAAAATCCGAGTCATGAACCATCTGGTCAGCCTGGGTTTTAAACGAAATAACCTCAGCCCCGGAATGGCTGGAGAAATGGACGATCGACGCCAAGCTTACTGCATTGCCGTCCCCTCTATTGTTGATAACGGCGATGGTCAACTCGCAGCCCGAGTTCGTATAGAATTGTATCGCCCGAGAAACCTCGACAAACTCACTCCGAGGCAGCTTGAAATGTTTCCTGACGAAGAAACGGCCAAACGAACGATGCGAAACAGTCCTGAGATTAATCGTTTTTTTAAAGACGAGATCTTCGAACTTCCCGAAAAGGTGGCCTCTAAGAAGGGATGCCTTGGTAAACCTTTTATTGAAAAAGTGACGGCTTGTCAGTGGATAGACGAAAAAAGAATTAAAGGGGAACGCAGAGCCGACGACAGCCCAGCCCTACAACTCAATCAGGCTGGAATCATTTTTTGTCACGGAACTATGGAGTGCCAAAAGCAAGACTTTAAACATCGCCGCACCGGCAAGGTTAAAATTCAGATTTCTGCCGAATCGGCTCTGAAACAAAGAATTTGCATGGCACGACCCACCGGCGAAGATTTAAAACAAGTCTCTTGTGACGTCATTATCAATGATTGCGCCAACCAGATGGTAAAAAGAGGAGAGGCCGTCCTCGAGAATATCTCAGCAGGTCAACAACAGACCCAACCATCAGCGGGGGATGATTCAAGACACTAAAGGCATTCAACCTCACCGGGTAACAAATGAGATCCCACATGGGATATGAGATAAAAAGAGGTTGAACCCTGACAAGGGGAGTAATACTTTGGCGCCATGCTAGACCTTTTTAATGTCTCCATACTTTTGGTGGCCACTACCCTAACCATCTATCTCGCTTTTTCCAAAAAACTTTCCCGATCGGAAAATTGGCTAGCCACCATCACCCCACTCTCCTCCATTATGGGAAGTGGTTTTCTTGTCTGCGCACCTCTTTTGGCTCACGTGGTGGGAGTTTATTCCGTCTTTTATATGGCCGCACTCTTAATGATGGCCTATGCCGTCGGCTCGGCCATCCGCTTTAACATTGCCCACTTTGAACCCCTAGAAGGAAAGCCCGGCCTAGCGCAAGAGATTGCCCTGGTTTCCAGGTTTATTTTAGCTGGAGCCTACTTTATTTCGATCACCTACTACTTGCAACTTCTGTCGGCTTTTGCTCTCAATGCCTTTCACATTAAAAACCACCTCGCCTCAAACTTTTTAACCACTACCTTGCTAGTGATCATTGGCATTAGCGGAACATGGCGCGGTTTTAGCGGTATTGAGAAACTGGAAAAATATATTGTTAGTCTTAATTTGGGTATGATTGCAGCCCTCCTGTGGGCGCTAGGCTATCACAATACCTATTTGGCTGTTCGCGGCCAGTGGGCCTTGCCCGATATGGATTCGAATCTTTCCTTTCACGATCTGCGCGTGGTGCTTGGGCTGTTGATTGTGGTGCAGGGCTTTGAGACTTCGCGCTATTTGGGAGACAGTTTTTCTCGGGAACTGCGGATAAAAACCATGAGCCGCGCTCAACTTCTTTCTTCCATAATTTACCTAACCTTTATTGCCCTTGCCACTGTTCTTTTTCAAAATCAAGTCAGCGCTGACGTCACCGGCATTTTAAAAATGATGGCTCCTATCGCCCTTGTTCTTCCCATTTTACTCAGCGTGGCCGCTATCTTCAGTCAGTTCAATGCATCTTTGGCAGACACTGAGAGTGCGGCAGGTCTGATCGGAGATTTAAGTCACAATGAAATCCCACTTCGCTTCAATTACGCTATCATTACACTCATCTGTATCGTCCTCACCTGGACAGCCAACGTAAATCAGATCATCGCCCATGCCTCTCGGGCTTTTGCTCTTTTTTATGCCCTTCAATGCTTAGTTGCTTTTGCGGTCGCCAAAAAAGATCCCAAGCACAGCCGGGGCACGACATTAAAATTTGCAGCCCTCGCTCTGCTTTGCTTTGTGGTATTTATTCTGGGCATCCCTTCAGGTTGATGCCGGGAGCTACCCCAAACCTCCTAGGCAACGATGGATTGGCACCCTTTCTTACTTTAAAACTTTTTTCGAAAGTTGATCCATACAAGCTTCCCAACCATATTTGTGCTCATCGACCTGCTCTTGATTTGGCAAAATATCGTGAACCAAAATCACTTCCGTCTTGTCTCCAAGGTCTTTGAAAGTGACTGTGACCAGAGTGCCTTTTACATCCATGGTGTTCCATGTAAAAACTAACTTTTCGTTTTTAGTGACTTCTTTATATTCACCACTAACCGGCCATTTTTTTTCACCATCTGGCGAAGCAATGACATAGCTATATTGACCGCCAGGATGCACCGCCATACTTTCTACATGAACGATCCACTCCCCACTTGGCGAAAACCATTTTTTGATAATTTCAGGATGGGTCCAAGCTTCAAAAACCAAATGGCATGGGCCATTAAACACCCTGTTAATTGATAGATTCATTTTTTCTCCCCTTGTTTAGTTACCGACTGAATGTACTCATCTAAAGAATCCAGTTGCCGATCCCAGAATCCCCTGTACTGATCGACAACCTTCTGCACCTGATCCAAAGCCTTTGGATTGAATGAGCAGCGCTGAACTCTTCCATCCTTTTGCTTTTTCACCAGCCCCGCGCCCTCCAAGACCCGCAAGTGCTTTGAGACCGCCTGCTTTGTTATCCCAAAAGGCTCACCGAGCTCGGAGACATTGAGACTTTGTTTGGCCAGCATCCGTAGCATTTTTCTTCTGTTGTGGTCCCCGAGTGCAGAAAAAACGCGGTCGAGGTGCTCTTCTTTATTGTCAACCATCTGGTTGACAATCTAGCCAAGGATTTTAAACGTGTCAACACCTGTCTCTATTATTGATCTCAGCTAGCAAATTTTAGACGCTTGGGGCGCATGCTCAAGCCTTACCCAAGGAGGTGATCATTAAGCTCAATGCTTTGACTTTAAAGTGATCACAAGCAGCGTCGGAACCACAAGCATCGTCAAAAGAGTCGAGGTGATAAGTCCCCCAATTACGACTGTAGCTAATGGTCTCTGCACCTCTGCCCCCATACCGGTATTAAAGGCCATGGGTAAAAAACCAAGACCAGCGACTAGAGCTGTCATGACCACAGGACGCAAGCGCGATAGGGCACCCTCACGAATCACTTCTATGACATCTTGATCAGAGGATAAATGTTGGTTGATGTAATTCACCAGCACCATGCTGTTTAAAATCACAATGCCCGATAGGGCAATGAAACCAACGGCTGCTGATACGGAAAAATTCATCCCCCTTAAGGCCAGCATGAAAACACCGCCGGCAAGTCCCATGGGAACTGCAGTAAAAATAACCAAAGCTTGGGCCAGTGAGTTTGTCATAAAAAAGATCATAAAAAAGATGATCAAAAGAGTCAGGGGAACAATCACCAGAAGTTTAGAACGAGCGCGCTCAAGGTTTTTAAACTGCCCGCCCCACTCCATGGCATAGCCCGCTTTGAGTTTTATGTTCTGATCCAGTTTCTCTTTGGCTTCACCAACGATGGAGCTGATGTCCCTGTCTTTAACGTAAATGGAAATGGCCGAATATCGCTCAGCCCAACGCCTTGCAATGGTGGTCACGCGGTCAGAGAAATGAAACTGAGCTAGCTTTTCAAGCTCGACCGTGCCCCCTTCTTTCAATGGGACAGGAAGTTTTTTGAGTCGGTCAATGTTATCGCGCACTTCTTCATCCAGATGAAAAACAAAAGGCGTTTTGATGCCATTGAGAAAAAAGGTGCCCACCTCTTCACCAGCTAAGGACGATTTTACGTATTCATTCACATCCAAAGGCTTAAGGTCATAGATCAAAGCCTGTTCCGAAGACACTTCGATATCGAGGACTTTGGATTTGGTGAGTCCCGTCAAGGCGTCAAACTCAACACTCTGCACCCCATTGATATCTTTGAGTAAAATTTCGGCTTGGTTAGCATAATTTAAAAGATCATCAAGGTCTGGACCCAAAAACCTTAAAGTGATGTCCGCTCGACTGCCCTCAAGAATCTCATTGAACCTCATTTCAATGGGCTGGGTCGATGAAATGTCTTGGGCATCCATCCCCTTTTCAAGCGCAATAGCTATGGCTTCAAAAAGCTCGGTCTTTGATCGCTTTTTACCATTCACTAGGGGCCAATCCGAGCTCTTCTTTTTTAACATAACAAAAGTGTCAGCAAAATTTGGCCCCATAGGATCGGTGGCGCTTTCAGGGGTCCCGATACGTGAGAAAACATAATCCACTTCTGCGAACTGTTTAATGATGTTTTCAGCTTTGGTTTGCTCATCAATGGATTTATCGATGTGTTGCTTGCTATCCCGCACTAAACCAATCACCAAATCCCCTTCATCTAATTGGGGAACAAAGTCAGCTCCCAATCTTAAAAAGACCAGTAAGGCAGAAATAAATAAAATCAATCCTGCCAGCAAGGTGCTTTTTCTGTAGACAAGAACCTTATTTAAAACGGGAGTGTAAGAGGCCTTGATCCAACGAAAGAGCAGGGGCTCTTTTTCCATAACTCCTTTGCCAAAAACCAAAAACAGTAAGATAGGGATCACAAGCAGGGCCACAATTAAACTCACGCCCAGAGCCATGAGTACTGTCAATGCCATGGGTTCAAACATCTTCCCTTCAACACCTTCAAGCGATAAAATAGGGACGTAAACCAGCATAATAATGGCAAGGCCAAAAATCACTGGCTTAGAAACCTCAGCACAAGATTCGGCAAGCAGCTTTAAGCGCGCCTTAGCATCCAAAGACGAGGGCGCATGACCCATCCTGCGCAAAAAGTTTTCGACCATCACCACCGAGGCATCAACAAGTAAACCAAAGTCAATGGCCCCTAAACTCATGAGGTTGGCTGAGATCCCAAACATCTTCATACCCTTTAGGGCCACCAGCATAGACATGGGGATAGCCATGGACACAATTATTGACGCTTTAAAATTACCAAGCACTAACATTAAAATAAAAATGACCAGTAAGGCGCCTTCGATGAGGTTTTTCGTAACGGTGCCAATGGTCTTATTCACCAGGTATTCCCTATTGTAGACCACTTTGAGCTCGACATCAGAAGGCAGACTCATTACCTCTAGCTCTTTTTTCGCCGCCCTGGCCACATTGCGACTGTTGGAGCCAATACGCATTAGCAGGGTTCCGAGTACGGTTTCCTCACCATCAAAAGTGGCACCACCCACCCGCGGGCTGCTTTCAAATTTCACCGAGCAAACGTCTTTGACAAAAATATTTTTCCCGGAAGGCATTCTTTTTAAAACGATGCCTTCAATGGAGGAAAGATCTTTGATAGGCACTAGCGAGCGCACCGTAATCTGTTGGTCTTCATTTTTAATATAAGAGCCACCAAAAGACGTCCCGACCTCACGGACAGAGTCGATTAAATCCGAAACATTGATCCCATACTTATCAAGGGCCGCAGGGAAATAATTGATGTGAACTTCTGTATTAAAGCCCCCATTGGTGTCCACCTCAGCGACACCAGGGATCCTTTTAATCCTAGGGCGGATGTAAAAATCCTGAATGCGCCGTAAGTACTGCAGCTGCTCCTTTCTTGATTTTTGCATTTCGGGAGAGTCGGCTTTCAATTGCAAAACCCACATCAAGATCTCACCAAGCCCCGTTGACACTGGGCCCAGCTCTGGGGTGAGCCCTGCCGGCAACTGGCCCTTGGCGGCTTGCAAGCGCTCGTTGACCACTTGTCTCGCAAAATAGAGGTCCACCTCGTCTTCAAAAACCACGATGACTTGGGACAACCCATACTTAGAAAGCGAGCGCACCTCATGCACCCCTGGTAAACCTGACATTTCAATTTCAATGGGATAGGTTACAATTTTTTCAATTTGCTCCGTAGAAAAAGACCCCGTCTTGGTATTGATCATCACCTGTTTATTCGTAATATCGGGAACCGCACTAATATTTAAAGTGGTTAAACCAAAAAGACTCCAGGCAAACACTAAAGTAGCCAGTGCCATCAAAAGGAGCTTATTACCTAAAACCCACGTAAAGAACCGCAACATTAGAGAACCTCCTGCAAGGCCTTTTCATCAC
This sequence comes from Bdellovibrionales bacterium, assembly GCA_020435205.1. Classification (GTDB taxonomy): domain Bacteria; phylum Bdellovibrionota; class Bdellovibrionia; order Bdellovibrionales; family JAGQZY01; genus JAGQZY01. The sequence goes on along the minus strand of JAGQZY010000005.1, from coordinate 17,913 downwards.
CCGACAGTTCGATTAAGCCAAACAGCCCACTATAAATTTGCAAATAAGCATCAAGACTTCGGCTGTGTAGCATATGAACTTGATCTTCATAGTCCAAAAAGTCAGAGGCTTTCACTAAACCTTTTTTAAAGTCTTGATTGAATTTTTTCAGGAGCTTTTCTTTTTGATGGATTTTTTTAGCACTATAAAATTCTTGGAAAGAAACCCCCTTTATAACTTGGCTAGCAAGGTTGTTTCTTTGCACCTCAAGCTGGCTCTTTTTTAAGGACATCTCTAGATCTAGAACAGTTTGGCTAGCTGCGACCGCCCTTCTTTTAGAATTTTTCATGTTAAATAGAGGCACCTCTATGCCAAGACCCAAAACTTGGTTGCGGTTTCCGCCGAAATATCTTTCATTGGCCTGAGAGTAATAAAGCTGCAGATCCGGAACCCAGCCTAGGGATTCTGTTCTTTTGGCAAGCTTCAAGTACTCTTTTTGATGCTTGTAGATCTCTTCTTCACTGAGCGAAGTCCCTTGCAAGCGACTCGCCAGCGCCAAAATTTTTTTATCATTTAAAAAATCAATGGTGACCTGTTCTTGTTGAAACGGACCAATGAAAAAAGTGAGGCTTCGGCTGGCATTTTCAAGGCCTAATAAAATCTCATTAGCTTCCACACCCACTTCTTGCAGTTTATTTTCAATCAGCTGAAGCTCAATTTTTTTCTGTGGCGAGGAAAAGGCTCGACTCTTTAAAAATTGAGTCACCAATTTAAGATATTTTCTGCGCTCATCGATGTGCTGATACTTTTGCTTAAAAATATAAAACTCGATGGCTGCCAGTAAACTTCGGCTCATCAGTTGCAGTTTGGTTTCAATACCTTTGATTTTGCCTATGGCACTCAGGTGCTCACCCTGTTTGGCAAAACGACCTTTGCGGCCGTTCATAGATAAAGTTTGGCTCACAGCGAGTTCATCATAACCGGAAGTCCCCTGTCCCCCATTGTAGTTGAGGCGACCCGCCCCATAAGAGATCGTGGGGTTTTCAAAAGCAGCTTGATCTTTGGCCTCCAGGATGGGGATTTCCCCCTTGGCTTTCACAAAATTTTCCAGCTGAAACCTTTGTGAAACTTTTTTAGAGACCTCCGACAAGCCTATTTTTTGGGCACCACTGTCGGCAAAGGCCACCGATCCACCCGAGACAATCACAACCACCGCAAACAAAAACTGAAGTCTCATACGCTCCTCAATGCAAAATGCTTGGGTCAGAGTACGGCTCAGCCAGTAGAAATTCAATGGGGCATATGTCCTTTTCAGCTAAAAATGGGCGGGCCATCACTTACCAGAGAACCATTGGAGTGAAACCTCATGCATGTCGCAGTAGATCACCTCCAAAATGAGCCCTACCCTCTCAGGCAAAGTTATCTCAATTTGAGATCATAAAAATCATGGCATAACAAGAGCCCCCCTGAGCGTCAGCCTTACCCCATATGGCCACACGCGAAGAGTCGTATCAATCCTAGATCCCAACTTTATAAAGATCCATATCCGTGAGACAGTTAAGATAGGGGTGGCATGAGAATCATTACCTTTTCATTATTAGCCATTGTATTATTAGCTAGCTATTCAAACTGCGGACAACTCACATCGGAAGGCGCTTTAAGTCACCCTTCTTCCGATAATGACTTTCAAACCTATCAAGACTCCGATATCCTTTTAACCGAATTTGCAGAAAAAAGTGCCGGGTCTAATTTAGACGCTTCTGTGCAGTCGGCATCCGTTTCGGCGCCGTTGGCCACCTCCAGCTCTTTGTGCAATATTCAGATCGGTAAAAAAGTTTTAACTTGCTTTGATATTCGCGTGGGCGCCCCTAGTGGCGGCAATGACCAGCCCCAACTGCAAGCCGCTATTGACTTGGCAAAAAGCAAAACCCAATCCGATCCAAATATTATAGCAAGGATCATTCTAAACGCTGGCAAGACCTACCACTTGAAAAGAAACAATCGCTCTTGGTCGCAGTTGAAATTCATCAATGCAAAAAGAATCCGTCTTATTGGCAACAACTCAAAATTCATCACCTCATTTTACAATAGGCCTTTTTACTTTCACAATTCTTACAATATCAAAATCAGTGGATTGAGTCTTGAGCTAGATAGCCCGCTTTATACCTCTGGAGAGATTGTTGGAAAATATAAAAAGAATAACTTATATTGGATCAAAGTTCGGATCGATGCCTCTCAGCGCATGGTTCCTGGAGCGGGAGTCAATTTCTCCAGACAACTCCTTGCCAAGAATTTTCTGCGCCCCACCTGGGAGCAGGCCACTCTCTGGCAAAAAAACAAAAAGTTATCAGCAGGAGTCCCGAGCGGCCTATTTTTAATTAAAACCGTGAATGTGCTCAATCCAAAGCAGCGACTGATTGCCCTGGCGATCGAGAATGAGTCCAAAGCCAAGGCTCAAGCCCGATACAATGAGATTTTGACTGGAGAACAGCTTGTTTTTTACCTGCCTAGGGTTAAGAAATCCTGGGAAGAAAATTTAGCTCAATATATTAACCGAGAAGATGAATTCCCCGAGGATTCCATAGGAGATAAAAATCCTATGATTTACCTAAACCACTGCGGGAATGTTGTTTTTGAAAACATATCCATTCATGACACCTTTAAGTTTGCCGTCCTCAACGAAAACAATATTGGACCCATTACCTTTAACGAATTTCATATAAAAAGATTAAAGGACCGTTGGATTTCATCTATGTCTGATGGGATTCACAGTGTAGACGGAAGAGCCCCTGTCAATATTTCTAACTCGACGTTTGAGGCCCTAGCCGACGATTCCATCAATTTGGCTTCTTCCGTTTTAGGCATTACCAAAATCTATAAAAATCGAAAAACTATTGAAATCAAGTCTACCAGCTCTAACAAGCATATCGGCATGCAGACTGGGGACACTCTAGAATTTTTTGACTCCCTTGAGGGTGATGATTGGGGCCGCTATATTATCGACGAGGTTGAAAAGATAGTCCTACGCAATTCACAAAATCATTATCAGGGACATTACTATAAGGTCACTCTGCAAACGCCTCTCCCCCTGTCTGTTGTCAAACACCTGCGCACCTTTCCGGACTCAGAACAGAAACACACTTTTATATTTAATTTAAGCAACGTTCACCGAAACTCGCTTATCGCTAACAACCTCTTTAAGCATAAACCTCGACATGTCGCTATCTTTAGAGGCCCAACCACCTTTGCGGGTAATATTGCCTATGATGTAGCTACAGGCATCCGCTTGGCCAATGCCACTGAATTCATGGAAGGTCCTGTTCCCTGGGGAGCAAAAATCTACGGAAATCGCTTTTTCAATATCCGAGGAAATTCTATTTATAGCCGAACTTTTACTTTTGATATGACAAGCGACCCTGAAGCCAAAGTGGAAAATGTCCTTGTCCAATGCAACAGCATGCACTCTTTATTTCAGCCTCCGTTTTCTTTTAAGAACCTCAGCAAAGCCTCTGTTCGCAACAACCAGAAAGTTCAGAACTCAAAAATAAAGAAATCTGCGTATCGCTATTACCAGCAAAAGAATGGGCCTCGCAACATTACTGAATGCATGCAAAAATATGGAAAACACATCAACAAATCGATGCCTTAACCCCTCACTCGCAGCCCAATCCAGCAAATTAGAGTTTCGCCCCTTTTTCCAATAGATACTTAGAGATGTCACTGGAACCATTCATAATTGCAATGGCCAAAGCAGTTTTACCTTCTTTGTTTTTTAAATTAAGGTGGGCACCGTTCTCAGCTAATATTTTAACTATCTCTAGTGATTTCGCTTGCACAGCAAAATGAAGTGCCGAGTTTAATCCAATATTGACTAAGTTTAAATCTGCACCGGCATCAACCAATGACTTTACAAGGTTAATGTATTTTCTTTGAACCGCATACATCAAAGCAGAATTCAAATCATTATCCTGCCCGTCCAATACAGCATCGTTCTCGATGAGAATTTTTACATACTCTTCCCTTACAAAGGTTGAATTAATAGTATGCAGAAGGGTCGTAATGTAACCTGTCGTATAAACTTTTCTTTCTTCTTCAAGAATGAGCTTTAGGACATACATCGCCTTATGAGACCCCGAGTTAACATCATACAACCAGGATTCAATGGGATGTTTTTCGTTGTAGTCTACTGATTTCACACCAAAGGTCGCCCCATATTTTATATAGAGATCTACATTCCTGGTGTCAGCCCCATCATACCTAAACGCTGCAGCCAAAGGTGTTTGCCCATAAGAGGCGTCATTAATATCATTACCTTCCTCAACAAAACCTTTCACATACGGCTCAATATCTTCAGAGCATTTATGTAAAACATGCAGCATGTTCCCCCGTTCTCCTGTGACTCCATAGCCTATTTTTTGTTTCTCATGAAAAAAGCCTAATGCAGTAAAATTACATTCAGAGGCAGCTTGAACGAGAGCATTATTAAAATCTTGGGCCCTGAAGCGTAAAGGGAGCTTTAAAATTAGGTAGCGCAATATGTTTACAGAACTTTTTTGAGCCTCCTCGAGGCTCTGGGCATCTCCAAATCTAGGAAGAGAAACGGCATTAGAAAGAACATCTCCGCCGTCTATATCAAAACTGGCTCCGTACTTGATAAAGAGATCAAAGATATCCGTAAACCTCTCTGCTGGAGCAGAATACAAGGTTTGAAATTTGAATGCCTTTAGAATCTTGGGTTGGTTAATTTTAGCTCCCGATTGAAGTAATAGCTCAGCCATCATAATAATATTTTTTGAATCGTAGGTTGAAAAGCTGGGGTGAACTTCAATCATACTCAACAAACTAGCGCTAAGAGCATTAGGCAGATCATTAGTCTCAAAGTTATCTATGATGTATTTTGCCATCGTTTGAGACCCTGCAGATAATGCACGCCACAGCAGATTCTGAAAGGTCTTTGGTAAGATACCCTTGCTCTTTAAATATTTCACCATGACTAACGAATCTATAGACACCGCTAAATCTAAAAGGTCTCTGCGTGTATTTATATCGAAACCCGTCTTTTTAAGCGCATCAAATAAGAGCTCAAGCAACGTTATACTCTCAACTCTTACCGCAAACTCGCAAGCAAGATTGAGATGACTAGCTGAATGGGTTGTATTTATGATCTGAGTGAGGACTGCAGAAGGTTCATTATTAAGTTGTGCTAAAAATAGACTCTTTGGAAATTCTAAATAGCTTCCATGGGGGTCAAAACCATTATTAACCAAAAAATTAATCTTTTTAGTTAAATCTTTTACGTATTTATCACTTGCGTGAATCTGCGCCTGATTGACACTAAAAGAATCAATGACAGACGTCAGCTCATCTTTATTAAAGGTTGGTGATTTTGCTTTGGACACTGCAATCATATCTTGGCTAAACATGTATTTGAATATTTCAAATGGGGCATATTTAACAGCGGCTCGAAGCGCTACCCCTCCAACTGTAATGTGGGTGTCATTCGATGAAAGCCACTCATTTAAGTCCGTAAATTGAAGTGCATATTTAACAAAATCTAAGTTCCCGCCTTCAATGGCATGAGCAATGAGTGGTAGACCTTCTTCTTCCTCAGAGTCGGCGCTATAATGAAATTTATGAGCATCAGGATCGTTTTCAACGAGCAGCTTTAATATTTCGAGATTTTTGCCGTGTTTAGCATATCTTGATGCAACCCTGTCATGAGTATCTAAACTCATGAAAGGTTTTATTATTAACTCTTTATACTTAAGTAAATATTGAAAAAGGCCCATATCGTCGCAGAACTCAGCAGCAACATGAAGAATAGTATCTGAACCTCCGTTCGACAAAAATGGTTTTTTTAACAGGGCATCCGGATCAACCAATAATTTGTGTATCTCCGTTCCACTCTCCAACTCTTTTTTCACTATGGCGAGATCACAATTCGCTGCCCCCCAAAGCGCTTGGCTTTTCCTGTACTGAATGAAATGCTGGCTGTCTTTGATGGGCGTCGTGGCGGCATACACCTGCACAGGAAACGTTAAATAATATAAGTTTATTAGTAACAGTGACAGCTTCACCATTTTACCCCCCAAATGTGCCTCTATATGAAGTCGCAAGTCCCATCCATTTTCTTTGATGTGTTCACGAGCAGCTAGTCATTACGGAGCCTTGCTACGCACAGCAGCTCTCCGCAGGTGGTGCCCCGGGCCAGACTTGAACTGGCACGACCGGTGAAGGTCCCAGGATTTTAAGTCCTGTGCGTCTACCAATTTCGCCACCGGGGCATGGATGAGTTTCCCAACTTCCCACAATCTGTGCTAAATTGTCACCTCTAAATTGAGGTAATCATGATCTGGTCAAAAGCACGATGGCAACACAGTATGGAACTCTTTCCAAGAGTGATGAAAGAAGTGGCATTTTATCTAATACCACTGAGCATCACCCTCTGGGGACTCGAATATTATGTGGCAAGCCTCCATCAGGCCCGCTTTGACAACCCCTACGAGGCATCAACCCTCAAGCTGGTGAGTGTGGGCCTAGGCGCCTTTGTCCTTGAAAGCCTCATCACGGTGACTTGGCTGATCATGGTGGCCAAAAGCACCCAGCGCCAGATGAAAAACGGGATCGGAGAGCCCCTCCTCCCCTTCACCTTTAAAAACTTCCAGCAGACCTTAATTGAATACATCCGGGCTGCCATCAGCGTGGGCCTTTACGCCTTTTTACTGATCATCCCAGGATTGATTCGCTGGGTCCGCTTAAGCTTCACCTGCCTCGTGGCCGCCCTTGATGACACCTATAAAAAAGGCAAACTTGATGCTTTAGAAACTTCGTCCAAGCTTGTGAAAGGTCACGGTTTTGCTCTTTTCTTCTTATTGATGTTGCAAGGAGTGGGACCCGCTCTCAGTGAAAAACTCGGGAGCGATACAGGCTCACTTTTTTTGACCGCAGGCTTTTATTTTGTCGGCTGGATGTTTTCCCTTCTCGTGGGCATTTACTTTACATTAACCTTCTTTGCCCTAAAAACTCTAAAACTTGAGGCGCCCCAATGCACATAGGTTTATTTGACTCCGGTGTGGGCGGACTCACTGTACTTAAAGAGCTGGTTGAAAAGTTCCCCGAAGCTCAGTTCACCTACCTCGGAGATACAGCAAGGCTCCCCTACGGGAATAAAGCACCAGAGACTATTCAAAAGTTCGTCCATGAAAACTGCCAATTTTTAAAAGAGCAAAAGGTGGATTGGATTGTCATCGCCTGCCACTCAGCCTCCTCGGTGGCTTTAGATCTCGATCAGTATAGTGGGATCCCAGTTTTTAACGTGATTGCGCCCAGCTGCGACCAAGCTATAAAGCAGAGTACCAATAAAAAGATTGGGGTCATGGCCACGAAAGCCACCACGGCAAGCCAGGTCTATCCCAAACAAATGCAAGCTTTAGATCCGAAAGTACAAGTGGCCTCCCAAGCCTGCCCACTGCTTGTGCCCTTAGTGGAAGAGGGACATATCAACGATGAGCTCGCTCATATGGTTTTAAAAAGTTATCTGGATCCGTTAATAAATAAGCAGGTGGACACAGTTTTATTGGGATGCACCCACTACCCTATCCTAAAAGAAAGCATTCAAAAAATTTGTGGTCCTGCCGTAGCACTGATCAATCCAGCCACTGTGCTAGCCTCTGAGCTTTCCGAACAAAATTTGAGTCGACAGGATCACACCCCCAAGAAAATCACCATTCATCTCACCGATCACGCTCCCCATTTCATTCAGCACACTAAAGCCCTGCTGGGTGAAACCCTTGCCCAATCCATTCAGTGGTTCTCCCCCATCGGATAGTGGTGACAAGGCCGCGGTGGTTTGTTAGAAATGGATCTGTTGGATTTTAGCCTAATAGTGCTGCGCATAAAAAGGGGATCTCATGGCTTATCAAAAAGCATTTCAATTTGGCAAAACATCAGAAGGACTTTCCATTCCCGCTTACAAGTTTGGAAGCTCTGGTCCTGAAATTTTAATTGTTGGCGGGGTTCACGGCGATGAGATCGAAGGCATTGTTGGTGCCAACGGTCTTTTACAAAAATTCAGCCAAGACTTTCCCTTTAAGCTCAATCTAACCTTGGTTCCTATTTTTAATTTGGATGGCGCCCTTCGCAAGCAACGGCGAAACGCACGGGGCGTAGACCTGAATCGCAATCTCCCCACCCAAGACTGGACCTCCGAGGTCGCTGAGGAAAAATATCATCCCGGATCAGAAGCGAATAGCGAACCCGAAAACCAAGCCTTGGTGAACTATCTACAAAATCATCAACCGAAGTTTATATTTTCCCTTCACTCCTGGAAGCCCATGCTTAACATCAATGGCGATTGCGAAAAAGTAGCAAAGATTATATCGGAACGCACAGGCTACATTATCACTGATGATATCGGCTATCCCACCCCTGGATCTCTAGGGACCTACAGTGGCCTAGAAAGACAGATCCCTACGATCACTTACGAATTCAATCGCGGCATGGCGGCTTCTGACATTTTAAAAACCCATGTTCCCGCAATCCTTGAAGGCATAAAAGTTTTGGAGAGCTTGTAGAATGAAAGACACCATTAACAAAATTTTTGAATTTCCCGTGGATGAACTCCAAGATTATTTAGATGTGATCGAAGAAGCGATTTCACTTTTAAATCGTGGCGAACTCAAGGTTTGCGAAAAATCCCCCACGGGTGGCTGGGTGGTTAACCAGTGGGCTAAGAAAGCCATTTTGCTTTATTTTCGCACACAAAAAATGGAGATCATCGACAACCCTCCCTTTCGCTTTTTTGATAAAATCCCACTTAAGCAGTGGTCGGAAAAAGACAAGGTACGGGTGGTGCCCCAGGCTCTCGCTCGTTACGGATCTTTTGTCGATGAGGGCGCCATCCTTATGCCAAGTTATATCAATATTGGAGCCTACGTGGGCAAAGGCACCTTGGTAGATACCTGGGCGACAGTGGGATCTTGTGCTTATGTTGGCGCGAACGTCCACCTTTCTGGTGGCGTAGGCATTGGCGGCGTCCTTGAACCCTTGCAAGCCAACCCAGTGATCATTGAAGACAATTGCTTCATTGGCAGTCGCTGCATTTTAGTAGAAGGGGTGCAAGTCGGCCAGGGGGCGGTGATTGGCGCCGGCGTCACCATCACCGGCAGTACCAAAATTTTTGATGTCTCGGAAGGACATCAAAAAGAATACCGCGGCTTCATTCCAGAAAACTCTGTAGTCATCCCTGGTAGTATGGAAAAAGAATTCCCTGCCGGTCAATTTCATGTCCCCTGCGCTTTGATTATTGGCAAGCGCAAAGCCTCTACGGATGAAAAAACATCACTGAACGACGCTCTTCGTGAGTTCCAGGTCCCCGTCTAATGGCCTTTTTGGTTCAATTAGCAAAGCAGCGCTTTAAGTTCTCCGCCACCCACTTTACCGTTTTTAGTAAAGACCGCGCTGAGTGTTTGCATGGGCATAACTACCAAGTGTCAGTGGATTTTGAATTTTCCGATTTAGATAACAAAACAGGCCTTGCCATTGAGTTTCAGGTCCTAAAAGATAAGATACAAAAAGTCTGCGATCAACTGGACGAAAAAGTCCTCATCCCCACCGAATCTCGCTTTCTTGACGTGAAAAAAACTTTTACCAATATTGAAGTCACTTTTGGTGAAAAATTTTATTCTTTCCCTAAACAAGATTGCTTGTTACTACCCATCGCTAATAGCTCTGCCGAAAGCCTCGCCCAATGGTTTTATTTTCAATTGGACGAATCTTTTAAAGACATTTCTGTAGAAGAATTTTCCGTGAGCATTGAAGAAAGCGAAGGCCAAGCCGTCACCTTTGGCTAACCTCTTAAAACCTCGCTGGGATTATGTCCCGCCAGCCTTTTCATAGTGAGGTTTAAAGCAAAAAAACTAAAACCAATGGCAAACAATAAAATGAAGACAATCTGATAAAAACGAATCTCTGCAGGAATATTAGTTTCCTCATAAAAGGCAGGCAAAACATCCTGTGAAAAATTGTTGATCACAAAAGAAAGAAGCATTCCAGTAAGAATACCTGCCACCACACCAAAAAGTGACAAAAACATCCCTACATCTACAAAAATCTTTCGCGTCTGGGATTGGGTCATACCCATAGCCAAAAGGTTACCCACGTCTTTTTTCTTTTGGGTGAGCAATAGCACCATCACCGAAATAATAGAAAAGCCGGCAATCAACGTGCTCAAGCCGACCAAGACACTCACGACGAGTTTTTCAACTTTCAGAGCAAAAAAGAGACTGGCATTGCGCTCCTCCCAGGTTTCTATTTCTAGGCCTGATCTTTGTAACTGCCCTTTGATCGCTGGCGCTCTATCGGGGTCTTTAAGCCACATCTCCACTCCGATTTTGCGACCACTGACTTCACGCAAGCGTGGGAAAGACTGATCAATCAAATAAAATAACATCTTGTTATCGACGCGCTCAATATCCGTAAGCAAAAACCCACGGACCGTCCCTTGAGACAGTTTTGGCACCTCACCAGCAGGCATGAGCAAAGACTCAGGTGGAATCAATACCACATTATCCCCGCGAAAAAGGCCCATGCCATCCGCAAGGCCCATGCCAAAAATAGTTTCTCCAGGCTCCATGTTATCAAGCTTGGCTCTAAGTTCAGGATCGGGGCGTCCGGCCTTGCGATCAGCATAGTCCAAAAGTTCACCCAGCCGCTCTTTACTCACTCCCTTAGCGACAGCCCCCTGCACATAGCCCTCGCTCGTACGCAGGATGACGTCTTGACTAGCAAATATATGGGATTTGGCTTCATCACCTAAGGCGGTAATATCTTTATAGGCCGGATGGTTCTGCACATCTTTTGCGGAGTGCGCCTCCTCAAAATTAACCACCAAATGAGGTTCGACTTCAAGCAAACGTGAGCGAATGGATGTATTAAATCCATTCATCACGCTCATAACCACAACCAGAGCCGCAACCCCTAGCCAAATACCCACAATACTAATGCGAGCAATGGTCCTTACCAGAGAACCCGCTCGACGAGAGAGTAAAAATCGATGGAAAAACTCGAGGCTTAACATACCTGTTATTTGTCTCGGATTATGGCGGGCCTGTCTATGATTTTTTACCGAGACGGCGGAAAAGCCAGCTTAAAAAGCCTGTGGGACGCATATGGGGCCAGCGATTATAAAACCCAATTTGTCGAATGATGTGCTGCTTTAAATTTCCCTCTATACTCTCCACCTGCCCAAGAAAATCAATGGCCTGCTGAACAGCAAAAGGATTGGCGTCCTTATCAAAGGCCACCGACTCTCGGCCGATATCTTCTTCCGATTCATCCTTAAGGTAACCGGTTTTCACACCATCAAATTCATTCCACTCAACGATTTGTCCATAAATATTGATTTGGACTTTGACAAGCTTACTGTGGCTTTGCCAATAGTACAAATCCACTGGTCCCGCTGAGCGGTACCAATGACTTTCAATATTGGTGTTAGCCGTTTGAATGACATCAATCGAAGCAAGTTTAAGGCTGCGAGCCAGACTTTCGATATCAAAATGCTGAAGCGGAACTCGTCTTTCACCCATTACTTATTGGCAGGCTTTCGCTGCTTCTCCTCTTCTTTCACTTCACGCACCGAACTTCTTAAGAAAAAAGTTTTTTGCATAGCTTTTAATGTCACTACCGTTTCATCCAATGCACGCACTGCTTTTTGGCTGGCCTCTGGAAACTGAGGAGCCATCTCTTTAACGATAGGGACAATTTCTTGCATATCTTTGGTAAGGCTATTGAGATTTTGTGAGAGCTCTAAAATATTTTTCGTCAGCTGAGGCATATCCTTAGATACCTTCCCCATAGCTGGTAAAGTTTCATTCATTTGTTCAGAGATAAATAAAAACTGGTCCATGGCTTTGGCCATTTTGCGATTTTCGTTGAGTGTAGCTGACAAAGTTGAAACTTCGCTCGCCATAGAGTTCATCCGATCCATGAGAGGGACCATTTGGTCAAAGAGCTCGATAATTTTGTCTGAGCGCTCATTGGACAAAAAGGCTTCTGCGAGTTTTTGCAGATTCTGCATAGCAGAGTTTAATGACTCTACGTAAGACCCCAACTTATTTCCACCCAGAAGATCTAAAAGGTCAGGTGCGTATTCGGCAACTAAAACTTGACCGGGCTTAACTGGACCCCCATTACCTTCACCAGCGTCCACTTCCAGAACTTTTTCACCAATGATAAAGGGCCTAACTACCCGCACTTTTGAGTCACGAGTCAAACTACTGGTAAAGCGCTTAATGATGCGAAAGTGGATTTCCACTTCTTGGCCTTTAATAAGATCCACGCTTTCCACGGAGCCCACTTGTAAACCCGCAAGATGGACAGGCGTTCCAGAGTGAATGCCGTCGGCCGTTTTAACGTAGGTTTTAAAGTCGACCTTTGTTTCAAACCAACCTTTTTTAATACCCATGCCAACCGTCGTTCCGACCGCACTCGCAATGGCCGTCAACACAAACATACCAGCCACTCGTTCAAATAGGTTAAATTTTAGCTTCATACCGCTAACCTCATTTGTTTTTTATTTTCTACAAATTCAAACTTATTTTTTTTCACAATGATAAAACCATCAGCAATGCAATCCGACAAATCCTCATCTTCGGTTGAAAAAAAGAGATGCTTCAAATTCCCCTTTTCAACCTGATCGTCGATAAGCTGTAATAGATTGGCATACAGGCCTTTGGAAAGAAGCATTTCTGGATTGTCTAAAAAGACAATTTCCGGCTCATGAATAAAGGCACGAATCAAAAGAGTGGCCTTTTGCATATTCGGCCCTACTTCAGCTGGACGTCTGTCTTTGACCGAGGAGATATCAAAGTACTCGTAAAACTTTTTTAAGTGTTCAAGGGCCTCATCCATAGACATCATCTTGTGATACATCAAAGGTAACAAAAGGTTTTCCTGCAACGAACGATTATGTAACAATCCTCTTGTTGAAAACCCAATCCCCATATTTAAGCGATAAGACATAAACTCTTCAAAGGAAAATTGAGTGACGTCGTCCTCATTGAAGAAATACTTCCCTTGGGTGATGCCCTCCACTTGCGTGAATGCATGAAGAACTGCATATTTGTTAACATCGTTATTAAATAACATGCGAATTTTTCGATTCAAGGGGAACTCAAAGCTGCAATTATCTACAATCTTTTTATCACCAAATTCAATAGTGAGATTTTCAAAAGCCAGTCGCTTAATGGGTTTCTTACTCATATCATCCCCATCGTCGTGATGTACTCAAAGTAGAAGTACAAAGTCAGAAGCATATTGAACATCAAAACGTAAACCGTACTTTTTACCACAGCTTTTGTTGTCACCTGAGGAATCTCATGGGGACTTTTATCCACTTGCAACCCCTGGTAGCAGCTGACTGAAAAGATAATCAACCCACTCATAAAATTTTTAATAAAGAAAATAAAAAAATCACTCATGCCCGCCGCCTGCGACAGCGAACTGAAGTAAAGATCAAATGGAAGACCTTTAACAAATCGACAAACTAAAAATCCTGAAAAAGTGGCAAACATGATGAAGTAAAAGGCCAGGCAAATTACCGAAATGATGCCACCGAGCAAGCGCGGAAAAATAATGTAGCTCAAAGGATTAATGCCCATGGCTTTCAAAGCATCCACCTCTTTATTCACCTTCATCGACCCCAGTTCCGAAGCCACAGCTGTTCCCGATCTAGCAATCACTATAAGCGCAGTCAGGAGTGGACCGAGCTCTCGCACCACCACCATAACCATGAAAGTGCCCACATAGTTCACTCCACCTAAGAAAGTCATTTGCATGATGGCTTGTAAAGCCACCAAAGCTCCTGAGCCAAAAGCTAGAAAAGAAATTAGCGGCATAGCTTGCCAACCGGTGAAATAGATTTGCGCAGAAATCACTCCAAAGAGGGTGCGCCAACCTTGGAACTCGGATGTTAATGTCGAACGAAAGCTGAGATAGGATAGTAAAAAGAGCTCGTAGGTGTAATTGAGGTTTTGAGCCACTTGATGCCCAATGCGATCGACCAATGCAAACATGTTTTAGCTTTCCTTTTTATCCGTGAATCTCTAGAAAGCTCATCGGCAAAAATGCTGGAAAACAAAAGGTTTAGCTGGGATTTTTCAACAAAGACTTCTAACCTAGGTCGGGTCGAAAATGGGACCGGCGGCTCTAATAAAACCAGAGATCATAAAAGACAGCCTTGATACTCTCACTCCAGACTCTGGTCCAGTGCAAAGAATCCCCTTTCCCCACCGTGGATCGCTGATAAACGGGAATCTCCTCAGGGAAGGTTGCGCGAAAGGTTTTATAGGCGCGATGCATGTGCAACTTTGAAGTGATCAACACAACATCCCGACAATTGAGTGCTTCAATCAAGGGCAGAGTTTGTTGAGCATTACCATAGGTGGTCAGCGAGCTTTTTTCCAGGATGATATCACCAGGATCCAGCTCGCCGTAAAAAGCTCTTTGCGGAAAAATATCATTGAGCTCGGTCTTTGGGTTGACCCCAGAGATAATTAATTTTTTCACCCGATTCAAATAAAGCATTTCAAAGCCATCAAAAATACGACCAGGCCCGCCGGTGAGGACAATGCCACAATCGGCTTTGTGATCAATATGCCAGGCCGTCACCGGATAACTAGAAACCTTTTTATAACTGGAAAAACAAAGACCCGCGAAGAACACACTAAAAAGCAGGCCACATCCTAAAAAAAGACTAAGGATCAGTTTTCGTTTTTTCACTAAGCCTTACGGGCCAGCACTTCGATCTCAACATCCACCCCTTTAGGAAGGGCTGAAACCTGCACACAGGACCGTGCTGGGAAGTTCGAGGTGAAGTAGCTGGCATAGATGTCATTCACTTTACCAAAGTTACCAAGATCGGTGAGGAAAATAGTGGTTTTAATCACATCCCCCCAACTGTAGTCGGCTTGTTTTAAAACGGCTTCAATGTTGATCATCACTTGTTTAGCTTGGCCTTCAATATCCCCCGTTAAAACCTCACCCGTGGCCGGAATGATAGGGACCTGGCCGGAACAATACAAAGTCCCGTCCACTTCAAGAGCTTGGGAGTAAGGACCGACAGGTGCCGGAGCATTTTTTGTTTCAATCACTTTTTTCATAAAAGACCCTTTGTTCTTAAAAATAAAATATCATTCCACCACGGAGCGGGTGGTCACCAATAGTGCGAAACCGAGCCCCATCAGAGTCCGAGCGAATCCCCACCCCAGCTTCAAAGGTAAATCCTAAGTTTTCAAGGCCTGTAAAGAAAAACTCACCACCTAAAAACCCGTTCAACTCAAACCCTGAGCGGTTGTCGTTAGCCACTTCGCGACTCAAAAGACCAGCGCCACCACCAACATAAAAGTTCATATTGTTTTCAGTGAACACAATCCGATAAAGCTTAAAAAGAGCACCAAATTTAGAATTATTTTTTTCTGTGTCTACACCGATGGCCACGGACATTCCCACCATGGAGTTCGGGTAATAGCGGGCTGTGATGGCCGGAAGATCCTCTGACATTTGATTGGAGTAGCCTACACCCAAGCGGTTGGCCAGATCGACGGCAAAGCTATTAATGGAAATGGTTGAAATCACTGAAAATATCAGTGCAACTACGATGCGATTCACAGTGCCTCCCCGGCAAATTTTCAAATTGGCCCCACAGTAAAATGGCTTTCCGAGAAAAATTCAACGAATAACTCTTGATTTCCTAAATTTATGAGATTAAAGCTAGTGAAATCAATCAGATACCCTATGTGGGGGATTAGCTCAGCTGGGAGAGCGCGACGCTGGCAGCGTCGAGGTCGCAGGTTCGATCCCTGTATCCTCCACCATTTTGATCCGGCAAAAATAGGGACAACACCCTACCCGCAGGCCTACTATAGGTGAAAAGTTTGTTTCTGTAGCTTTGTAGCTCCATGGGATCCCCATCACAATTTAAGCTTATTAATTTCTTTAATAATAGCCGATATTTTTTCATGCATTTTTGCATGACCAGCATGATGGGATTTAAGTTTTTTATGCAACTGAGCATGTTTAAGATGGCTCGCCTTTATCGATTTTTTTTGAGCACTGCTTTGTTTTTTCTTTTTCGAAAACACATTGTGAGCCTTGATGGCTTTTTCATGTGCTTTGATTTCTTTAGCGTGCGACTGGATATGTTTTTCACTTTTTTCAATAGCCGCTAAAAGCTTTTTCACGGATTTCTTAAAAACCTTATGCTCTTGGCTCCATTTTTTATGCTGTTCTTCCATTTTTTTGTGATCTTTTTTATCGATAAGATGTGACATCAATAACTCCTTCGTTAACTGGTAAATAGTAAGTCATATTTAAATTAAGTACTCTACAAAAAACACCCCTACTAATTCAGAGTGGTTTTAAAATTTTTGAAAGCAACCACAGTGGCTGCAGCACCAATCAAAACGATAATTCCTGTATGAATAAAAATAAACTCTACATCCCCACCTTTAAGGATGATATTCCTCATAATGTAATTAAAGTGGGTGATCGGATTGATTTCAGCAAAAATCTTCATGAAAGCTGGCATATTTTCCACAGGGAACATCAATCCAGAAAGAAGTAGTGCAGGAAACAAAAATAAAAAGCTCCCCATCATGGCCTGTTGTTGAGTCTCTGAAATGGTGGAAATAGCAATACCAATAGCTACTGTTGTAATAATAAAGGCTAGAATGACTAAGCTCATCAAAGCTAAAGAGCCAACAAAAGGCATCCCGAAAACAATAGCCCCCACGGAGCACGTCATAAATGAGTTAATGCCAGCTAAGATCACTGAAGGAATCGCCTTACCTAAGATAATCTCCCACTTACTGATAGGGGCTGATAAAATCATTTCCATGGTCCCTACTTCCCTCTCTCTAGCAAAAGCCATGGAGGTTAACAAAACAGTGATGAGACAAATAATGATCCCAATAAGACCTGGTATCAAAAAGTAGGATGTCTCCATACGAGGATTATACAGTATCCTTGTTTCAAGAGAAACTAACCCCCTTTGAAGCTGGGTCAAACCCAAAGTTTCACTCAAAATAGCCTGAACATAGCTTTCCATGGCCTGCGCTCTCAATACATTCACAGCACTAATTAAAATTTGTACGGGAACAGGGGAAAGCTCCGTCGCATCGCCCAGTTTTGCATCTTTCACAATAAGCGCCACTTCCGCTCGGCCGCTTTGAATGACTTGAAAGGGGTCTTTAGCCGTCCGGTCGACCTCAGCAAACCAACCCGAAGCAAGCGCCTTGTCGACAAATCTCCCAATGACCACGTCCTCGGGTTTAGAAAATACGGCCATTTTGATATTCTTTGATTGATTATCCAAAGCAAAGCCGAAAACCAACATCTGAAGGATGGGCGCTAAAAAAATAAGCCTCTGCATCACCGGATCACGAAGGCTCTGCCGAAACTCTTTTCTAATAAACCCACGCAAAGCCTGCCAACCCATCAATCCAAATTCCCTTTAAACTTGATAACAGCGAGACCGGTCAAGATAATAGACGCCACCCCCATCGCAAGAATAGGAACAGCTAGCTGTATAAAACTCGATCCTTTTAAAAACTCTTCCCTAGCAATAAGCATAAACCACCGCACGGGAAAAATAGAGGTTAACCACTGAAAGCCTTGAGGCATGTTTTCGATGGGAAAGATAAATCCCGACAATAAATTGGTGGGCAAAAGCCCCACAATCATTGCCGCCTGCATAGCGGTGAGCTGCTGACGCAAAACCACAGAAATCACCAGCCCTAAAGCCAAGTATCCTGTTAAAAAAATAAGACAAGCCAGTATGAAGACAATATGTGAGCCTCGAAAAGGAACTTCGAACCATAGTCTAGCTAAAACATAGACAGTAAAAACAGAAGCTAGAGTAATAATAGCGTAGGGTAG
>JAGQZY010000059.1 GCA_020435205.1 Bdellovibrionales bacterium | reverse complement strand
TTTTCTATCGAGAGTTTTTTTCTGGCTAAAAATCGAAGGGGGAAAATTATTGGCTGTATGGCTCCGTGGAATAACTCCTCCATACAAAAATGGATTCCCCATCGATACCACGGTAAAAGCTTTCGCGCCTATAACACTGTAAACACCTTGGCCAAACTGCGTTTGCTGAGACCTCTTCCTAAAGAGAACCACGCCTTTGCTTTTAAGTTTGTGACCCATGGAGCCTACGATAATCCTGATATTTTTTACTCGTTGCTAGACCGATGCTATCAGGAATCAGAACCCAATGAAATTCTATCCTACAGCAATTATATTGGCGACTACTCTACCCGCCCACCACGATCCTTTGTCTCTATAAAAATCCCATTTGGTTTTTATACTTTGTTACGAGGTTCTGAAACCCTTCCTCACTTTTTACAACCCAACCCTTTTCTTTCTGCACCTGATTTTCAATTTGCTCATTTCTAATAAGAATGCCACGGCGAATCCCAAACTAGGCCTTATAAAGACCCAAAGAATGTCTTTGGTTAGGCGCGATTTTAATAAATCTTTGTAATATATTTAGGGCCCAGTGAAATCTTTTTCATAGCTATTTATTAAGAATTTTGATTGTTTAGCAAGTGGGTTAACGGGCACTTAAAAAGGGGAAAACGTGCAAGGGGTATGTCTAATATTTGCTGGTCGTCGGGGGTTAGACGAAGCCAGCGCACGCTGGATGTCAGCGCGCATTCCGCAGGTCTCGCAAAAAATTAAGCGAGCCCAGAGTCTTATTGACGAAGTTCTTGGGGATCAGTCCTCAGTGGATCTTCTGTCCTATTTGTTGAGTTCCGACCAGGAGTTTCTCGGCCATCCCAGCCTTAGAGTCCTGATGGGAGCTGTGGTGCAAGTTGGACTTTTTGAACGCTTCATTGCTAGCCGCCCCCGCCCCGAGTTCATGCTTGGTAAAACCAATGGAATTTCAGCCCTTGAAGTTTGTGCTGGTAAAAAATCTTTTGATGAGCTTGTGTTAAAAAGTGATTTTCTGCAGCCAAGCTCTACAGCCCATTCGCAGCCCCCTCTTGGAGAAGCCTCTCTCGTTGGCTTGCAGTTAGAGGAATACGGTGGTTTTCAATGGCTAAGAGATTCTTTTGAAGCTGTGGATTTTGCCAGCAAAGACCTTTATTCTATCTTAGCTGAAATCCGAGAAAACAATTTTGTTGGACAACTCATAAACATTGGCCCAAGCATTGAATTTCGCAAAAAAGAAATGGCAAGTATGGAATTTCTGGAGTTCACCATGATGAACTCCATTGAACTTGACCCTATTCTGAGTTCTTTTTTGTCCGCTTAAAGATCCTCTTGGGTGTTAGACAGCAACTCTTCGATGGTGGTGATTCCTTGCAAAACCTTTTGAATGCCGTGATCGCGAAAAGTCTTCATTCCCTGCTCAATCGCCTTTTTCTTAATCTGGCCAGAATCCTTTCTGTGCATGATCAAAGTACGAATCTCTTCGGTGACAATCAGTAGCTCTTGAATCAAAGTACGACCAATATACCCTTTGTTATTACACTTATTGCAACCCACAGCTTTGTGAATATTGCCATGGGCAAGATCTTCACTGGTCAATCCCAAATTGCGCAGTTGAATTTCGGTCGGCTGATACCTTTCCTTGCAATGTGGACACAAAACTCTCACTAGACGCTGAGAGATAACCCCAAGAAGTGACGTGGCTATCAAGAAAGGTTCACAACCCATATCGATCAGACGCGGAAAAGCTCCGGCGGCATCATTAGTGTGGATCGTGGAGAGCACTAAGTGACCCGTTAATGAGGAGTTAATGGCAATCTCTGCCGTTTCCAAGTCACGAATCTCCCCGATCATTATAATATCTGGATCTTGACGAAGAATGGCACGCAGTCCACTGGCAAAGGTTAAACCAATTTTTGAGTTCACTTGAATTTGACCGATGCCGTGAATTCGATTCTCTACCGGGTCTTCCACAGTAATAATGTTTGTATCGATGGAATTTAACTTCTGCAAAGCCGCATAAAGAGTGGTGGATTTACCACTTCCCGTAGGCCCCGTCACCAAGACAATGCCGTAGGTTCTCTCCAGTAGATCGTCCAGACCTTTCAGATTGTTTTCTGAAAAACCCAACTGATCGAGGTTCAAAATCACATTGGATCTATCTTGCAAACGCATCACGGCTCGCTCACCAAAGGCCGTCGGAATCGTATTCAAACGCACGTCAATGTCTTTACCACCAATTTTTAGTGGAATTCGACCATCCTGCGGCAGGCGCTTTTCTGCAATATTGAGGTTGCCCATCACTTTGATTCTTGAGGTGATGGCATTTTGCAGCTTTTTAGGCGGCTTAAACACGTCGTACAGAACACCATCCACGCGAAAGCGCACAACCATGTCCTTTTCATAGGGCTCTACGTGAATATCGGAAGCCTTTTCCTTGACCGCTCGCGAAAGCAGGGTGTTTACCAGACGAATGACAGGGGCGTCGTCATCCGCAGCTTCTAGTAAGTCGATGATCGGCTCATCGAGATCGTAGTCTTCTTCTTCAATATCATCAAGACCTTCAAGTGTCGCCGTTCCTTTTTCATAAACTCTATTGATTGCATCAAGGAGCTTAATCTTAGTGGTCACAACTGGTATCACCCGCTTTTTAAAAAGAAGACGTAAATCGTCGAGGACAGTGACATTCATTGGATTTGTCGTCAGCACTTCAACCATCTGCTGGTCTTCCTTGAAGGGTAGAACCTCGTGGCTTTTCGCATAGTTGATAGGAATTCCACGAATCATATCCATGGCTATATCATTGACAGGAATATCTTTAATAAATCGAATCCCCATGCGCTCACAGATCTTTTCTAAAATCTTTTCGGCGGAGGGTTCGCTAATTTCTTCAAGGGAATCTCTTAAGCTTTTTTTACCACCAAAATCTGAGTCGAGCAGGATCTTGACCTGCTCTTCGCTCAGATTGGTTGATTTTTGCAGTAAACTTTCAACAGCTGACGCCACTTAGAATCCCTCAGCCTCATCATAGGTATCCACGTCGTCGCCGACAGGAGTTTCCTCGATTCCGGCAGGCTCGCCCACGGGCACGGCTTGTTCGAGATCAAGTTCAAGTTCATTTGTGGTCGGCACCACATTATTTTTTGCACTGGAGTTCTGAATCAAGCTATTAAACTTTTGCCCGTAAGGGTCAACACCGCCCGCATTCTTTTTGATCCAATCGATACGATCACCCAATTTATCCGTGAGAATTTTACGATGATCATAGGTATTGCGAATAATTTTTGGTGTTAAGAAAACGACAAGATTCTTTTTCACCGAACGAACCGTGCGGCTTTTAAATAACCATCCAAGAATGGGTATATCACCAAGGAGCGGTACTTTTTTCTCTTCTACCGTATCCTCGTCCTCCATCAAGCCACCAAGAACAGCGGTTTGACCATTTTCGAGAACAATGTTGGTTTTAATCGACTTTTTTGTCAAAGCCTGAGTCGAACTGGCCAAAGCTTCGGCGCGAATCGGTGCCGTACTGACTTTAGAAATCTTTTGTTCTACATTCAAACGAACAATATCCGAGTCAGGACTGATAAAGGGTTTAATCTTTAACAAGATCGTAGCGTCCTTGAACTGAGGTGTGCTGACCACTCCCGTTGTCGTTCCCAACTGAGCTTGTGTCGACGCGACAGGAACCTCATCCCCTACTTCAATCTCTGATTCCTCATTGTCCATCGCAAGGATATTGGGAGTGGAAAGAATGTTACCATTGGTCTTTTCTTTGAGGAAGTTGATCAAGGCAATCAAACTTGGGATTTGTATGGTGGTTCCACCCGGCCCCGTAATATTGACTGTATTGTTGGGATCACCAATGTTTAGAATGGCCCCTTTACCGCCTGTTGGACTAATAAGATCGGCGATATTACCACCGATAAATCCTTGGCGGGCCACGCCACCGCCGGTGGTTGTGCTGGAGGAGGCATCATCACCTTCTTGGAAACTCATGTAGTTAAGATTCCAAAGGCTACTGTTATTAGCTTCCATCTCCATGATGACAGCTTCCACAAAAACTTGGTCTTTAGGAATATCGATTTTAGCAAGAAGGTTTTTCACCACCTTATAATCCTGCTTACTTGCTGTCACAATGAGACTATTCGTGTTTTCATCCGCCTTAATCACAACATTATTGCTAAATATCGGCTTTTGCACCTTCGGCGGAGTGAAAGAAGGGTCATCCTTTCCCGTGGACTTTTTCGTGGACTGCTCAGCAGCCTTGGTCGACTCCTCGGCAATCCCCGAGAGAGTCTCAGCAATTTTAGCAGCTTCCCCATGCTTCACATAGTAAACATAAACACCGCCAGCATCAGCAGGATCCAGTGGGTAATCAAGGCGTTTCACAAGATTGCGAATACGATCAATTCCCTGCTCATTCCCCACGACAATAATAGAATTGGTGCGATCATCCGGGGCCACTAATTTTAAGTTTTCAGCTTTTCCATCATTTTGTTGGTTAAAGCGAGAGCTTCGAAAACGACTATTTTGCTGCTTATCTTCTCCGTCTTTAATGATTTTTTCGATAAGCTCAGAAATATCTTTGGCTTTGGCATGGCGAATAGGTATCACCTCAAGCTTTTCTTCAAAGCCAGGTTGGTCAAGCTGTTCAATGATTCTTGAAATGCGCTCTACACTCGAACCATAGCCAGAGACGATGAGGGAGTTGGTTTTTTCATAGGCTTCAACATCACCAGCCTTTTTGGACACAAACTTCTCTAAACTCTTCTTCACGTCCTCAGCACCAATATACTTAAGTTTTATAATTCGAGTGATCAACTGATCCGATGTTGGATAATAGGCTCCGGAATAAGTCTCGATGGAATCGTTTTTCGCATTGGATTCCTTACGAATTTTTAAAAACTTACCCGCTGGAACGATGGTAAATCCATTCATCGCAAGAGCCGACAGGAAGGCTTCCCAGGCCTCTGCCACCGTGATTTTCGAAGGCGCAACAATTGAAATTTTACCGCGTACGCCAGGCTCAAAAATGAAATTCTTTTTAGTAAGCTTACTGATCGCTTTTGCTACATCCATGATGTCGGCATTGGGGTAGTCAAAACTTTCAATAAGATCCGGAAAGTTTTCATTGGTGATGTCTTCAGGTTGAGCTTCAGCAAAAGACATTTTTTTGCCAGACTTTGGCTTCACTTTTTTATCAATTTTAAAGCCATCGATTTTAGTCGCAGGACCGGTATCGACAGGAGTCGTGTCAGTCATGGCTGGCGGCTCTGGATTAGTGTTATTTTGATTGCTAGGTTGTGCTCTTTGGAATCGGCTATTGCGATTAAAACGACTGCTTGGTTTTTGCGTGGGCTCTGGCGGAGGTGGCGCGGGCTCATCGACCACTGGAACTTGATCAAGCTCTGCATCGATTTCTTCAAGAGCCTCTAACTCATCGTCAAAAAAATCTTCGTCACCAGCAGGATTGTTCTGCGCTAGCAAAATAGAATTTGTTTTTAAAGTTTTATTGGTATTTTCTTTGCCTTCTGCAAATCCAAAACCGATTAAGATAAGGGCTATCATCATGATTCGCATTTTTAACATTATGACCTTCCTATGGTGCGACTATATTATTAAAACCCATAAATATTCAGAACTTAAGTATCTGCCCTCAAGGGTCCAAGGATCGCGTCCTAGGTCGAGCCAGTGTGACTGGTCGCCGCGCTGCGCGATTTTATGAATGCACTACTGGATGTTGTAGTTAAGAGTGGTGGATGACCCGCCTCGAGAAATTTCTAATTGGATTTGGTCAGAATCCTTTAAGGCTTGATAAAGTTCCATGGCTTTTTGTGGAGTATCCACGGACTCACCATTCACACTTTTTAAAACATCACCACGTTCCAGGCCGAGCTTTTCATAAATACTTCCTTTTTTTATAGCCACAATTTTCCATCCCGACATCTCACCAGTTCCTGGCTCAATATAAGGAACCGCTTTCGCGTCCTGGAGAATCTGAGGCAAGTTCTCTAAGTATTTATTAATCTCTCCTCTTTGAAATGAAAAGTTTGTCTTAGCCGCGGGGGCTGTTTCAGCAACTGCTTGGCCACCACCCACAAGGCCAATCTTAATTTTTCCATCATCTTTCATCTCGACGTATTCAAGTTTTCGACTGCGCATATTACGAAAGATCACCTTTTCACGAAGAATTTCCGTGATTTTTGCCATGCCCTCGATCTCTTCTTCAACCTTATAGGGCTCCACTTCTTTTTGCCCTCGCACTTGGATCGTTGCGACTGACATAATATCGTTACCATGGACGATAGTCCCGACCAGTTCTAATGGTAAGGTGGTGGGGATAGGGTCATTGTTTTCGATAAGTCCACCTTCCACTCCACCTTTTTGCTCACCCAGTGATGGCGGAACCTTGTGGTCGGCATTGAAAATATTTCGATCACGAATATTCGTGTAATAGGATGCATGGGGAGCTTGCGCAGGTCCGCTAATAGGTTTAATGATGCTGCGAGTGCCGCCCCCTGTGGGCAACATGAATTGTCTGGTGTACAAAGCACCGACGTCAGCCACCAAATAACCAATATAAAAAAGCAAAAAATAGATATAGAAACCTTCGAGAGGTGGTCGGGTGTTATTAAAACCCAAGCGGTCCAAAACTGAGGATATTCCATCAAAGTTGAGCTTCATCTTTATTATTCTAGCAAAGGCTGATCGTAAAATTTAGAAAAAACTCCCTGGACTGTGGGATAGTTTATTTATTTGGTCGAACCACCCTAGCCTCTATAGAGATTAATAATTAAGCTCACCATCGGAACCAAGATGTTGTGGGTGGAGTCCGCATCGGCATCCACAGCCCCGGTGGCACTTTCGGCCTCCCGGTATGTGATGGATTTATAAGAAAGTTGAGGCCCCAGTGAAAAATAGGAGTTAAGACGCCAGTGGTAGGCAAGATCTAACTGAAAGCCGCTGCCCTTGGCATATTCAGAGACGTCAGTTGCTCCTTCCACTTTTTGCACAGAATGCGCCAACCAGCTCCCTAAAAAGGTCCATCCATAGCGGACATAACCGAAACTGAAACCAAGAGACTCCCGTGAGGTTTTTGGACCACCTCTATTGATATTTTGGCTTTCGCTTCCAAACAAAATCCCAAAGTAAAAGCCTCCACGAAAAATATAAGAGAGCTTGAGATCCATCAAGGTCACCAAGCGGGATCGATCATTCACCGAGGTTCCGCTAACTTGGTTTTTCTCATCAATAAGGTAGCTGACTCCTGAAACCAAGAAGGCCAGACCATAATCCCTTTCATAGCGCTCCAAATCAGAGAAGGTTTGGTAGGCTTCATACTTTTCATACTGAGCCCCCGCCACCTGACAAAACAATAGGATCATCAAAAATAGACGCATACCCAGATTTTGTAACCCCATTGAGGATTTTGCAACCACCCGCCAAGGATTCTCTGCCATTTCTAAGTATGGGCATTGAATCCTAGACCTGTTTCAGATTAGAATCTCTTTGATGCCCATTTATGAGTATAAAGGATTAACTAAAGCTGGAAAAAACGTGAAAGGCACCGTCGATGCCGAAAACGTGCGCACAGCTCGCTCCAAGCTTAAGCGAGATGGCATCTTTGTTGTTGATCTGGCTGATAAAACTAAGCGCCAAAAAAAGAAGAAAAAGACCACATCTGGTAACAAATCTGTGGGCATCGATGACATGTCCAATATGACCCGACAGCTGGCTTCACTCATTCGCGCCAATGTCCCCCTAGTCGACGCTCTCGGTGCCTGCTCGGATCAAATGGAAAACCCTACGCTGAAAGAAGTGCTCGCGGACTGCAAGAATGCCGTGAATGAGGGCTCTCAATTCCACAAGTCTCTGAGAAAATATCCGAAAATTTTTGATAAGATTTATGTATCTATGGTTGAAGCCGGCGAGATGTCAGGAACATTAGACGTGATTCTTCTTCGCCTTGCTGAATTTAAAGAAGATTCGGCAGAGCTCAATGCTAAAATCAAATCCGCTATGCTCTACCCAATTATCATGGTTATTTTCATGATGCTTATTTTGTCGGTGATGTTTGTGTTTGTGGTTCCGCAAATGACTTCCATCTTTGCCGATGCCGAGATGGCTCTCCCCTGGTACACACAAATGGTGATTGATATTAGTGGCGTCTTTGTCAACTACTGGTGGGCTATCCTCATTGGCGCCGTTGGCCTTTTTTGGACTTTTCGCCAATGGAAATCTTCACCAGGTGGACGCCCCAAATGGGATGCCATGAAATTAGTGTTCCCCGTGTCCGGTAAACTCACTCGCATGATCGCTGTGTCTCGCTTCACTCGCACCCTCTCAACCTTGCTGACTGGTGGAGTTCCCATGCTGAACGCCATGGACATTGTTAAGAATGTTGTAAATAATGAGGTTCTAGCCAAGTCTATACGCGAAGCTAGGGACAACATTAGCGAAGGGGAATCCATCGCCGGCCCACTAAAAAAATCCGGAGAGTTTCCCCCCATTGTGATTCACATGGTCAGTATCGGAGAAAAAACAGGCGAATTGGAAAAAATGCTTAATCAAGTGGCTGATACCTACGACTTTCAAGTCAAAAACCAAGTTTCCGGTCTCACCTCAGTCCTTGAACCTGTGATGATCATTGTAATGGGGTGCGTTATTGGAGTGATCGTATTCTCACTCATGGTACCAATGTTTGAACTCGCTAACCTCGCGGGATAATATAGCTCTTGTTTCAATTGAGGAGGCAAAAAATGCTTTTAACGGATAAACGTGGTTTCTCACTTGTCGAAATCATGATTGTGGTTGTGATTATCGGAATTATTGCCACCACTATGGGAAACAGACTTTTCGGCGGACTGGACAAAGCCAAAGTAAAGAATGCAAAAATTATGATGCAAAAAATTTCGGATGCCTTGGAAATGTATAATGTGGATTGCAATACTTATCCAACCACGGATCAAGGCTTAGAAGCTCTGGTTAAAGAGCCTGGCGGTGAGCCGGGTTGTGACTCTTGGGGGCCTGTTCCCTACCTAAAAAAGATACCCAAAGACCCTTGGGGCCGCCCTTATATTTACGAATCTGACGGAGTGGAAATCAATATTATTTCCCTCGGTAAAGATAAGAAAGAAGGCGGTGATGGCTTCGACAAGGATATCTCCCTACAAGACCTCTAAGATCGTCTCCAATAAGGGTTTTTCTTTTTTGGAAGTGATGATCGTATTGATCATCGTCGGCCTCTTTGTGACCATGGGGCCGGTGAAGTTTTTAACTCCCGACCGAGAAATGAAGGCAGAAGTCAGAAAATTTGGAGCCTTAGTGCGCAAACTTCGCAGTCGAGCACGCATCGAAAATCGAACCTTTCGCCTGGTCTTTGACCTCCCCGGCGACAAAAAAACAGAGCAGTCCTATTGGGTCGAATCGACCGAACAAGCGGCCTTGTTGATGAATACCGAAGAACGCGAAGAGAGAACCCAATCTGAGGAAGACGACAATGGAGAGGAAAAAATAGTGGACCCCCAGGGATTTGCTGTGAATAGTGATATTGTCGCCAACCCTCCCGGTACGCTGGCACGCAACCTCTACTTTGAATCTATTGAGCTTTCTGGTGAAAAAAATGAACGCTTCAATATAGGGAGGATTTTCATCTATTTTTTTCCTCAGGGCTATGTACAAGGAAGTGCCATTCATTTAACCAATCGAGACAAACTCAATTGGACGCTTGTGATTCACCCCCTCACCGGAGCTGTCGACATCTTTGATAGAGATGTCCCGCTAGAGGAAGCCACTGATCAATGATAAATAAAAAAGGTTTCTCTCTTTTTGAAGTTCTCATCGCCATGGTGATCATGGCTTCGGCGGCAGCCCTACTTTCCACGGCCTGGGGTGGCAACCAAATGCGGGTTCAAAAAATTGCGATTAATAATAAGGCTGCTTTTTTACTCGACCAAATCGTTTCTGAGCTGGAGATCAAATACGCCAACAAATTCACCCAAATCCCCGACAATGAAGAGGGCACTTTCGACGGCAATCCTGATTTTACTTGGTCCATGCGCACCCAAGATTTTGAAATGCCAGATCTCAGTTCTCTTTTAATCCAGGGTGATGACGGCAACCAGATGTTGCTCATGATTGTTGATAAGTTAACGGAGTATATGAATGAATCCGTGAAAGAAATGAAAGTGACCATCACCTATGCCAAAGGAAAAAAGAAAGTTAAATATTCAGCCACAACCTTTCTTGTCGACTTTAATAAACCCATCCCTATGGGCGGACTTCCAGGAGGTTTGGGGCAATGAAGGCCAATGGTTTCACTTTAGTAGAAGTTCTTATTTCCATGGTGATCATGTCCTTTTTAGCTCTAGTGGTTGCGACATCGATACGAACATCTGTACAGAACAAGCAAAAGATTGAAGCCCGTATGCGCGATCAGACCCGCTTGTACGACGCCCTGAGAGTGATGAAAATGGACATCGAAAGGGCTTTTAATTACCAAGATGTCTTTTTCGAAATTGAAAACCTAGCCATCCAACAATTGGAGTTGGAAAAACAAAAGACCGGAGCTCCACCCAGCCCTCCACGACCGGCACCACCCCACCTCACTCATTTTTTGGGTGAAGAAAGCTCCCTTCACTTCACTACTCTTAATCATTTTCGCACCCGTTATAATGCAAAAGAAAGTGATCAGATCGAAGTGGGTTATTTTTTAGATGGCTGTACCCCTCCTGGATCAAAAACTTCTACCAAATGTTTGTGGCGCCGTTACTCGACGGTGATCGACGATCGTGTTGACGAGGGCGGGAAAAAGATTGTCGTCGCCCCTTACGTGACTAAGCTTCGTTTTTCTTACCGAGGAAATGAGGAAAACGAGGAGTGGAAGTCCCAGTGGCGATCTGACAATAAAGGACGCCCCGATCACCAAAGAAAATTTCCTTATCAAGTTAAAATTGAAATGGAAGTTCATGATAGTGAAGATAAGAGTGCCAGCAAATACACGGAAACCATGGTGGTCAATGTCCAATTCCCCAACAACGAACCCTATATGCAGGGACAGGGCAATCAGCAGGCCAACCAACAAGGACAAGGGAGGAGGAATTGATGTTTCACCCCTGGTCTAAAAGAAATAAAAAGAAGGGATCGGCAATGATGTTGGCGATTTTTACCATCACCTTTGTTCTTTTTTTGGCGACCGAAATTTCCCGCCTCACTATCAATGAATACCTCACTTCAGCGACTGAAGTTAAAAAAGTGCAGGCTTATTATGCTGCCAAAGCCTGTTTACAATTGAGCCTTTTGCGCATTAAAGCTTATCAGCAGGCCACAGCAGCTCTTGGTAAATCGGTTCCCAATCTTGGCATGCTCGATATGATTTGGCGTTTCCCGCTTTCATGGCCCCCGAGTCTCCCCAAAGAGTTGAGCAGTTTTGACTCCTCGACCATCAAAAAAACGGTGGGTGGATCTTTACTCAAAAATCAATTTCTTTCGAGTATTTCTGCAGAAGGGGGAAAAATAGACATCAATGACTTAGGATCCCCTTCAGAAGGGCTGCGCAATCAGACGGCAAAACAACTGCTACAAAGATTGACGGCGCGAGTGCAAAACAATCGAGACGATTTTGCCGATCGCTACTCCAACTACAACTTTCAAGAGCTCATTAATAACATCACAGATTGGATTGACGACGACGACCAGAGCCTCAATGGCGGCAGTGAAAAGGGCATGTATACTGATTTTCGCAGCGATTTTATCCCACCCAACCGCCCCTTCAAAACTAAAGAAGAGCTGCATATGGTGGAAGGAATGACCGATGAAATCTATGCTCTTATTGAGCCTGAAATCACTTTGTTTGGTGTCAAAGGCGTCAACGTAAATCAAGCCGAAAAGGATGTTTTGCTCTCGCTTTTTGCACCTTACGATCCTCGCCTTGCCGAAGAAATTGTCACCGAAATTCTCAAACGGCGCAATAACCCCGAACTTGGCGGCCCCTTTAAGGATGAGAAAGAGTTTTTGGGCTTCCTGGGTGGATACATCGATTCACGCACCTTTAACGATGACAAAGTCCCTTTATTTTTTGGCGCCGAAATCAATTTTCGTATCAATTGCACCGGAATTGTTGGGCAGATGACTCGTGAAATCGACGCTGTGGTGTATGATGCCATTGCCGTCAAAGAGCATTTACAAAATTCTCTGAAAGAAGACTTAAAAAACCAAGGCCCCAACCAAGGGGGCCAAGATCTCACTGAGCAGTGTAAAGACAAACAAGGTGAGGAAAAATACAAGTGCCTCTGTCAGAATATCGAAGAGGGCCAAGCCAAACTCAAATGCCTGGAGTCCTATCGCTTACAGGGACAAAACCAAGACCAAAGTAATAAACAAGGTCAAGGAATGCGACCTGGACCACCAAAGATGATTTTCTTGCAGGTCAAATAAGCCTGAATAGACAGCCCCTTAGAGATGACTTAGAATAATGGAGTCAACAAGGGTCATCTATGAGAACAGTCGGAATTGATATTGGACGTTTTAGCATAAAAGTGGTGGAAGTGAACGCTTCTAATCGCAGTTATGAAATTACCAATATTAAAGAATATAAGATTCTTAATCCCCAAACGAATGATCTTGAAATCGATATTCTACAAACATTAAAAACGATTTCCCAAGAATTTGATACGGATTCGGCGAAGGTCGTCACCTCCATTCGCCAGCAGTTTGTGACTTTAAGAAAGCTTTTTTTTCCATTTCGTGAAAAGGCAAAAATTCAAAAAAGTTTAGCTTTTGAACTTGAGGATGAAATTCCTCTTCCGATCGACAAGGCTGTCTACGATTCAAAAATATTGAAAATTCATGATAATGCCGCAGAAGTGATTGCCATGGCTTGTGTGGTCGACGAAGTGGAAAGAACCATCGATATCTTTAATCGCGCTGGTATTGATCCCGATATCATTGCTCCAGAGTTTTCAGCCGTCGCCAACCTCTACGAAAAATGGTACCGCCCTCCAGTAGAGGTCAAAGAGGGAGAAGCGGCTGATGGATCTTTTGACAAGCTTGTGGTCTTCCTGGGTCATGCTAAATCCTTTGCCGGAGTGGTTCGCAATAACCAACTGATTTGGGGAAGGTCAACACTCTGGGGTATGGAGTCCGTGGCTTCCCATATCGCTAGAGCTTTTCAGGTTCCCTTTATGGAATCTCTAAAAATGATGCCCTCTAAGTCTTTTTTATTGATGACCAATGAGGGTGCAAATGCCGATCAAATTAAAATGTCGGATGCCGTGGCCTCATCTCTTCAGCCTCTCTTACAGTCTTTAAGGCTAACCTGTATGCTCGCTGACACTGAATATGGAACCAATATTAATTCTATCGAGCTTGTCGGACCTGGTAGTAAAATTAAAAACCTTGGTCCCTTCATCACCCAAGCTCTAGAGATTCGCTGCAACCCTTCTAACCCCATGGATAATTTTGCCCAAGAGCAAGTGCGCGGAATTGGCAAACTTAAAGACACCTGTCATTTTGCATTTGGCTTAGCCATTGAAGGTCTTAAGCGTCCGATCAATCCCGCCATCAACTTTCGCCAAGGAGAGCTCGCTAAAAAGAATTTGAGCTTTGAGAAATTTTGGGAAAAGTGGGGCTATACTGGAAAATTAATTATGGTGGCTTATTTTTGTTATTTCGCCTATGGATTCAGCCGTGAAATCATTGCCAACCAATTGGACGAGGCCTCCTACGCCACACTCACTGATCAAGCCAGCAAAGTGGCTAATCTCAAAGGCAACAAGGCTTCACCCTCTCGTATTCGCGCCTTCATCAAAGCCCAAAATAAAAAAGCAGAGCTTGTAAAGAATTATGCCAAGATATCAGATCTTAGCTCACCGGTAACATGGCTACAAAACGTCAGCCAAATTTTGCCAAACAACAAAACCGATGAGAGCTATGAGGTTCGCCAATTTATTGTCAACAACGGTGAAGTCACTGTGCAAGGTGTGGCGAAAGATCAGGAAGCACAAAATAAACTTTTAAAAGCTTTTAAAGGTGTGGCCACCGCAGGCAAAGTTGACCCCATTCCTGCGACAATCAAAAAAGAAAGTGGAAAACTTATTTTTGCTTATAAATTTAATATTAAAAGAAAGAACTAACTATGAATTTTGAAGATCTTAAAGACCAGCTTCGCGAACAGTTCCAAGAACTCTGGGCAAAAATTCAAGAGAACGAGTTATTTATTCAACTCAAAGAGCGCTATGATGGTCTCACCCCCGAGGTGCAAAAAATCATCAATTTTACTAGCATTGCTATTGTGGTTTACTTTATTTATAGCATCCCAGCCTCTTTCTCTTCTTCGTCGTCCACCTATGAAGAAAATTTTATCGAAAACCGTCAACTCACCCGTGATCTCATCCGTGCCGGACGCCTCACTCGCGATTTAAAAATGCCTCCACCTGCCCCGGACTTCCCACAAATGCAATCCAATATTGAGCGAATCTTGACTGAGAACCTCGTGTTGGAAGAGCAAAAATCCTCTTTAACTCAAAAAAATGATGTGGCTGGAACAGACCTGGTGTCTAAGTCCTTCAATCAAACTGGCGCCCGAGTGGTTGTAAAAAAACTGAACCTCAAGCAACTGGTTAAAATTGCTGAGGATGTCTCGAAAATGCCCAGCAGTGAGTTGATCAACATGGCCGTACAAGCTGATACTAAAGATCCCCATTACTTTAATGTCGACTACGAAGTCGCAGCCTTCTCGGTACCCTTTAGTGACGTTGCCGGTGGCGATAGTGACGCGAATGAAAAATCGGACAAGAAAAAACCAAAAAGAGGCGGTAAGAGGAAATGAATAAGATTTTTTCGGCCATCAGAAATGTGCTTCGCTTTCACAAAAAGAAGATTTTATTTTTTTTCGGCTCTATTGCTATCTGCTTAGTGCTTCTTTTCCCCTATGACGATCTCTCCGATTTCGTTTCACAAAAAATCTCCGAAGTGACTCGTGGCTCAGTGATTATGCAATTTGATAGCCTTGCCTTTGCCCTACTTCCTCAACTGGGTATTCGCATGTCGAACGTTACCTTCGACTCCGTTTATGCCCCCGAGTTAAAGTTTGATAGCATTGGCTTTGCGCCCTCGCTAGCCAGTCTATTTGGAGGCGTTGGAGGTAAGGTCGTCGCCGAAGGTCTCTTTGGTGGTGGCGCTGAGATTTCAGTCAGTCGCTCCAACGAATTGGATGTTGATGGGACTGAGTTTGGTCTTGATATCGAAATTGACAATTTAAATCTCAAAGAACTGACTCAATTCTTAAAAGACAAAATGGGGGTTCCCTACAAGGCCCTCGGGGTTACTAACTTAGACTCAAAGATCCATGTCGACCCAAGTTTTAAAGTCCAACCCAAAGGCGATTTTGAGCTTAAGCTAGAAAAATTTAATGTCCCGGCCTTTGTTTTGACTGTCTATATGGGGACGGGGATTAACAAAGTGCCTATGTCCATCCCACTTCCCTCTTTGAAAATTTCTAAAGTCCTGCTCATTGGCAAAATCAGTAGCGGCAAAATTATCATTAATGAAGCAAAAATTGGTGATGCTAAAGACGATTTGAAAGGAACTATTTCGGGTGACTTTGATGTGGACTTTGCACCTGGTGGTCGTGCCCAATTTAAAGGTTATGATGTGAAACTCAACCTCAATGTTCGCGATACCCTGAAGCAACAGTTGGGATTTATTCTGACCTTCATTGATAATTACCAACAAATTGGCGAGAAATATAAATTTGATAGCCTAGAAGGGGTCCGTTACGAATTGAGTTTGAGCGGAAGAAACTTGGTACAACCTCCCCGGGTTTCTAGCTACTAACTCCTGACCCGTCGCGCAAAGCAATGCTGCTCTTTTTTTATGCAAGTCTTGTAACTATTTAAAATTTCTCTAGCCTCCCCTCTCCCTTTCCGATACCCACAGTCTACGGACGGAGAAAGCTTCATCAAGTGAAAAAGGCTCTGTGCTAAAGCTGGCTTCTGCTATGCTTATCCGCTAAAACCATCTTTTACCAAAAAAGGGGGACTCAATGTCTGGAGTAAATAAAGCGATCATCGTTGGCAGACTTGGTGCCGATCCTGAAGTGAAAACGATTGGCTCCGGTCAAACCGTTTGTAACTTTAATGTGGCGACAAGTGAAAACTGGACAGACCGTGATGGACAACGACAAGAGCGCACAGAGTGGCATCGTATCGTTGTTTGGGGACGCATGGCTGAAATCTGTGGTCAACATCTAGCCAAGGGACGACAAGTTTATCTTGAAGGCCGTTTACAAACACGCTCTTGGGAAGATCAGCAGGGACAAAAACGCTATACAACAGAAGTGGTGGCCAACACTGTTCAATTCCTTGGCTCTAATGATAGAGCTGGGCAAGGCGCTTCCATGGGAGGCAGCATGGGCCCTCAGGATTTTGGTCCTGAACCTTCCTTTGATAGTAGCGAAGAAATTCCCTTCTAATTTTTTAAAGTTTTTCTTCAGAGACTCTACCTAAGTAGAGTCTCTTCACATTAAAAATCAGATGGATCC
This sequence comes from Bdellovibrionales bacterium, assembly GCA_020435205.1. Taxonomy (GTDB): domain Bacteria; phylum Bdellovibrionota; class Bdellovibrionia; order Bdellovibrionales; family JAGQZY01; genus JAGQZY01. The sequence goes on along the minus strand of JAGQZY010000059.1, from coordinate 569 downwards.
AGTTAAAAGTCCCTTAGTCAGTGGTTTTTCACCACAAGTCCTTAATATGCCTATAGATAATTCCAGTTTGGACTTGGCCATGTTGCGGTCTTTCCTTATCATTAATGTAAGGAGTCGTGTATGCAGCCTCGAAGATTCTCTTGGAAAGTCCTTGGTCTATTATTTCTATCTAGTTTTCTTTTTTGCCACGCCTCTATGGCCGGTCAAGTTGTCAAAACTAAAGGCAAAAAAATCTATATCAAACTCAATACTGAAGAAGCCGAAAGTTTAAAAAGTGGTGACTTCCTTTTTCTCCTCACTCCTGAAGGAAAGAAAAAAGCCATCGTACAAATCAAAAAGATGAAGGGTAAAAAAGTTTTAGCCCAACTCAAAAAAGGAAAAGCCCAAAAGGGATATACAACTCGCTTGCGCAAAGGCAAAAAACCAAAGAAGAAAGAAGAAAAGCAAGAAGACATGTATCAAGATGCCAGTCAGATTGCGAACACCGAAGACTATGCCCCCGCGGATGATACCCGCCCTGATCTTATGTTTGGCCTGATGGCAGGATACGGAATGGCCTCCCAGTCGGT
>JAGQZY010000058.1 GCA_020435205.1 Bdellovibrionales bacterium | reverse complement strand
CTTTTTGAGAACAGCCATTGACATCACGCGGCCTAAAAAGGGAACCTGGCCATTAAAAAAAAGGCCCCTAGGGGCCTTTTCTAGCAAGATTAAGCAAACTATTTTTTATTGTTGGATAATAAAAGCAACCTGCTTATCCCCTTGTAAACTTTGTCCAAAAGGATCGCGAATGGAGGAATCAACAGTAAGAGTATAATCCCCAACACTGAGGCTTCCCACTTGAAGGGTTACAAAGTCACTTCCCATCTTATAAGGCTTAGCAAGCTTCATTTTCACTGATCCACTCGGTCCAGAAAGGATGAATTTATCTTGATTCACAGTCTTAGGATCCAAGCGGTGAGTGAATTTCACTCGTAGCTCACCATTGACCAAAGTGACTGCGCCCTGGTCGGACTCAACAATGCTTTTTACAGCAGGCGCTGGAAGGTCTTCCTGGATGGAACGGAAAGTATTTACGCGTCCCATTCCCATTTGCTCGATGTAGTTGGGATTGACACTGTCAACATTGTCGGCTGTTCCCAATAGTTGAGCCACCACTTGGTCGCGAGTCCATTTTGGGTGCTGCGACCAAAGAACCGCAGCCGCAGCCGCAGCATTAGGCGTTGCCATACTGGTTCCACTCATGGTGCCATAGCCATCGTCAGGAAGAGTGGAAAGAATGTCGCCACCAGGCGCGCAAATCTCAACACCTTCACCATAGTTACTGAAGTCACTCTTGGCATCGTCTTGATTGGTACTGCAAACCAGGATCAACTCTTCAAATGCCTTTCTTGCAGGGTCAGGTCGATATCCATTACCTGCAGAGTTAAAATGAATAAGACCCTTGTTGTAAACATAGGCAATGGCTTCTTCGAAAATCTTATCACCGACAAAGAAATCAATATTGTAGCTGGTGGAAACAATATGGGCTCCGTTGTCTGCAGCGTAACGATAGGCCTCAGCAACCATAGCTGATGTGAAGTTACCACCATAAAAACGGATGGGCATAAGCTCAACGATGGGAGCTGCTGTCCCAGCCACACCGACACCATTATCAATGGACGCGCCGATGATACCCGCGACATGGGTGCCATGACTACCGCTTGTCGGACGAGGGTCGTTATCATCACTGGCAAAATCCCAACCATTTACATCATCGATATAACCATTATGATCATCATCGATACCATTGCCAGGAATCTCATTGGGGTTGGTATAAATACTATCTTTGAGATCTTCATGATCAAGATCAATACCGTCATCCGTGACGGCAACAATGATTTTATTTTGCAAATTCAACAGCGGCCAGGCTTGGCTATTACCCATGTTGGTATGGAAATACTGCTCACCAATATCTGGATCATTTGGAGCTTGTAAGCCTTCGCGAAACTCGCCTTCGTACTTATAGTTGGGTTGCATATCGAGAAGCTTTCCGTGTTTAGAAAGTTTTCCCCACATGAAAGCACCCATTTTCTTAGAGTTAATAAGAACGTGAGTGCTAAAACCAGATCCAACCTTTGCACTCATAATCACGCGAGCATGGTTGTTAAGTGCCAAGCTATTGAAAACAATTGCAGGCTCGCCAATGGAAGCTGCAAACTGGCTCATGCTCGATACTTTTTGGTTTGTTGAGAATTTCAGAATGAATTCCCCAGGTATCGCACTCTTTTTGACCACTCCTTGCTCAAATTGTGTGCTGGCGAATCCAGTTGTTGCGAAAAGAGTCGCGATCACCGCGACCAACCAAGAAGCTTTCATATATCTCCCCCGTCCTTGAAATAATTTCAAAAAACCAAACTTCCCCCCAAATCGAAAAGTTTGGCTTATAGGAGGCTATCGGCCTGACTAAAGTCTGTCTAATTAAAAATTTCCCCCCTGGGATAAAAAATGAAGGCTCTGAGGGTGTCAGCATTTAACAGAGTCTTACAGTCAAATTAGCAGGAAATTCAACCATTTAAGAAAGTTCACAGTCTGTCACCAGAGAACCGATTGCTGCTCCGCAACTGAAAGCCTGCACACCATCCACGCAAAGTCCTCGGCTGCCCAAAACATAGGCCACAAATACACTCTGTGCCCTATCAGGTAAAGCCTACCCGTGAATCCTCTATAGGAAGCTGTAATAAATTCTTCCCTCGATAGAATTCCTCTTATTTATAGACAATTTTCAATAAGTTGGTGCCTTCACAGAGAAGGGGATCAATTATGAAACTATACTTGCTAGCGATGGTGGGACTCCTGATGGCCCTACCACAGACAAGTTGGGCAAAGGCCTACCCAATTCAACAGTACGAACTGGTTGTCGTTGAAAGTTTACCTGAAACTTTGAACCTGGGAATGAACCTTTCTCAGATCATCGATGCTAAAGAAAAATCGCGCATCGGCCACACCAAGCGCAAGCTTTATGAAGTGATGTCCAAGCGGATGCTAGATGTCTTGCAAGGAAATGCCACAGCCAAAGAATACAACTTGCTTGAGCTAGTCACCAAACTTCCCCTCGAGGATATGGTGACTGATGTTTTACAAATTGAAAAACAACAAAATGATTTTGAGGGCTCCAGTGATTTTTTAGTTTTCATTTTGCCGCAACTTCCAAGGGGCCAGCGAGTCGATCCTCGCACGCCCTTTGCCCCACTCTACGGTCCACACAAGGCTTCTGTTGTGGATACGCAAAACCCCTTCTTTAATCCCATCCTTGGTTTTACGGATACTATCAACTATCGTTTACAGGAAGCGATTAAGCTCTCTTTTAAAAGGAACTACATCGATCTTGGATCGAATGATGCTTTCTTTGTGGGCGCTTTATTACAGTTTCACCTCGAAGGGGACCAATCGTGGGTACAAGCCCAATTCCTTGGTGGGCTTCCTACCAACTGGGAATCGGATTTTCAGCAGATAGAAAAGGAAGTGGAAATCCAAAAAATTCGTTCGCCACAAACCCCAACCCTGGAAAGCCTGAAAGAGGGCAACTACCCTGGCGCGATTTTAACTTTGCTTTATCAACCCACTCTGGAGAATGGGCCTCTCAAACTTTTCATGCAATTTGGTAGCTTAGGGAAAATTTCTCAAGAAGCATGGAAAATCACCGACCAACCCAAAAAGTTCGACGACCAATGGGGTGCCGGCGGCACTGGAATTGCCAGTTTCTTTTATAGCTTCAATGTCCCCAACCTTTTTGGCGTCCCTAAAGAAATCACTGGTAAACAAGCTGTTAACGACTTCGTTGCCAAACGCTATAACATTCAAATGAATATCCATGAAGTAGAAATGGATCTCACTGAGCTTTTGATTACAAACATGCGGGTGACGGTCGATCTGGTTCCTAAAGAAGGTTACCACTTTTTAAATTCTCTAACACCTGGACTTCCCACAATTGAACAACCTGAAGCTGTTAGTGGCAAGTTTATTGAAGCCGGAAATGCAGAGTTAAAAAAGATCAAAGATCAAGCCAACACCGTCCTCGGCGGAGGGCTCAGTGGTCTGGTCAGGGACCCGCAAAGGCAGCAGGTCCTTTTAGATCTCTTCAACCAGCTCTTCCAATCTGAGGGAGGTCTCCAATGAGAATTTTCATTTTATTTTTTAGCCTTTTAATAGCTCTCCCCTCTCAGGCTGAGGATCGTTACAACTGGCTTTTTGCTCGCCAGGAACTTTTGCACAAAACCTATAAACAGGTCTACCTGGATATGACCGATATCAACCGCCGTGAAGCCTTGAAGATGTGGTATCGATTGTATATGGAGGACAACTTCAATCGCTATGTCTATGAAGATGCTATGCGATACTTGCCAAAAAGTATTGCCGGCCGAGATTTCCGCGAACTTCTTTTTTATTATGTTGTCACTGGCCAAGGTGTGCAAGCCAATCAACTTGTTGGCTTGTATGTGCTAAGTCTTCATACCCTTTTGGATAATTTTGCCCATGACCCTCAATCGATTATATGGAACCAAGGGCTAACCGAAAGAGCTAAAAAAATCACTGCCCATTTTGACGCCAAAGTGATTAAGGATGTGGAAAGCTGCTTTGCCAATTACAGTCTCGACAATGAACGCTCCTTCAATACTCGCCGAGTGGGCCCAATGCAGATTGGAGCCTCTATTTGTATTGGCCAAAATAGCACAATTCGAAGTATGGCCAATATGGCAGCAGGCCTCTTTTACCACAAAGGCTACTATGGCTCCCCCTTTGCGGCCTCCTTTACAGGACACGTTGGCGGTAACCAAGTGGATTTACACAACGCTATACCCACCACGGCAATGGATATTCTCAACCTTGGTGAGCAATTGAATAAGGTACAAACAGCCATTCAGCCCGATTTACAAAAATCATACGCTGAGATGACTGTCGAAGACTTTCAAAGCCTCATGGCCACCCCTGAGGATGCCGTAAATAATATTTTTTCGCGCAAAGAAGGGTTTCAGACAGTGAACAACCACTTGTCATTGGGACTCCTTCCAACAGGCCGGGACGGTATTTTTGCTAGTGTCCTGAAATCTATTAAAGATGCCAAAGAGTCGGTGTTTATTGACGTCTTCTGGATGGGCGGTAGCATCGGCATGAATCTAGCCAAAGAGTTAATGAAAAAAACCATTGAGAATCCAAACTTTCAGGTTTTCATTATTTCTGATAATGAAAATAAGTTTGCCTATGGGAAGCAACTCGACATTATCACTCGTTACATGCAGGCTTTTTCTCAGAAGTTTACCCATCTCAATTTTTATTTTGCACCCGCTAATATCAATCTCAAAAGAACCGCCCTCCCTGAGTTCATGGACCTACTTTTCACTAATAAGGCCGTGAATGGCATCGAACACAATACAACCCTTCGTCCCTACTTAGAAAAGGATGGTTTTCATTTGCTAGCGAAATCCGATCACACGAAAACCTTTGTGATCGATGGTAAAAACCCAGAACTGGGTGTTGCCTATGTCGGCTCCAAAAACTGGACTGATGCTTCTGGGGGAATTGCCCTTGACGACGTGGTCGAAATTCATGGCCCAGGCGTCGCTCTTGTGCTCAACTCTTTTTACTATGACGTTCTAGAGGCTTATAAACTTGAGGCAAAGGATGGCTTTGTAATCAAAGCTCACCTTGATAAAAAAGCACCTGGGCTGAGTACACACAAAGCTGTGCAAAAAATTCTTGAGCCCATCGATATCATAGACCGAGTTCACTCCTCCTCCATCAATAACATCGATCTGGCCTATGTTGAAAAAGGGGACTCCGTCATCGCGCCAGGGCAAAACAATATCTACGGAACGGAAATGTCCGCAGTTGAGCAAAACATTCAAGTGATCTTGGGTGCGAAAAAACAAATTATGATTGATGATCAGTTCCTGTGGGACCCTTCAATTAGCGATGCTCTGACTGTGGCTATGAAAAAGAACAAGGTTAAAGTCTATATCATGCTCAACCCTATGCAGGGTGTGGATGCCACCTCTAATGATGGTGCCCATATTCCTAACAATCTTTTCTTACCTGAACTGATTGAACTCGGAGCCCAAGCAAAATGGAAAGTGGTACCCCCCACTCTGGCCCAAGCTATCTTGAAAAACAAAGATCTCCACGGAGATTTGCTTTCACCGGAGTTCCACGTGAAGTCGATCTCGGTCGATGGTGTTTTGCAAAGTGATTGGCAAAGCTGCCAGTCTGCTGAACCGCAAATTGACGTGAGCACTGGTCAGCCCGTCTTGGTCAGTGGATCGGCCAATAAAGACGTCCTAACTATGACCGGTGGCTTTCGCGAGTACCAAGTCCTGGTCTACGACAAGGCCGTGGTCGCCCGTCACGATTGCCTATTCTGGGCGCGCTGGTTTGATGATCGTTCCACGGAAACCACGGATGGTATGGACTTTGAAATTCCTCAGCAAGGTAAAGACCTTGGAATCACTGACAAAAAGGACTTCCTCAATCTTTTAAGAATGCTCATTTTTGCGCCCTATAACTTCACCAAAGACTTTATCAATTAACAGTTCTGGAGCGAGACCCTTGGTTTCGCTCCTTTCTCACTCCGCAAAGTGGTACCAGAATGGCTCTACATAGAGCTAACATTTCTATAAACTTTTCAAGACTTTCAGGTCTTTGTTTATGAATCCCCCTCAATTCGATAACTTAGCCACTCGTGTTTAACTAGGGGTGATATGTTGAAAAATGCTCTCAAGCTCGCGTTGTTTGTCGTCTTTTTTTCCGTCAATTTGTGGAGTCTATCCGCTCAATCGAGCGCTCTGTACTGCCACCAAGTTTTTAAAGAGTCGGCGGCTCCGCGATCCATTGGCTACTATCTGGATCTCATTGGCGACAAAGGCGCAAAAGTGGCTCCTAAGTTTCTAGACCCCAAGGAGGAGGCTGAACTTGCCAAGCAATGGAAAGGCACTCGTCAAGCTCCTGAACTTTTAAAAGAAACTCTTAACGATCAATCTGCACTCATTGACTTTCAATTACTTTCCGCTGATGCGGGAGCCGTCAAAGTTGCTGAGTCAGGCAACTTTGTCTCTTTCCGCCTCAACCAAGAGTGGAATGGAAAGGATATGTCTACCAATGTGGGCCTACCTATTGATGCGGTTGTTAAAAAGACCATGGAAAAATCCCCATACTTGGTGAATAAAGATGCTAAAGCCGTATTTATGTTCATGCATGGCGGCGGTACCAAAACCACCGGACACCATGTAGCCGCGGCCTTTTCTAACTTTATGGCTCAATACGGAATTATCGTTCTCTCTATCGATGCTCCTTACCATGCCTACGGTCCACGGGTTGCGGATCTCCATCCTACAGACTACTATCGCTACCTTAAAGACTTTCGTGATACTTTTATCCCTAAAAATGTTCCCGTCTTTTTGGGTGGGCATTCCATGGGCGGCCTGCATGCCGACAATGTCATGAGACTTTCTGACAAGCCAGAGTTTGGACTGCGCGAGGCCTTTGCTGGACTCATTAATTTGTCAGGCCCTCTTGATAGTGCTCCTGGCAAATCTTTCCTTGAAAAAATGCGAGCTGAAGAAATTATTGACCGAGACCATACTTTGCAGGCTTTAGTCCCCGCGGCAGAAAGAGATTTAAGCATTTTACTTTTAAAACAAGGTAAGTCTTCTGCCCTGAGTGGAGTTTCTGCTGAAAACTTTATGGGCATCGTCAACTGGCAAAAACACCCTCACAACGGAAAAGAATACCCACCCACCTTAGTGGTCATGGGAGAGCGCGATGCCCTCTATATTGGCCGGGAAAAGATTTTCGATGAGCACCTTGCTCAACTCAGTAACACAACTATTGAGCTCATGGGCCAGCGTAAAGACTTTCATGGCAATGATGTTTGGGTCTCTCACATGATTTTTGATCACTACCGCAACGGGACCAAAGATTTAGAAACCTTTAACGTCGTTAAAGAGTTTATTGAAAAACAACTGGGTGAGAAGTTAGGAAACGACAATGGTCTTTTTCAAAAAGATGCGACAAGTTCATCCCTAGGACTTATCGCAAGGATTGTAAAAGAATATTACAATAACCTTGCCTTTCGCCAGTTTGCTAGCCGCTTTGAATTGATGGTTAAAGTGGCCAGCGACAAGATGGCCGCCATGGGGAATCGATCCCAAGCCTTGTATAAAGAGCTAAAGCCCCTACAAGAAGAGCTAAAAAGAAAGCAGAAAGCTAAAGAAGAAGGCCCTGAAGTTGACGCGATCGCTGCAAAAATTAAGGAGTTACAAACAGAGCTAACCGCCATTCGTGAGCAACAAACCTCAGCCTATATCCCAGAAAAGGGTAGCCCTCTCCATGACTTTGCTAAAGCAAACATTGAGAGTCGCAATAGCCTTAATGAGCAACACATTGAACTCACTAAGGAGAAAAAAACCATTCTCGGCCAACTTAAATCTCTTCGCCAACAAGCTAAGTCCACTCAAGCAAAGGTTGACCGAATTATTAACGATAAAGTTGAAATTGAAAACTTAGACTTGAGTGTCCCTGAGCTCAAAAACATTAAAGATAAGTTTGATGCTATGGTTGAACTGCAAATCAAAATGAACGAAGCCAATAAAGACATGGTTGCCAAAAATCTAGAAAAGGGGGTGAACGAAGTGAATCCTGGCCCCGAGATGATTGAACTTTACAAGGCACTGGACGCGGCCTATGGAGAATATAATCTCGCTGTCGCTCAAGGCAAAAAAGTTGTTGAGCAAGATATCTTAGGTGGCAAACATGGCCAAGAGGCCAAGGATCTCATGCTCAGCCTTAAAGGCTCGAGCGAACAAGCGGCTCCGAACAGTATTCTTGGCCAGATCCAAGCTTTTGAGGCTCGTGTGGAAACCATTGACCTTACCAACTCAACTCTTCTAACCCAGAGAGATCAATTACTTGCTGATTACATTCAAAAAGTGACTCCCGATCTGTACACGATCGAAAGAACCACTCTTGCCCAGCAACTCGACAGACCTATGCAACAGGTATTGATGGATACAGGTAAGATTGAATCTCTGTGGAGAATATGGACTGAGATTTGGAAAGAACGTCCACCAGAGCAAGGCACAAGCCTCTACTAAAACCTTGTGACAAACCGATTGGTTGTGCGCTGATCTTCAAAAAAAAAGCCCCTTACCGGGGCTTTTTTTATCAAAGTTTGCCAGAAACTTATTGTTCAGGAAGGTTATCACGAAACTTAGCATGAGCCCCTTTGACCGTCTGATCAATCTCAATCAAAAGATTCGCGACTTTAATGCGTTGAGCACGTTTTTTAATCGGATCGGCAGGAATTGAAGTTAGTTCATATTCGATTTCAATGGTTTTAATAATAATATCTGCCAAATACTTTTGAAATACCAATTGAGCTCTTTGCACATCATTAGGGTCAATGAGTTGGAGCTTCTTTGGTTTTTTAGTGAATACAGCGTGTAGATGGAAGCGAAGCTCTCGAGCTTTATCCATAACATTGTTGCGGATCTTATCGGATTCGTTTTCATCAAGAATGCCATCCACATCGCGAAAAAGCTCGTCAATAATATCTGACATCTGTTGCATGTGATCTTTGATACTAAGATCATCGACACAGGTGATGGTCTTTAGATAGTCGTCATTCAATATTTTAAGAACGTCTTGTCCGGCCTGTGAAGCCATAGGGACCAATAGGGCCAGGGTTAGGGTTGCTAGGGATTTCATCCTTCCTCCTCTTTTATTATGGCTGGTTGTAGCCTAAAGGTCGCAATTAAGCAAAAGCTCTGGAAATTATTACTTTTTCAGTTCCTTTTTGGACGAGACAGATTGTCACAAATCCCGGTGAAATGAAAAAAAACCTTTCTCCGTATGGTACTTTTAACAACTGGGACAGTTTTTCCTAGGGATAAAATACCATGGGATGTCAAAGACCTTTGTTTGCTCGGCCCTTGTTGACTATATTAAGGGACGACTTGGGAGGATCAATGCAGTGGATTCTAGTCTTACCCCTTATTCTTGGCCTAATGACGGCTTGTGGGAAAACTTCTGGCAATGACGCCCCAGAAAATGGCGGTGGCAATCTCGAGTTTGATGGCAACCCTAAAAATGGGGAACTCTCCAACGGGCAGGTCCGCATTTGTGGCGATATTAATACCAGTGAGGTTTGGACCTCTGATTTTGAAAAGTACGTCATCACTTGTGATTCTGAAATCACTGCTGGCACACTTATCGAAGTTCGCAAGGGCACTACGATTGAAATCTATCATGACGTCAAACTGATTGTGAAAGGCACCCTAAACTTTGAATCCGCCCAAGGAGCTGAGCGAAGTAAGGTCATGGGAGGCCTCGGTTATGATCGAGCTGGCACCTTGAGCTATCAACGAGGAAATCATAACATCAGTGGGGTTATTTTCGAGCGCATGCAATCGGCTATCGAATTGGTGGTGGGCAGTATCAATGTGGACAATATTGAAGTCACTAAAGCCGATTTTGGATTTTATAATTATAGTGGCTCAGCAAGGATTCGAAATTCTCATTTGAAAGGCCTCACCTATGGCGTCTACTCTGAAAACCCCAGCAAAGTGGAAAATTCCTTTTTTGATGGCGAACTTGGCAACAGCCAACCTTTTATGGTTGGTGTCGCAGGAAAAACTCACGTACGCGGAAGCCGGTTTTTTCGCAATAAAATCGCAATCGAAAGCACCGGTATCGTTACAGAAAATACTGTGCAAAGATGCCTGACTGGCGTGAACCCCATGGACCAATTGGTATTGACCCTCAATACCTTTCGAGAAAACAGTACAAATATTCGGTCAACTGGACTTAAGCATCCCTTTCGTGTGAAAATTGAAAAAAACAACTTTTTAGACCCAGCGATGAAGCAGGTTGCTTTCCTAAGAACTCGTGAAACCTTGGATGTTCGCAACAATTATTGGGGAACCCTCGATCTCTCAGTTATGGAAGAAGACATTATCGACAAAAAGGATAATGGGATCAACGGCAAAGTCCTATATCAACCCATGTCCCCCGCGGCCTTTTAAAAGGCGACTTTCCTAGATCAGCTTCAATTTCAAAATCGATTTGACTAAAATTTGTTCGATTTTACCTCGATAGGGCGGAGAACGGAAAAACCGCCCGTTTTTCATTCCTCTTTATCTTAGTTCTCAACACCCAATGGTTACCTAGACCTGACTAGCCCTTTGACGAAATCTACAAAAGTATAGTCTTGGGGTCTAAGGTCCGTTGGTAGGGTATGGAAACATTAAAAAACACCCTCGTGAGAATCGCCATTGTATTAACCGCCCTTAGCCTCACCGCTTGTAAAGGAACCTTTGACGCCTTTAATGAAGCTGCTGCGAATGAAAATAACCAGAGCTTAGGAGAAAACCCGCCCATCGTGGATGACAATCCTCCGGGAAATGAAGTTGACGACCCAACCCCCATTCCCAACATACCTTGGCGTAAAGTTCAGCACCCCCAAGCCAGCGATAGTGACGATCAAATCTCGAAGGGATGCTATGCTCTCGGTGTTCGCGATAGTGAACAAGGAATCAATAAGTTCGTAGTGGCTTTTGAAGGACTTGCTTCTTTTAACCAAACATCCGCCAATAAACTCTATGATGCTTTTGAAAAGAACCCCCAGATGGATGATAAAGATGCCCCTAGTAAATCAGGAAGCGGTGGCTTCATGGTCTATTATTTATTGTGGCCCGTATTCACAGGTGCACAGGCTATGGCTGACGTGATGGTCTTTCCTGAACCTTCTATCAAAACCAATCAAAAGAATGCAAAACCTGATATTTGTGCTAGATCATGGCTTGCAGGAAACCCTCAAGGAAAGCTTATTATCACTGGTCACAGCTATGGTGGACATGCTGCCAACCAGCTGGCTGACGTCTTGGATCAATGGGGCGTCCCCCTTCATGCGGTAGTGACTGTGGATGCACGCACCAAAGGTTATGTGGGCGATCTCTTTAAAACCCCCAACGCTGAACTTTGGTTGAATTTTTACCAAAAGAATACTTTGTTTTTACCTGGTTATTTAGTGGATGGTGCTGACGCCAACGTGAATTTGTCATCCACTGGCACCAGCCACGGTAAAATACCTGGGCGTCCTGAAGTACAAAACGCCCTCCTAGATATTTTATTAGATTGAAGTCGTTGATCCCGCTGGCGTATACAAAGGTTGCGCCATTTGGTTTGAACCAGAGCAACTCATGTTGCCTTTTGCTTGGCAAATGCTTTGCTGAGACATAAGGTTTGAAGCCACTAAAGCTGAAGTCCCCTCAGCGGCTTTTTCACAATACTTTTTAGTGGCACTAGCAATTTGCTCACGATTGCGCTGGTTATTGACTTTTCCGCCTTTGCCATCTCCACCAGTACCCTTGCGCACGGGCTGCCAAAAGCATCCGGCAAATCCGTACTGCCCTCGATTGCCCGAGGCTATAGCACCAATATGGCGCTTTTCTTTACCACCAAGACCTGAGGCACAGTTCACCATAATGGTCGCAATACAGCGCACATTGGTTTTTGGATCTTTTAAATCACTAACACTACTCACTCGACTGCCATCTGGCTTTGTGCACTTGTGATTTTTCGCGTCACTGACTCCCATCTGCCCTAAACCAATGACTGCTCCGTTAGGACCATGGGGATAAACCACTCCTGGATTGCAGTTGCTTTCTTTCACAATGAAAGCTTTGGCCATAGCTAACATAAAGAGTTTGCCACCAGCAGCCGTCCGAGGAGGTTGCTCACAAAACTCCTTTTCTTTTTTGGTTGCTTCTAACACAGAGTCAATGGCTTGCTTCCCTTTACCTGATTTCTCTTCTTCGTTAATGACATCAAGAAAATCCTTTTCCCATTGCGAGGAATCACACACCTTAGCGTTGGTGCCTGCAACCGAAACGAGGCGATTCGTGCCCCCATAGCTTCCATTAGGATTTGAAGTGCTGCCAAGAGATGCGAAACTGGCTGGAACCAAAAACAGTATAGATATGATTAGATAGATCTGATTCATAAAAAACCCCTTACTTTCCTATTGTAAAGCAATCCTCGGACCAAGCCTACCATCAAAAGGCTTGATTTGACCGGAGAAAGGCAAGCGTTCGTCTAAGAATTTGACAATTTGATCCATCTCATTTTGAGAAAACAATCACTTTAAGTTCTTGCTCAAAAAAGTCTTTAGGAGCGCCCAGGATTTTTTTGTGCTGCTCGAGCTATAGTCGATGGGGAAGTGGTAGCGTTTTCCAATTGCTGTGGCCATGGGATTGGTGAAAGAGTGAAAGGTATTTTTATAGGTTTCAATCTGTAATAGGCTCTTAAAGGCTGCCATTTCCTTTTGAAGGCTCTCCTCCATTTTTTTATCTATATAGGCATCATGTTCACCTTTAATCCATAAATAAGGTCTTTGGATGGACGTTTTCTTTTTAGCCTCAGGAGGCGCCACGGCTCCAAAAAAATTCACAAAGGCACGCACGGGCACCTTTCGCCTCGCCATATCCGTCGCCAACCCACCACCAAAGCCATAGCCAATAACCGCAATTTTATTGCTATCTACATTCTGCACCTTCTTAAGCTGTAGAAGGGCTGCCATAAAGCTCTGTCTCGCCTTTTTACCATCAATCATCTTCAAAAGAGCACTCGCACTATCAGGACTCTCAGCCGTTTGGCCACCACCGTAGAGATCGGCCACCAAAACGACATAGCCCTGGGAGGCGAGAAACTCTCCTTTACCTTCCATGTCTTTATTCAGACCCCACCATTCCGGTAAAATCAAAACCCCAGGAAGGTTTTTGCCACCTGGGTTATAAAGCTTGCTTTTGTGCAAGCCCACTTCAGACTTATAATTTAAATTGGCGACCTGAACTTTAGCCGCACCCATTGAGGAAATGAAAAAGGCAAATAGTAAAATTCCAACTTGAGTGCGCATATTAATATAGCCTAGCATGGAATTTTTAAATTGGTAGAAAATTCTATCGGATTAAAATCCTTGATCCATGAAAAAGGGATCGGTGTTCCCTTCACGAAGGGCTTTATAAATCTTGCCTGAATAGTGATCTGTCGGGCTTCCCACATCAAATCGAAAATATTCCACCTTGAAAACTTTAGAATTTGTACCCTGAGTGAGAGCGACCACGGTGTCAGAAAAATTATAAAAACCTGCGGGAATATCTAACGATGGCTTTTGCCAAACCACATTATTACCCAAATAGACCATGGCATGATCCATCGTTGATCCCAAGCGAATGATGATAAGATCTCCGGGCCTTAAAGTCTCTCCGGCCTGGTGGTCCAAATCGCGAAATGTGGTTCGAATCAAATGGGAGAAAAACCCACCGATTTCAGGGTTTAAAGGCTTTAATCCAAAACCGGGAAAGTAAAAGTTCATGACGGCTGCAAAACAATTGAAATTCATATCCTTGCCATTGGTTTCTCGAACCACAGGGGGAAGGATATTCTCCAGTGGGATTTTCTCACCATACTTATGATGATGAACATCCCGATAGCGCCGAAGGGCCTTATAAGGCCGTTGACTAACCACTTCTATACTATCCCAGCCAATCCACTCTCCTGGAAAATGCTGCATAAAAGTGGAAAATATACTTTTACAGGAAAATCCCATGGCAAAAGAGGCGCCCGAATAGAGAACTATACTTGCCAAAACAATGGGTAAAATACGCATGGGAAGCTTATAACAAATGCTCCTAAGGTCTGCTACGCGGGACCCTTCACCCTATAATCTCTTCATAGCTGTCGACCAAACACACAATTTAACCACTAAGGCATGGATTTCGCTAAGTAGGCCCCATATCTATTCTGGCAGAAGTTACCCTGTACGGGGGAGCTGGAGCTCTTATAAATCTGACTGGGGGCCTTTACATTGGCACCCTTCACCAGCTGATTCCTACCGATGCGATGCCTCCCCAGATTGGACAAATCAAGAACATCCTTAGAAATCGAATGAAAGCTATTGCACTCGATGAGAGTGTCCTCAATTTTCGTTTCGGTCTTTTTAGCAGAATTATAGGTAGCAATATAGCCATAGACGCTGGATTCTCTGATATCGTAAAAACGATTACCAAATATTTTTACACCAAAAGTAATGGGCCCTTCTCTAAAACGAGTCGCATTCGCCAGGCGAAGTCCAGTCGCCACATCGTAAGCAATATTACCGGCAAATAGTGTTGGAGAATTAAAAATGGCTACATGTCTAGGTTTGTGACGAAAAACATTGTTAACCACTTGAGATTCGGCATGAGAGTTGTTTAGGTTAAAGACGTAAGTTGGTTTTTGAGGATTCGCTTTTACGTCTCGGAGGAGTTTAAAGTCAGACTGAGAAATATTTTTATCAAGAACAACTCTAAAAATTTTATTGAAGCCTATACCAAGGCTATCCTTAACTTTGACAACTTCTACAGCATCAATGCGAAATTTTCCAAAGTCGCGACCTTTTAAAGAATCAAAAAAGGACAAAACGTCGTCTTTCTTGAGAATGATGTCTCTCTTTGAAGTTAAAATAAACTCTTTGCGACTGATTTTAGACAAAATATAAGTAGCTTCTGTATTAAAGTTAATGGCATCATCCTGCAAAGCTTCAAACAAGGAGTTTTTAATAGTGACTGAACTTCGTCCATCGCGACTAATAATTCCACCGGCTACACTGGCCAAATATCGACCTCTCCATCTTTCAACATTAAAATTATCAAAAATAATTGGGCCAATATTACTTTGATTGATCACAACCGTTTTAAAGGTATCATTGACCACAATATCTTTAAAACCAATGTTGGCAGAGTTTTTAATATATATCATTGGACCCCTATCCCCTATGACTGCCGAAGAGTCCTGACTTCTATCAGAGATTTGTTGCTCAATCGTCTCCTCCCACTCGCGAGTGACTTCTGGAACAAAAAAACTAATTTTTTCTCCATTTTTAATTTTTTCATAGTTAGACGCAATCTTTCCAGAGTTATTGGCATCCATCTTAATGTCCACGACCTGCTGCCTCGGTTTCAAAACTCTTATCTCACCTATTAAAAACATTCCCAAATCTATGCTTGAGCTCATTCTCCCTTCGTCATCCCAAAGGGTGGCATAATGAGCGGTTCTTAAAAACTTATTGTTTTTAATATCCCTCCAAAAACTATCCCCAGTCCCTGGAATCTTGGGTCCAAAGTTAATTTTTACTCTTAACCATCTGCCAGATTTATTCTCGTACTTGCCAATGACTTTCCCCATAGCAAAGGTTGGCTGATTAAAACGCAATCGAAAGCCAGACACACTAATCTGACGAGATGAATGCACAAGCAGAGGGCGATTGTACTTACTACACAAAAGAGTTGTATTATTACCTATAAGGCTAATTTTTTTAGCATTGACAATTTTTATTTGCGACCAAGATTTTGAATTTCTACCCAGCCAATATTCAGAGTTTTTCTTAAAATAGATTCTCGCTAAAAGATCCTCATTAGCCTCTGTTTCTTCTTTTGCAAAATGAATCGCACTTTGAATCATTTGGATATCACTCAACTTTTTATCATCAGCCATCAAAGGCTCATCCAGAAAAATATCGAGACATCGGTGATTCACATTTCCTATATTAATATCACATTGAGTGACCTTATGCTTTGGCACCTCGACAACCGATGACTTTAGCAAACCTTGGGTTTCCTCTTCATCCATTTTCTCTATCTCAACATCATTGGTTTTTGCAAAATTGGATTCCAGACGTCCGCAATTCTGATAAGAAACTATAATTACTAAAAAAAGAAACAAAAACTTCCATTGAAACCTATAGATCATACCACTCCCCCAAAAACATCCCCGTTTTATAGTATCAGATTCTTGGCTAGACTAATATTTTTGATCAAAACACAAGCATAAGTTCGTTTTAAAACGATACACTGAGTAGGCAACAAGTGAATGGGGTAGGATTTAATTTCAAGTCCAGTAAACCTAAGGAAGGAGAACCTTCCAGGTATGGCTACTTTTCGCCATAGGAAAACCATAAGAGGTCGGCGTGTGGTAAGAAAAAGCGACTTCAAGGATGTTTTTATCTAACACGCGTAGATGGGGTGTAGTGATCCAGTGACTCTGACTCGTGCTAATCAGGGTCGAGGAAGAGCCCACGGCCTTAAATTGAATGCCATTGCTCGACTCATAGAGCTCAATTTTTAAAAGATCAGGGGTGTTGCCAGTCAGATAATATTTTGATCCATTTTTCACTACATCCACGTTAGTTAGGATCAATGGATGACCAGACATGTCTGTAATTTGATGACTGGACAAGCGTTGCCACCCATTGTTGGCCATCCGGCTCATGTGAACGCGAGGTGGCTGGGCAACCGCGGGATGGGTGCAGGGATCGTTGTCAGAAAGACAACTTTTATCACCAGTATGATAGTAAAGACGAATATGATCAGACTCCACTAAAGCTGATGGGGCCCAGGCCCCCGTCATATTAACGCCATTATTTTGCTTGATGATGGGACCATGATTGAACCAAGTCGCACCACCATCAGTACTTGATGCAAAACCCACCCAATTCTTTTTAGTCATGGAGGCCTCGGTGGCAAACTGGTTATCTAATAAAGTGTAGTACATAAATTGCCAGTTTTGCCCTGGAGCTTTGATAACACTAGCATCGTTAACATGAAAACCGGGAATCTGGCCTGCAGAATAACCTGCATTGTTCCACTTTAAAGGCGTGAGTTGGTTAGAAACGGAAGGGACGCCATTTTGCAGACTGTAGCTTGCAGTATAAAGCTGATCCGAACCAATATTAGATTCAAGAGCCCACCCTCCCA
>JAGQZY010000057.1 GCA_020435205.1 Bdellovibrionales bacterium | reverse complement strand
GAAAGTAGCTATTTCATTGAAGATTTAAATATTGCTGATTTTAAAAATCACCAAGGGGGGCGTCGCAGCCTCCCAGAAAAAGAGGTGGAGTTTCTGCATCAGGGTTTGGTTTTGGGTATCCGTGATTTCTTGGGGAAAACAGGATTTCAAAAAGCACACCTTGGTTTGAGCGGTGGGATTGATTCTGCCGTTGTCGCATGCTTGGCCGCTGATGCCATCGGGCCAAACAATTTGACCGTGGTGGCACTTCCTACTCAATTTAATTCTCCAGAAAGCTATAGTTCCGCAGAGCAATTGGCCAAAAATCTTGGCTGTGACTTTAAGGAGATTGAGATACAGACTTCTTTTGATGAAGTTGTTAGGGCTTATGAGATGGGAATGGGCGCCCGCGATTTTTCTTTGATGCATGAAAATATACAGGCTCGCTTACGTGGGCTTATGTTGATGGCGATTTCAAATGATAAAGGAAGTTTTTTATTATCCACGGGCAATAAAAGTGAATACGCAGCTGGCTATACAACTTTGTATGGCGATATGTGTGGAGGACTAGCGCCTTTGGGTGATTTGCTGAAAAAGCAAGTTTATGATCTTGCCAATTACTATAATAGCCAAACAGAGATTATCCCCCAATTTATTATTGAGCGGGAGCCAAGTGCAGAGTTGCGACCCAACCAAAAGGACGTAGACAGTTTGCCCCCCTATGATGATTTAGATAAAGCTGTGGATCGTCTCGTTTGCAATCGCAATAAACCTCGTGGTGAGGTGGAAAAATGGCTTCTTAATCGCTTGATGCACTCAGAGTTTAAGCGGTGGCAGGCTCCGCCCATATTAAAAGTATCGACTCATGCCTTTGGTCAGGGACGACGTATGCCCATCGCTCATCGGGGTGTTTACTAGATTTTATTCTCCGTCATTCAGAGGGAGGAATCTCAAAAATGAAATCGGATTCTTGGGAAATTTCCAGCTGACATGCCAGGCGCTCTTCAAAGCTGAAGTCCCTGTCACTTGCCATCTCCTGCTCCAATTCATTGCGCAGAGGCAGATTTTTGGCTCCCTTCACCACCAGGACGCGACAGGTTCCACAGCTGGCACCGCCACCGCAGACGTGGTCGATGGCGATTTTTGCGGATAAACACAAATCAAGGAGGCGGCCAGTGCCCCTGAGTTCGATGCTCTCCCCATCTATTTGCAGATAAATCGCCACCGCTCCTCCTTTGTTTCAGTCTCCTATGAAAGGGGCTCCGTGTCCATGGCCACAAAGCCTTGGCTAGAGGAGCAAAAGCTTGATTTTGCCCATACGGGAATGTTTTAACTAAAGGCAGGGGGATAGACCTATGGAATTCATTGCCTTTGACCTAGAAACCACAGGAACAGTGGCGGGCGTCGACCAAATTGTGGAGATTGGAGCCGTTCGCTTTATTAATGGAGAGGCCGAAGGGGTCTATTCCACCCTCGTTGACCCCCGCCGATCGATGCCAGCAGGCGCCACTGCCGTTAATGGAATCACTGATGATATGCTTGTTGGAAAACCCTATATCGAGGACCTTCTGGAGTCCTTTGCGGAGTTTTGTGGGGACCGTCCATTGGTGGCGCACAACGCGCCTTTTGATTCCCAATTTTTAAAAGCCGATATTTTACGCCATGAGATCCCTGGGCCGACTGGCATCATTTTGGACACTTTGCCGATCGCAAGAAAAGTGTTTCCAGGTCTCGCCAACTATAAGCTGGGGACGTTGGTGCAACATTTAGATATACCAGCGGGCCAGTTTCACAGAGCCGAGGAAGATGCTTCTTATTGTGGGCGACTCTTTTTAGAAATTATAAAAAAGATTTTTAACCCAGGGGAAGCGGTGATCATAGAGAATTTAGTGGCTCTTACCGGTCGACCTGAAACGCGCCTTCCTGTTGTGGTAAAAACCGAAAAGCAACTGGGCTTATTTTAATCAATTGCAGGTTCAACGACATAAAAGGGATTGGAGTAAATCCAACTAAACCAGCGCCCTTTATCTGGTATGGGCAACTCGGGCTGAATGCGAACCCGTATTCGGTAGACCCCAGACTCTTCGACCTTCATGAGTGCTTTTGAATCCCTTGATTTATGGACAATCACTCCATCGCGGTAAACTTCGATCTCAAAGGGGACAGCAATATGGTCAGGAAGATCAATAGACATCTCCAAGTCTGGAGTGAGGGGTATGGTTTCACCACTGAGGTAGGTGTTCGAATCTGTGCGCATATAAGTAGCGAAACCTTTTGGATTAGCTATAGTGTCGAATGCAAAATAAAAATGTCCTTTTTTTAAAGCTTGGAAAATCTTTTCTTTGTCAGACTGCTCGTGCCCTGTGAGTTCAGACCGCAGTAAAATATGGTTTGAGGCGAAAGCAAAGGATCGAGCATAGGATGGAAAAGAAAAGTTAAAATTACCTATATGGAAAATTCTTGAAGTGGTTTCATTGCCTAAAAAGCCAAGCGTAGGGTGGGATCGATTCAAATAGTCCCAGAGTTCAATTTCTTTAACAGGATCGTCGAGCAAGCGGAGGAGGGCTAAGTCTGGGTTAAAGGGATAAGTGAGAAGGCTCCAGATAAAATTGAGTCGATCTGTTTGCCAAATATGTTGCCACAGAGATCTTAAATTAATCACTTCGATGCCATCAAGACCAGGTGGATATTCTCCTTGCCAACGATGATTCTTTTTTAAAGGGTGGGCGAGTACCGCCAAATAGGGAGCTTCCCGCCCCTGGGGTTCAGAAAAATGTTGAGTCAATTGGGCGTGAGCATCCGTCAAACTTGGGAAATGAAAATATGAATTGTCAGAGTAAACCAAAACGTGCGCATCCATATAGGAGACCTTTTGGTTAGAAAAAACAAAGATGTCACCATGATACCCGTAAATACTATAGGGTTTATCAATGGGATTGAGGTCTGTAAAAAATAGGAAATCGATATTTGCTTGCGCGGCTTGTAGCAGGATATCTTTTGGACTTAGGCTGCCACGGGAATGGGATGTGACGACATGAGTGATCCCGCGATAGTCATAAAAAAGATGGTGACTATTTTCAGCGCCAGCTTTGGAGAAGACCTGACTGCTGAAACTGGCAAGTAAAAGCCCATAAATGAAAAATGTAAGAACGACGGAGCTGATAACGAAGAAAAGCTTCCTCACAGTTTTTTCACCTCAAGTATTTTATACTCCTCAGCAAAGGGTTGAGCATCGACGACCTGATATCCTGGGTAAAAAGTATCAAAATCAGGTTTAGCATAAGATACCACAATATAAAAAAAGTGATCGGGTGTTTTATGGCATTGTGGCAAATAGTCATAGACATCGCGGCGCCCAAAGTGAGGTAATTTACAGAAGGGTTTTTGCAGGTGAAAACTCAAATAGGATGCCATTTGGTAATTGTGAACAAAAGTATTGGGTTGCTTTCGTGCATACTCAAGAACCACGTTATATTTGGCCGCTTCGAAGATGCGAAGTTTTTTGATCTTTGGGTTATCGACAAAGGTAATTGCACTCACCACGATCACCAGGCAAAAAACCCAAAAATAGAGCACTCTTTTCATCCCATTCGTGAGACGCTTGCTAGCCACTTGGATGGCCACTCCATAAAAGGCAGGATAAGCAACTATAGGCCAATTGGCCTCCACCCTACCTTTAAAAGAGGAGTAAAGAAAAAACGCTAAAGGAAATAAGGCGAAGGTCGAAAAGTCATTTGCTAAAAATGAGCGCATACGACGGACAAGGGGCCAGACAAAAACAGGGAAGAGAATAAAAAACTGCCCAAGCAGATAATCAAAAGGCCAGCGAACCTTCCAAACTGGAGCTTCCATGCCGTGACGCCACTGAAATAAAAAAGAATCCCAATTGTGAGTCCAGTTCCAATAGAGAACAGGCATGCTGCCCAGTAAGCCAAACAACAGACTTATAAATAAATATTTGTGGAAAACCCTGTGTAGTAGCTTTTTTTGAAAAATATAGATTAACAAGCAGGGTAGGATTAATACCATTACATATTTAGAACTAAATCCAAGCCCGAGGCTTGCTCCAAGACCGGCGTAATTTATAGCACTAGGTGAAAGTTCAATTTTGGCCGCAAAGTGAATGGCTAGTGACCAAAAAAATAGGAGGGGGATGTCAGGTGTGGCAATCATGCCCCCCCAACCGGTGAGAGGATTGAAGCTAAGCACTAGGATTAGCAAAGCTAATTTGTTCTCACTCATTCGATCTTTTAAAATCAGATACCAAATGAAGATGGTTGCTTGGGAAATCAAAACAAATGGGATGCGTATTCCTTTTGCAAAAAGGGGGCGAAAGAAGTCCCCAATAGCCATTATCCAGCCGACCATGGGTGGGTGATCAAAATAACTCCATTGTAGATTTTGGCCCCAAACCCAATAATAGTATTCGTCTAAAACCAAGGGGATAAAAAGCAACAAAACCAATTTTGCTATGAGGGTTGCAATAAAAATATGAAAAAGTGATTTGGTCACGGGTAATCGATTTCTATGGGTTGGTTAAGCTTCCCAGGAATTCCACGCTTTTGTCCGTTGTAGGTAAGGTTTATGGCCCCACCGTTATTCACTCGGAGTTTAATATTAGTGCTAAAAACGAGAGTTTTACTTTCTCTGGCTTTAAATAGCATGACTTGGGGTTTTCCGTCAGACCATATGATCTCAACTCTTACAGGTTCAATCGCTTCGATAGTTAATTTATTATTAGAGCTTACGACTTGAGTTACATTCTCATTGGGTTCGTCGTCCTTTGATGGTTCAGGAGATTGCTTTTTCTTTGCCGTTTTGGGTTCTGGTGCTGCCTTATCTTCTTTTGGAGCCGTGGTCTGGGGATGATCTGTCGAAGAAGGCTGATCTTTTGTGTCAGGGTTAGGCTCCGCTGTTTTGCTAGAGTCTACTTCAAGCATAGGATCGATAATTTCCTCTTCTTTGTAAGAGTTGATTTTTTCCACAGCCATAAAGATAAATACAGAAAGAATAACAACAATGCCGAGTACGGCAAGGGCATAAAGAGATTTGGACATTTGAAATTGACCAACCATTTGAGTTTCATTTTCGTCGGGAGCCGCCGTCGCTTTTTCGATGGGTGCAGGGGAGTAGTCTTTGGGGCCCTCTCCAAACTCTTCATCCAGCAGCGTCTGGATTTTATCGGGGTCCATTTTTAAGAAGCTTGCATAACTGCGAATAAGCCCTTTAACAAAAACGGCAGCGGGTAGAGATTTAGCATCTCCTTGCTCAATTGCATCTAATTTGTGATGGTGAATTTTTGTACGATCGGCAGCCTGTTCAAGGCTCAAGCCTTGTTTCTCTCTTTCTTGTTTAAGAAGGGCGCCAATCTTTTTCATAGAAATTACTTCGTCTCCGTAATTTTCATCAACTCAATCATTTCAGCTATTTTCTTTCGATAGGGGCCATGGGGAAAAAGCTTTTTACCCTCTTGCAGTCGAGCGATAGCTTTTTGTTTAAAACCCATGCGAAATAAAGCAATAGCCCCAAAATAGTGAGGCTCATCTAAACCTTTGTCTTTACAGTGAACGATGGCTTGATCCAATGCCTGAGCCGCATCTTTGAACTGTTCAGTTTCGACGAGAGTGCGACCATAAAAATTATAGGCTAGGCAGTTATTGCGATTAGCGCTGATGGATTTTAAGAAATACCTTTTTGCTTCGTCGTACTGCCCTTCTTGGAAATAAGATAAACCTATGTTGAGCCAGACCTTATCTTTGTGAGGGTAAGTTAAATCGCCTGCAGCTTTAAATAGATGGATGCGTGCCTGATGAAAATCTTTGGTATCAATATAGACTCGGCCCAAGTTATTATGAGCTTCTGAAAAGGTGGGTTTTTTATCGATGGAGCTTTTTAAACTAATAATGGCATGTTCGTATTCTTTTTGAAAATAGTAGGCCAATCCTAAGTGATTAAGGATTTGCGGATTGTCAGGGTCTAGCTCCTTGGCCACGAGCAGTTCACGCAGGGCTTTTTCAAATTCTTGTTGGCCCATGTAGCTGATTCCCAGGGTAAAGTGGGAGTAGGCCAAACGCTTATTATCTTTGTTTGATGCGCAGGAAATGAGAGTCAGGCTCAGCAGTGCAAAAAATATCTTAAAAAAGAATGACGATCTCTGGCGGCTCATTCTTAAAAGCTAGCAAATTTTTAAGCATTAATCAGTATTTGACGGAGTGCCGCCTTGCAACAATACCCAAGCCTCACAGTGCCGGGTCTGTGGGAACATGTCGATGGCTTCTATATCGGTGAGCGAAAAGGGACCACTCAGTAAAGCCTTGAGATCTCTGGCCAGAGTTGCAGGGTCACAGCTAATATAAATTAAATGCTTTGGTGGCTTTTCACAGAGTTTTTTCAAAAGATCTGGGTGGCAACCGCTGCGGGGTGGGTCCAATATAACCACTGGCCATTGACCGGAAAGCTGAGGATAAATGATCTCTGAATGCCCCAATTGAAATTCCACATTGGGGCGATCATATGCCCTCCCGCGCTGAATATTAATCGGATTGAGATCAACGCCTAAACATTGGATATGGGGGAGATGGTCATTAATAGCAAACATCCAATTGCCCGAACCGCAATAAAGATCAACCAGTTGATCCACTTGCAAAGCCTCAACGAGTGAGACGATCTTTTGCACGAGGTACTGATTTTGTTCATCATTAACTTGGCGAAACCCAAGGCCAGAACTAAGGTCTCCGTCATGTAAGAATACCTCGACTTGGTTATCGACAATGGCAAGTTCAACCCTCTGATTGGCAATTCCTTGATTTGTAAGGTGAGCTTTGATTTGCGCAAGCGCGATATTGATCCTTTCATCAGCAATATCACACTTTTCAATGGGGATGCGTTGGTTACTAGCCCTTTTTGCAAAAGAAAATTTGCCGCTCTCGAACTGAACTTGAATCCGGTTTCGATAGTTATAGGTTTCTGAACAACCTTTGATTTTTATCTCAGGTAATTTTTCAATCCCACCAATACGTTTAAGGCTTTGTGCTAGATTTTGCTTCTTCCAAAATAACTGAGTTTCATAATCTATGTGTTGCCAGTCGCAACCACCGCACACAGAAAAATGTGGGCAACGTGGTGGCACCCGATGTGGGCTGGGGTTTAAGAGCTTTTTGATGTTGGCGCGAGCAAATTTTTTTTTATTGGTGGTGACTAAGGCTTCGAGAATATCTCCAGGGCAAGAATAGGGAACGAAGACAACTTTCCCATCCACTCGACCAACTCCTTCTCCGGAGTTGGCCAGGGACTCAATGGTGACCTTAGTAAAAGTGTCACCCATCAATTATTTATTTACGATTTCGTAGTCTTCAAAGAAAAGAGCAAGCTCTCTTTGAGCACTGGTGGGGCTATCAGATCCATGAACAGCATTTTCCCCAACGTTATCACCAAATTCAGCACGAATGGTGCCAGGAGCGGCATCAGTAGGGTTTGTGGCGCCCATGATCTCACGATTTTTGGCGACAGCATTTTCGCCACTGAGGCACATAAGCATAACTGGGCCAGAGGTCATGAAGCTAACAAGCTCGCCAAAAAACGGGCGTTCTTTGTGTTCAGCATAGAACTCTTCACACTGCTGTTTGGTAAGCTTCACCAATTTCGCAGCAGCAATTTTAAGACCATTACTTTCAAACTTGTTGATGATAGCGCCAATGGCATTTTTGTTCATGGCGTTTGGTTTGATGATAGAAAAAGTTAACTCTTTAGACATATTTTCTCCTTATTTTATAAACTGGCTTTCAAAGTGGTTCCAAGATCTGCTGGGCTGCGAGCGATGGAGCATCCAGCGCTTGCCAAAGCTTCAAACTTACCCTCCGCAGTCCCCATGCCGCCGCTGACAATTGCACCAGCATGACCCATACGCTTCCCAGCGGGAGCCGTGGCCCCAGCGATAAAGCAAGTTACAGGTTTTTTAAATTCACGTTTAATATATTCGGCAGCCTCTTCTTCCGCTGAGCCGCCGATCTCGCCGATCATAATCACAGCGTCAGTGTCTTTATCGGCATTGAAAAGCTCAAGGACATCAATAAAGTTGGTGCCATTCACGGGGTCACCACCAATACCCACGCAAGTGGACTGGCCAAGGCCAACGGCCGTCAACTGGTGAACCGCTTCGTAAGTGAGTGTTCCTGAACGGGAAAGCACCCCAATGCGGCCTTCTTTATGAATGTGGCCTGGCATAATACCAATTTTACACTGGCCAGGGGTGATCACTCCTGGGCAGTTGGGGCCAACAAGACGTGTCTTTTTACCCTTCATATAAGCTTTCACTTTAACCATGTCGTTGATGGGAATGCCTTCAGTAATACAAATCGCAAGTTCAATACCCGCATCAACAGCTTCCATGATAGCATCAGCTGCAAATGGCGGTGGAACATAAATCACAGTGGCGTTAGCCCCAGTTTTTTCCACAGCCTCATGGGTAGAGTTAAACACAGGAAGACCAAGATGAGTGGTTCCACCTTTAGCCGGTGTCACGCCACCTACCATTTTGGTGCCGTAGGCAATGGCCTGCTCGGTATGGAAGGTTCCTTGCGCTCCGGTAATCCCTTGGCAAATCACTTTAGTATTTTTGTCAATCATGATGGCCATGCTTAGGCTCCTTTCACAGCGGCAACAATTTTTTCAGCAGCGTCAGTTAATGTGTCAGCGGGAGTCACATTTAAATCACTTTCGCCAAGAATCTTTTTGCCTAGGTCAACGTTTGTTCCTTGCAAGCGAACCACAAGGGGCACGGATAAGCCCACCTCTTTGACCGCAGCGATAATACCCTCGGCGATCACATCACATTTCATAATGCCGCCAAAGATATTCACTAAAATCCCTTTTACGTTGGGATCTTTTAAAATAATTTTAAAGGCGGCAATCACATTTTCTTTGGTCGCACCTCCGCCCACATCTAAGAAGTTAGCGGGCTCGGAACCGTGCAGTTTAATGATGTCCATAGTGGCCATGGCAAGACCAGCGCCATTCACAAGGCAGCCAATGTTTCCATCAAGCTTAATGAAGGCCAGGTTATATTTACTAGCTTCCACTTCGGCAGGATCTTCTTCGGTAATATCTCGAAGCTCCATAATGTCTGGGTGGCGATAAAGTGCGTTGGAATCAAAGTTCATCTTTGCATCCAGAGCCATAACATCACCCTCTTTTGTAGTGACTAAAGGATTGATTTCCACCATAGCGCAGTCTTCTTTCATGTAGATCTCATAGAGACCTTTAAAGTAAGTGGCTGCCTTTAAGGCTTGCTTACCCTCGAATCCCAGCTTGAAAGCCAAGTTTCGGGCTTCAAAATCCTGCATGCCGAAGGCGGGGTCGATGGTGAGGGTGTGAATTTTATCAGGTGTCTTTTCGGCTACCTCTTCGATGTTCACGCCGCCCTCACTACTAGCCATAATAGAAACTTTGGAGCTAGCGCGATCGAGGAATACGGCACAGTAGTATTCTTTGTCGATGTTACAGCCCTGTTCAATATAAACTTTATGAACTTCTTTGCCTTCAGGGCCGGTTTGGTGAGTCACCAAAGTCATGCCGATCATGTCATTAGCAAGGCTTTTTACTTCATCCAAAGTTTTGGCAATTTTAACACCGCCACCTTTGCCGCGTCCGCCAGCGTGAATTTGGGCTTTGACCACCCAAAGGTCACCGCCTAGCTCTTTGGCTGCGGCCACAGCTTCATCAGCCGTGTTGGCCACTTTTCCATTTAAAACTTTAAGCTTATATTTTCGAAAGATCTCTTTTGCTTGATACTCATGAATATTCATCTTCAGTCCTTAGTAATCTAATTTTTTAAGTGCAGTGAGAAGCTCTTCAACGTGTTGCTTAGAATTTTCAAGCCCGGCCTTTTCTTCGTCATTGAGTTGAACCTCAATCACTTTCTCAAGACCATTTTTACCAAGCTGGCAAAGAACACCAATAAACATTCCGTTAATGCCATACTCTCCTTGCAAGTAAGCTGCGCAAGGAAGAATACGATTTTGATCTTTCAAAATGGCTTCAGCCATTTCAACAGCACTGGCAGAAGGGGCGTAGTAAGCTGAACCGGTTTTTAGTAGGCCAACGATTTCGGCGCCGCCTTTGCGGGTGCGATCGACGAGCTCCTCGATCTTTTCTTTTGATAAAAACTCAGTAAGTGGAACTCCGCCCACAGAGCAGTGGCGAGGCATAGGCACCATAGTGTCACCGTGACCACCGAGAACAAAAGCGTTAATGTCTTTCACACTGATACCAGTGGCCTCAGCAATGAAGGAGCGAAAACGAGCACCATCAAGAACCCCAGCCATACCGATGACTCGCTCACGGGGAAAACCTAAAGTCTCCATGGCAACCATAGCCATGGCATCGAGAGGGTTACTGACCACAATCACAGTAGAGTTAGGAGCAAATTCTTTAATGCCTTCGCAGCAAGCTTTCATAATTTTAGCGTTGGTCGCCAATAAATCATCGCGGCTCATTCCGGGCTTGCGCGGAAGTCCGGCAGTCACGATGACAATATCAGATCCGCCGATATCTTTGTAATCGGCAGTCCCTGTGACCATGGAATCAAAACCTCCGACAGGGGAAGCCTCAAAAAGGTCGAGCGCTTTTCCCTTTGCAGAGCCCTCGTTAATATCTAGCAGAACCACATCCCCAAGCTCTTTTGAGGCGGCCCAATGGGCACAGGTGGAACCAACAAAACCAGCACCAATCACGGAAATCTTCTTTCTGGTATGACTCATCGATCATCACTCCTTATTGTCTTTATATTGTGATCCCCCCTACTTATACCCAAGGGGCCTCAGAGTAAACCCGTAGGGGCTAAAAAATGCTGGATGAGTCTAGGTCAACTTTCTTAAATTCATGGTTCTTAATGCAGGAGGATAGGGCTATAATGGACACCTTCATGGATGAAGGGAGCTTGCTTTGCAATCGGCAGATCCAATTATAGAGTTAAGAGGGGTGGGGCATCAGTTTGATGACCTGGTGGTCTTTGAAAACTTCAACCTCAAAGTCTTTTCTGGTGATTCCTTGGTTTTGGTGGGTCCTAGCGGGAGTGGCAAAAGCCTCCTTCTCAAATTTATGACTGGCCTGGTGGCTCCTGACCAAGGGGAGGTTTTTTATCGAGGCCAGCTCCTTTCAACGCTGAGCAAAAAAGACCAACAGTCCTTTCTTGCTGAAGTGGGCATGCTTTTTCAGCAAAATGCCCTGTTTGACTCCATGAAAGTCTACGACAATTTGGATTTCGTCCTCGGCGAAGCCAAACCCGACTGGAAGAGCAGCCAAAGGGAAGCAGAAATCGTCAAGTTCTTAACGGCGGTTGGCCTTGATCACGTCCCTCAACTTTTTCCAGGGGAGCTGAGTGGTGGAATGCAAAAACGCCTGGGGATTGCCCGCGCCCTAGTGTTGCAACCCAAATTGGTCTTTTATGATGATCCCACCGCCGGTCTTGACCCCATCACCAGCCGACAAATTATCCAAATGATCCTGGACCTGAAAAAGCAGTTGAATGCCACCATTGTCACTGTCACCCATGATATGATGAGGGCCTATCAACTGGCCGGGGAAATTATGGTCTGTTTCCCCAGGGATTTCATTAAAACTGGTGGGAAAGAGGAAACCCTTCATCATTCTAATGCCAAAGTTCAGCAGTTTATCCATGGCGACGTTAAGGGTCCCTTGGAGGCTCTATGATAGAGTTTAAAAATTTAAATAAAAGTTTTGGTGATCGCCAAATCCTAAAGGACCTCAATATAGACATTCCTCAAGGAAAAATCGTGTTTGTTCTTGGCATGTCGGGGACGGGAAAATCGGTTTTATTAAAAAACATTGTTGGTCTACTCAAGCCTGACTCAGGGGAAATTTGGGTGGATGGCTTTCCTGTCCACGAAATGAGTGAAAAGCAAATGTCTCAGGTGAGAAAAATTTGCGGTATGGTTTTCCAGCAGCCTGCACTTTTTGATTTCATCGACGTTTATGAAAACGTGGCCTACGGCTTGCGACGGCACGAACGTTTGCGTGAGGAACAAATCCAAGAACGGGTAGTGGAATCCCTCGCCCTGGTTGGTCTTAAAGGAATAGAAAAAAAATGGCCCCATGAGCTTTCCTACGGAATGAAAAAGCGGGTGAGTTTAGCAAGAACCGTCGCTTTAAAACCAAAAATTCTACTTTTTGACGAACCAACAACAGGATTGGACCCTATTTCCACCAGTCGTGTGAATGAACTCATCCTCGATCTATCAAGAAAGCTTGGCACCACATCGATTGTGGTGAGTCACGATATGAAGAGTGCCCTTTCAGTAGCGGATCACATCATTGTCCTCGACAAGGGAAGGATGCTCAGCCAGGGGAGCCCCACTGACATGAGGAATAGCAGCGAACATTTAATCCAAGAGTTTTTACAAGAGGTATAATGACGATCATTACTAAAAATTTGCAAGTATTAGGCGGATCTGTTGGCTTCTTTATTGAAATTATGAGTTCTTCCGCCCACACTTTTCGCAATCGCGAGGAAGTCTTTAATCAGACTCTCCATGTTTTTTGGCAAAGCCTTCTCACTACTGGTTTTGCGGGCTTTTTTGTCGGTGCGATCATGGCTTTGCAATTCACCCTGCAAATGGAAGTTTTTAGTGCGCTTTCTTATTTAGGGGGACTTGTAACGAGTGCTACCGTTCGCGAGGTAGGGCCACTTCTCATCGCCTTTTTACTTAGCGGAAAGATTGGTGCCTTTACTTCAGCAGAGTTGGGTACCATGAAGGTGAGTGAGCAAATCGATGCCATTCGTTGTTTGGGGGCCGATCCCATTGAAGAGGTGATCGTTCCCCGCTTTTTTGGAATCGTGCTCGCCAGTTTCTTTTTGCTGACGGTGGGACTGATGTGTTCCTTGTTTGGTGGAATTCTTATGGCCTCAATTTTTGCTGGAATTCCTTGGGAACAATACATTCGTCACGTACCAACGATCATGAATGGATTTTCCTTAACCAGTGGTGTGGTCAAATGCTTTAGCTTTTCATTGGTGATTGCCACTTTATGCACCTACCGCGGTTATAGCGTGCGTGGAGGTGCCAAAGAGGTGGGTGAAGGTGTCGTGCAAGCAGCAACTCAGACTATGATTTCTTTGGTTCTTGCTGATTGGGTGAGCAGTTTGATCCTTGAGGAGCTCCTCAATGTTTAAGGTGCAATTCATTCCCATGGTTCTGGCTACCCTCGAGAGCTTGTTCACAGAGGGTATTCGTTTCAAGGAACTCGTTAAGCATATTGATGACCTTGCTTATAAAAGTCTCAACATTATTGTTGTCTGTGTTTCCTTTGCCGCCGCAGTCACCATTGTTGAAGCCTCCTTTCACATGAAAATGATCCTGCATGATGACAGTTTGGTCCCAGGGTTTGCGGCAATGTTGATCGTTCGTGAATTAGCCGTCGTGGTGATGGCATTGTTGTTGGCGGCAAAAATTGGTGCCGGGATTGCTGCCGAAGTCGGACAAATGAAGATTTCAGAGCAAGTGGATGCCCTAAGGCTCTTGGGAATCAATCCATTTAACTTTCTGGTTCTTCCTCGACTTTTGGCCTGTCTGCTCGCTGGTGTAACGCTGAGTTTGATTGCTAATTCTGTCTGTTTACTGACGGCAGCTGCCGTCAGTGTTTATGAGCTAGACCAAAGTGTAACCTACTTTATGGTCGCCTTTCGCCGCTTTGTCGTTATGAAGGACCTTTGGTTTTCGGTGATTAAAGGCATGACTTTCTGTGCAGTGATCCCACTAGTCAGTTGCTACTATGGGTTTCGCTGCGAACCGGGTGCTGCTGGAGTTGGCCGCGCAACAACAAAAAGTGTTGTTTCTTCCTCAATCGCCATAATCGTAATAGACTTTATATTGACGTATATTTTTTCACACTTTTACTGAGAGTCAGGATGAGTTCACAGATTAAAGTTGCCTTGTTATTTATTTTTTCCATAGCTGCCATCTTTGTGTTTGTCGTTCTATTGGGGCAATTCTCTCTTTTGGGAAATTATAAAAATCTGACGGTTGCTTACAATTTTGCTGGCGGTCTAGAAGAGGGGTCTCATGTCCGCCTTATGGGAGTCAAAGTGGGTAAAGTGACCAAGGTAGAGTTTCGTCCCGATTATAAAACGCCGCAGGGTGAAGAAGTGAAACTCCATATCCACATAAAAATCCAAGAGAAAGCTTGGAGTTCCCTCAGGTCTGACTCCCGCTACTATATTAATATGGCGGGTATTATTGGGGAGAAGTACCTAGAAATCACTCCTGGCAGCTCCACGGCCTCTCTGCTGAAAGAGGGGGAAATGGTGAGAGGAGAGGATCCCCCCCGCATCGATCAGCTCATATCACAAGGTTATGCTCTAGCGGGTAAGATATTAGCCATGGTTGAAGATAATGAAGAGTCAGTGGTCAGTACAATTGGCTCTATTAATGATTTGGTGAAAAATTTGAACAAGGTCCTAACCACTATTGATAAAATCACCGGCAATCGTGAGTTCAATGGTCTGGCCAAACAATTGAATGTCTTGGGCGGGGAAATGACCGTTTTATTGAGAGACGCTAATGCGGGTAGCATTCGTCAAATGCTAGTTTCTATGCAAAAACTTCTTAAGAAGCTAGAAAAAATCGAAGAAAAAGAAATCCGAGCCTTTTTGCAAGAAGAAGGCATCAAGGCGAGGGTAGCCCTTTGAAGTCCGCTCTTTTGTTTTTGCTACTATTATTAGCACTTCCTAGCCATGCTGAGCGTGTGCCTTATAAGGGTAATAGCTCTCGCTTTAATTACGATAAAACCAATGAAGCCAAAGAAGTATCAAGTTTTTGGGAGCAGAGGAAGGTTGCGGTAGGTGTTCTTGCCGGCGGCGCTTATGGTGTGCTCGGTGGCACCTTAGCTCTTCATTTTCACCCCCAATGGAGTGTGGATATGGGTTATGGCGGGGGAACTCACTTCCAATCCTACGGAATGAGGGTGAAAAGACTATTGTTGACCTCTTCACCCTTGAATCCTTACCTTGCTGTTGGGTTCAGTCGTTGGCAGCGTGGAAACTCTCGACCTTTCAATTCTAAGGATGTTTCCCCAGGTTTTGTGGGGGACAAATTCATGTCGCCAGCCGACCGAGAGAACTTTCGTATTGATGAGCGTCTGATCCATGGTGCTTTAGGGCTTCAATATGTATTCACCGATGGAGCTTTAGTGGGTTACGGAATTGCTTTGGAGGCTTTGCTGTTGATCGATAGTGAAGACTTCCTCACCGTCCCCACTGCATCCCTCGGACTCAACTACTTCTTCTGACCTGCTTCGGGTTTTTTGTGCATTTTTTCTTCTTTTGTACTTAATGCAAAAAATTGGGCAAAAAAAAACCCCAACCGAGGCTGGGGCTTTCAAAGTTCGAAGAACCGAACTTACTTCTTACGACGAGTCGTCTTCTTCTTAGCTTTTTTAGCTGCCTTTTTCTTCTTCTTACGGCGAGCCTTCTTCTTAGGAGCCGCAGCAGCCTTTTTCTTCTTACGACGAGTCGTCTTCTTCTTGGCTTTTTTAGTAGCCTTTTTCTTCTTACGACGAGTCGCCTTCTTGGCAGTCTTCTTCGCAGCCTTTTTCTTGCGGCGAACGGTTTTTTTCTTAGCTGTCTTCTTAGCGGCTTTTTTTCTTCTTTTAGCCATTATGCCTCCTCTTATACGATGAGTTCTTTGTTGTTTAAACTTGTGCTTTCAGTTTACCGACGTGACTATATTCGTCAATAAAAAATTAAATCTTTAGCACTTTTTTTGCTTTTGTTTTCACACAATGATTGAAAACAGATTCCTTTCCTTTCTTATATTAATGTCCGCAACAGTGTTCGTTCACCGGATTTACTTTTTTCGATTGAACAAAACTGTTTTTTCCTCTGAAAACATGACAAAAATTGGCACTCTTCACTGTATCTTTCTTTTCATCATCTTTTTTCATTTTTTTTCCCATACCTTTCACTTTTGGGCATTCACGGTTTTGAGTTTTTTAATTTTTCCTATTTCTCTTTTTCTTTTAATAAAAAGCCGTCAAAGTCAGTTCTATAGCGAGTTTCTTCGCTTTCTCTCTATGGTGATCTTACGTATGCAAATGGGATCCGGCTTTCGAACAGCATGGGAGGAATGCCTAGACCAGGGGCAGTGGAGACAGGAAAGGCTATTGCATGGAATCTACAGCAATGTTGTTTTTTCACCACAAGAATTGCCGGTCCAAAGAGGGTATTTCCATGAATTTATCAATAAAATCATTGAAGAGCTTCGTGAAGTTCGTTCCTCACCTCACCAGGGACTGGACCGCCTACAAAAATTTCGTGACGACCTGGTCCAGGATTTATTTTTTCGACAAAAGTCCAGGTCAGTTTGGCGTCATATGATGTCCCAATGGTTTCTTTTAAGCCTATTTAATGGGCTTATCGCTTTTTATGTAGGCACTCATTTCGGCTGGCAACAAAACAAAAATATCTTTCTCATGTCATTTGCATTCTATTTATTTGGTGTGGCTTTGTTGTTGATACAGATGCGGAGAAAAAAATGGCCCATATAGTTCCAACTATCGATTTCACCAATCGTATTATTCGCGGGATGAGTAATGGTGAAGCTCTAGAAGCTCTCATCAAAAAGGAAGCGCAAAATGGAAACAGCCAGTTTCATTTTAATATGGCTCTCTGGTTGTTGGCCTATAAAAATGGGCAAACCAAAGTGATTGAATTTCATACTGACTACCAAAAGTCCCTTTGTATCGTTCTTAGTATAGGTCTCGCGGGTGGCCCCATCTTGGGTCAGCTGGAAGCTTTACACGCAGAAATGCGAGCAGAGTTTGAACGTCAGTGGCAAGTTTATTTGCAGAAACTGCCTTTTCAGCTGTTAGTTCCCCTGCTGTTGGGTTTCTTTCCTTCTTACGTCGTTCTTTTGTTTGGACCTTTAGCTATTCAATTTTTTCAGGAGATAGCCCAATGATCGCCCTTTTATTTTTGCTGCCTTTGCAGCTTTTTGCCGGTGAACTTTCTCAAGTCATGAGGGTTCAGTCTCATGAAGATCTGCAAAGTTTTGAGGCAAAGTCCCGCCAGAATTTGCAGTGGCAGACTCTTTGTGAGTGGGAAAAGCAACAACAACATTTTCCCCAACACTGCTTTCCTATTGTTGAGGAAATCCTGGCTCACCCTCTCGATCGGAGGCTTTGGGAGTCAATGAAGCAAACCATGAATAGGCTTTGCCAACAGGCGGTGGATGAACTTTCTGATTTATCGCAAATCAAAAGTTATTTACAAAGTCCCATTTTGGCTGAGCCGTGCCGACAGGCTCTTTTGCAAAGACAGATGGACCTCATATATATAGAAGAGAGTTCTGGTCCGAAAATTGAATAAAACTCCAGCTATGGAACGAGTGTCCGGGCAGGCCCCGATTTATGAAATTCAAAATCTCATTGGCGAGGGCCTAACCAGTTGTGTTTACAAGGCTGTTCGTAAAGATCCACGGGGGTGGACGGCGCAAAAGGTGGCGTTAAAAGTTCTAAAATCCAAGAAAGATGTCCATATTTTAAAAAATGAATTCGAAAAGTTGCAACGGGTCCGATCCAAGTACTGCGTAAAGCTCCTTGCCTGGGAGACCCTTCCCCAAGGCCCTGCTTTGGTTTTGGAGCTACTCCAGGGGCTGAGTTTGCAAGAGG
>JAGQZY010000056.1 GCA_020435205.1 Bdellovibrionales bacterium | reverse complement strand
GTTGGTCAGAAAAGACCCACACCTTTTATTTTGTAAAAGACTATCCACAAAAATATAAGTGGATTTGGGATCACACTCGCCCAGAATCTGTTCTTGGTCAGACCAATGCTCTTTTGAAGAGTGTAGGCTCCAAGCTTCGCTTTGAAATCTATGATTACAACCATGATGGTGTTGAGCGCGAGTTCGGTGATCTTCGCTACTCCTTCATCAACTTCATCGAAGAGATCGAAGCGGGTGGAACACCTCTCGGTTATGGTCCTTCGGACGCCAATCCATTCACTGGTGAAATTCTTGCGGCGAATGTGATGGTATGGACAGGCATGCTGGATTTCTATCTTGAAATCATCAATGACGCTGGGATTGCTGCTGAAGGTGAAAGTTCTCTTTTTCGTCAGTTGAATGCTGCTCTAAAAGTGAACGGCAATGATGAGGTTGACGTTGAGCAAATGATCACCGACTGGGATCAAACCCAGGGTGTCGGAAAGTTCTTTAAGCATATGGCCCAACATACTCGTTATGCTTATCCTGGTTGGAACACTTACACTATGAGCCAAGCTGGTGACGTTTTGGTGCCTACCGTTGTCGATAAATACCAAGACGGAACTTTTGGCGTGGGTAGCTCTAGCTCCAATAAGGTGGGGTTGATCACTAGTGTGCTCGATCTACCTGTGAGCAAACTTCCTTTCGATTTTGAAACTCGCATGCTGTCGGGTAGACCTCAGGTTAAGGTGCGCAATCCTTACGACATCCTAGATATCAGCTGGCTTGAGCGTGCGGCCAATAGCAATAGTGTTCTGGCGCAAAATTCAGGGATGTATAATTTCATTCACGTCCTTAATAATCTGCGCAAAATTTCTGACCGCAATTACACGGGTAAAGATGGTCTGAAAAACATTGCTCAAGACCATTATGAAAGAGAATTGGCGATCATTAAGACTAACGAGCAGGGCCACTGTATTATGGACGCTGAAGAGTTCTTTGGTGGGTTCGGCAGCTTTTTAAAGGCCACCAAACTTGATGTTACTGATCCAGAGGTTCGAGCTGATATCTTGAACAATATCCTTTATCGCGTGAGCATTCACGAGTTTGGTCACAACCTGAACCTTCGCCATAATTTCTATGGTAGCGTAGATAAGGCCAACTTTACGATCAATACCGACTCTTCCATTGCTAACTTCCCCGGTAGCAACCGTTTAACTAAGTACACGGTCACTGGCGAGGGCGCTTACAAGCCAGTTTCTGGTGAGTCTCGCCAACAGGTGAGCTCTTCGGTGATGGATTATCTCCGTCTGGAAGATGAGCTAAATACTCCTTGGGCTTGGGAAGAGTACGACGTTGCCACTATTCTTGATTCTTATCAGCCGACGAAGTTTGATGATAAGGGCCACTTGTATCTTTTCTGCACGGATGAACACACGGCCACGAGCGCCCTTTGCAATCGTCACGATTTTGGAACGACTCCAAGTCAAATCTTGATGTCGCAAATTCGCTCTTATGACGAGCGCTATGAAATGCGCAACAAACGTTATGGTCGTGCTTTCTGGGATACTTCTGGTTATGTTGGTGGCATTTTTGGCACCATGCTTTCCATGAAAGAGTTCCTTCCCATGTGGCGTTCAGCTTTTGCGGAAGACATTGTATTCAAGCAATTGGAAGTCATGGGTATTAAGAACAAAAACGAGCAAAAGGCTTACCTTGAGGAGCTGAACCGCGAAATGCGCAAAGTGATGAAAATCACCATGGCCTTCTATCAGGCTGTGATCCAGCAAAGTCGTGGAGACCGAGACTACCGCAGTGAGTACGATGAGACTACGGGTGCATTGAAGCAAATGGGAATCATTTCGGACAAGATTTACGCTATGTTCTTCTTGGCTGGTGATGATGCCATTTTCTACAATCCGAATCTAGTTATGCTTCATAACTCCTTTTTGACATACTCTAAGGAGCCAGGACTCGCTCAGTTCACTGATCGCATCTGGAGAAACATGGTCACGGATCGTAACATTGCTATGGAGCCTTGGTTCATTAACTTTGCCAGGTTTCAGTATGCAAAAAATGCGACCAACTATAACAACCGAGATGCTGCAAATCTAATCAATGCTATGAAGATTGTTAGAATCGAAAATGCTAAAGATTTGAAAGATCAGTACGGTGTGACCATGGATGTGGCGCAACCCGCTGTGCGCACTCGACTTCCAAAGTCAACCACAGGAACCTTTAATAAGGGTGATGATGTTGTGGTGGTGCACGTGGATGGTAGCTACTACATGACTTCAGTTGCTGAAGGTCACGTGACTTTTGCTCTCTTCCAAGATGCTTTGGATAAAATTCAAGGCAGTGGCGATGATGACCAGTCGATCACTCAGTTCAATATGGACGTGCGTGAGTTCTTCTGGTTGTACAACCTAGCTCAATCAGGCTCTCTCCAGTAGTAGGGGGCTTCCGGTTGGTGGAAGTTTAATTTCCACCAACTGCCCCTGGGTATTCAAGCCTAGGGTTTTGAGGAGATTTTTTTATGAAAAATAATGGGTTTGAAATCATAAAAAAGATTCTAGTGGCTGGTTTGGTCTTGTTCTCGCTGAGTGGTTATGCCTTTGCGCAAACTTCTGTGAACGATAAAGCTCAAACTAAAACTAAAATGAGAGCCAAAAAACCAAAAAATATCGATGAATCCAAATCATCAAACCCAACTTTAAATAGTATTACTGGTGGTGGGTCGGGTTGGCGTTTACAAGGGGCACTGACCCATGTGCCTAAGACTCGAAATGATAATGAAGATACCACTGATATTTTGGCTCGTGCTGATTACACATTTAATAATAAGCACCGTGTTCGTCTGCAGCAGGTGTGGACCAAGTTTTATGGCAAATATAGCTCCGAATATGAGTTCAAGGCTTACGACACTCAAATTGGTCATTACTACACCATGGGCTCCAAGCCTTGGGGTGTGAATCTTTTGTGGAAGAACCATGCCAATGTCCCGATTTCCAACGAATCCAACCGCGATGACCTGATCACTCGCTTCCAGTCCACACTGATTGGAACCAAAGCTTTTTTGAAGGGGAAGCTCATTGCTTTTGGGACACCCTATGCTCGCTATAGCTGGTATGAGTTTAAAAATTCTAAAAGTGGGCGCCCGTTGCCACTTTTTGATCTCGGAGCTTCTTTAGCTGGCCTTTACTTTATCACTCCCCAACTGTCATTTTATGCTGGCCTTACCTATGAATATCAAACCGTAAGCAATAGCCAGTATGACACGAGCCCCTCGCAACCCAATCGAGGGATCTACCAGTGGGACCTATCCCTGACTTACCAGTTTACCAACGCACTTTCCTCATCACTTGGTTACTTTCAAGGAGCTAGCTATATTCAAGATGGCCGCTATGAATTTGCCTTTTACGACAATGAGGTTTCCAGATATAGCCTTGGCTTAACCTATATCTATTAGGATCTTGAGGAAACTCTCCCCTTTTTTTCTGGAAGCGAGGCGCAAATAGAGGGGGTTTTGCTTCAAACTTCCTTTAGGGTTAATCTATTGAGATGCAACTGGGTGACGTTCTTAACATTCACGGGAAAATTGATTGGCGCCAAGCGATCCCACAAACAGAGGTAAAAGCTATAGCCTTTGACTCGCGCAAAGTCGACGCCGGAACCATTTATGTTGCTATAAGGGGGACGGAAGCGGATGGGCATCGTTATGTGGCTGATGCCGCTAACCAAGGAGCCATTGCCATCATTGTTGAAGATGTTTCTGTAGTTCCTGATTTTTTCCAAGGAGCGGTGGTGAATGTCTTGGACTCCCGCTTAAGTTTGCAAGCCATCAGTCAAAATTTTTATAGCAATCCCGGGGATCACCTCTATAGTGTTGCCGTCACTGGAACCAATGGTAAAACCAGTGTTTCGTACATACTAGAGCATATGCTCAACTCTCTGCGCTTTAGCTGTGGCGTTATCGGCACGATTGATCATCATTTTAAAAGCAGAAGCTGGCCTAGCGAGTTGACCACTCCTGACCCAGTCACTTTACAAGAGCGTCTTAAAGAGTTCGTCGATTTTGGAGCCAAAGCCTTTGTAATAGAAGCTTCTAGTCACGCCTTGAAACAGGGTCGGTTAAAACAAGGTATCGACATTGCCATTTTCACTAACTTTTCCCGCGATCACTTAGATTATCACCAAACGCTTGAAGATTATTTTAAAAGTAAGGCTCGTTTATTTACCAAATCAATGATGAAAGAGGGGCGAGAAAGCCTGGCTGTGATCAATGGCGATGATATCCATGGTGAGCAGCTTGCGGTCCTAACCCCTCGTACGAGCTTTTTGTTTGGAGAAGGAGAGAATTGCGATTTTCGCTTTCGCCTGGTGAGCGAGAACCTCAAAGCCACCAAGTTTATGCTGACCTTTCCCAATGGAAAAGCCTATGAAGTGGTGAGTCCGCTTTTGGG
This sequence comes from Bdellovibrionales bacterium, assembly GCA_020435205.1. Taxonomy (GTDB): domain Bacteria; phylum Bdellovibrionota; class Bdellovibrionia; order Bdellovibrionales; family JAGQZY01; genus JAGQZY01. The sequence goes on along the minus strand of JAGQZY010000056.1, from coordinate 13,391 downwards.
CAAACACAATATTTATAATTATGTGGCAGCAATTGCATGCGTTTATCTTATGAATCTTGACTACAAAGAAGCCATCGCTTCCATGAAACGTTTTCCAGGAATTCCGGGACGAATGCAAAAAGTTGGGAAAGCTGATCATAAAGTGGCTTTTGTAGATTATGCCCACACTGACGATGCCCTTCGCAACGTACTTGGATTGATTGCACGCTTGACCCCTGAGGGGAAAAGATTAATCACCGTATTTGGTTGTGGAGGCGACCGCGATAAGGGGAAACGGTCTTTTATGGGCAGAGTGGCTTTTGAATTGAGTGACACTATCATTGTTACCTCAGACAATCCTCGCAGTGAAGACCCTCAATCTATTATTGATGATATTTTAGAAGGATTGCCTTTACCCTCTGAGCGAGTCATTCAAGAAGTGGATCGAAAAAAAGCCATTGAAATGGCTGTGGATAGGGCCAAGCCTGGCGATGTGATTGTGGTCGCTGGCAAAGGTCATGAAGATTACCAAATTATTGGTGGTCAGCGACATCATTTTAGTGACTATGAAATCTTAAAGTCCCTTTTAACTGTTATTGATAAGGAAGAGTCATAGATTCAATGCAAGCCGATTCCATGAAAGTTAGCGATTTTATTAAAGCCACTGGGGCAAAAGTTTTGTCTTCTGGTCAGGAAAGTTTTGTGGGCGTCACTACAGACTCGCGAGACCCCCAGATTAAAGATAAAATGTTTATCGCCTTATTAGGGGATGTGCATGATGCTCATAAATTTGTAGAGTCGGCGGTGCGGGGCGGAGCTCCTGTTGTCGTGGTTCACAGTTGGCAGACGGAGTGGGAGCCTCTCAAGGAAAAAGCAACCTTTTTGTTAGTGGAAGATACTTTAAAAGCTCTGCAGTCCTTTGCAAAATTCCATCGACAAAAATTTGCTGGGATAGTGATTGGCATCACTGGATCTAATGGTAAAACCACAACGAAAGATTTTACTTTCCAAATTTTAAATCAAGAGGCCCCAGCCCTTGCAAGCCAAGGAAGTTTCAATAATCACTGGGGGGTCCCTTTAACTTTGCTCGATATTCGTGCTCATCACAAATTTTGTATTGTCGAAATGGGAATGAATCATCCCGGAGAATTAGAAAACCTCAGCCAATTGGTGCAGGCGAATGTGGTGACGGTCACTAATGTAGGCCGGGCCCATATTGGATTTTTTAAAGAGGTTAAAAATATCGCCAAGGCCAAAGAAGAGATATATATCCATGCTCCAAAAGACTGTCTATTTGCTTTCAACATGGATAATGAGTGGACTCGTCAAATGATGATGAGCCATAAAGATCATGCCTTTAAGACTTATTCCAATCAGGATGAATCTACAGATATTTACCTAAAAGTGAGCAAAACTCTAGCTAAGGGTTTTGAAATAGAGGGCCATATCGGTGGGGAAAAAGGAAATGCACGGGTGCTGGTTTGGGGCGAGCATAATGTTGCCAATCTCGCCGCAGCGGCTGCAATGTCTTATATTGCAGGAATGCCTGCCGCCAAAATTTGGCGAGCGCTTGCCAAGGTTCATACGGGTTGGGGCCGCAACCAGTGGGTTTCTATGGAGTCTGGTGGTGATATTCTTTTTGATGGCTACAACGCCAACCCAGATAGTTTCGCTACGCTTTTAAAAAACATAGAACTCCCTCTGGCTGATTATAAAAAGCGAATCGCCGTCTTTGGTGAAATGCTGGAACTAGGACAGCTCAGCGAGGAAGAGCACTTTGATTTAGGTAGGATCGCCAGTCAATTGCCTTGGGATCAGGCTTATTTCATCGGACCTTCTGGTGAAGCTTTTCGCCGAGGCTGGCAATCGGAAAATGATGGAAAAACCCCTGTGGTTTTAAACACTTATAAAGATTTTCTTGAATTAAATCCCTTAAATATGGTAGACCAACATTCTATTGTTGTAATTAAGGGGTCACGAGGTGGAGCACTCGAAAGGGTGGTCGAAGCTTTTAAGCCCGTTAACTTTTCGCGGAAATAGATAAGATATGCTCTACCAATGGTTACACTCCTTGTCGGATCATTATTCGGCACTCAATGTTTTTCGCTACATTACCTTTCGAACATTTATCTCTTTTTTTACGGCTTTTTTAGTTTGTTGGTGGGTGGGCCCATCTTTTATTCGCCAACTGAAAAAGAAGCAGGGGAAGGCCACTAATGTTAGGGAAGACGTTCCTGAGCGACACTTGCAAAAAGCGGGAACACCAACCATGGGTGGGGGACTTATTCTTCTATCCACACTTGTTCCCTTTTTGTTATGGATGGATATTTCTAATGCCTTGGTGATTGGGTGCATGGCCGTGACCTTAGGATTTTCAGCTATTGGTTATATTGACGATCAAAATAAAGTCAGCAAGAAGAATAGCAAAGGGATTCCCGGGCGAGTGCGTTTATTGGCAGAGTTTTTGATTTCTGCTATCGTTGTTTACGCTCTTACTTCAAAAGGTTTTTTAACGACGGACCTATCAATCCCTTTTTTTAAAGGAATTACCTTTCACCTGGGGCTAGCCTATGTGTTTTTTGCAAGCCTTGTGATCGTAGGTACCGCCAATGCTGTAAATCTAACCGACGGCTTGGATGGGCTAGCGATTGGGCCCGTTATTGTGTGCGCAGGAACTTTTTGTCTTTTTGCCTATGTCGCCGGTCACTCAGAGATTGCCTCTTACTTAGGGATTCCTTTTATTCGAGGCGCCGGTGAGCTAACTCCGATGGCGGCCACCATCGTCGCTGCGGGCTTGGGCTTTTTGTGGTTTAACTCTTATCCGGCCCAGGTTTTTATGGGAGATGTTGGAAGTCTTGGTCTTGGCGGTTTTCTTGGCGTGATGGCAGTTCTTACCAAGAACGAACTCGTGATGATTTTACTTGGTGGAGTTTTTGTGGTGGAGGCTGTGTCGGTGATTACCCAGGTGGCTTCCTTTAAGCTCACTGGTAAGCGTATTTTTAGGATGGCGCCCATTCATCATCACTTTGAACTCAAAGGTCTTGATGAAACTAAGATCATTGTTCGCTTTTGGATTGTTTCTATATTATTAGCTGTTTTAAGTTTAAGTACTTTAAAGTTGAGGTAAGATATGTTTACGGATGTTGCCGATTTAAAAGATCGCAAAATTATGGTAGTAGGTTTGGGACGCACAGGGGTTTCTTTAGCTCGTTTTTTGAGTGAGCATAAAGCCAAGGTCACCATCACAGACCACAAATCAAGAGCTGAGCTTCACAATGCTCTCGAGCAGATCTCTGATTTAGAAGTGGATTTTGACCTAGGCGGTCACACTCCTAAAAAGTTTTTAGAACAGGATCTTATTGTTCTCAGCCCTGGAGTTTCCCCGTTCTTGAAAATTTTTGATTATGCTCGCAACCATGGCGTCAAAGTCACTGGCGAGTTTGAGTTTTCCAATTGGTTTGTCAAAGAACCGGTGATCGCCATTACAGGTACGAATGGTAAGACTTCAACGACCTGCCTTGTGTATAAAATGCTTAAAGAGTCCAACGTGGATGTGTGGGTGGGTGGAAACTACGGCCCCCCTGTCGTGGATTATTTAAGATCGGGACAAAAAGCCAGCGTTCTTGTTCTTGAAGTTTCTAGCTTTCAACTGGAGCATTGTGAACGTTTCACTCCTCAAAACATCATTTTTACCAACCTAGCTGAGGATCACCAGGATCGCTATAAGTCGATGGAAGAATATGTGAATGCAAAAAGACGCATTTTCATGAATACGAATCAGGCAACGACCAGTATTTTAAATGCTGATGACAATGCGGTCATCGAGCTTGCCCGAGATCCTTCGGTTCAGCGGGGAAGAATTTTTTACTTTTCTCGTAAAAAAGCTCTTGAACCACAAATTATGAATATTGGTGGTGTAGTTAACATTAAAAACGAACTCAAAGTGCGCACGGGCCCTGAAATTGAAATGTTCGCGGTTGGAGACATCAAGGCTCGTGGCGCTCATATGATTGAAAACTTTATGGCGGCTTTGTTAGCTTCACGTGAGCATGGGGCCACCCGCGAAGCCATTCAAAAGGTGATTAATGAATTCCGCGGCATCCCTCATCGTCTAGAGTATGTTCGTCGGGTCGGTGGCGTTGAGTTTTTTAATGATTCAAAGGCCACTAACGTCCATGCAGTGAAAAAAGCTTTAGATTCTTTTGATGAAAACGTGATTTTGGTCATGGGTGGGAAAGACACGGGCCTAAATTATGAACCTCTTTTTGATCATATTCGTAAAAAAGTGAAATCCCTTATTCTTTTTGGTGAAGCTAAAGAGCGGATTAATCGGGACATTGGTGATGCCACAGAAACGTTTTTGATTGGAACTTTTGAAGAGGCGGTCTTAATCGCCTATCAAAAATCGCGAATTGGTGACATTGTTCTTTTGTCTCCTGGTTGTTCGAGCTTCGATATTTTCGATAGCTATATTGAGCGTGGAAATTATTTTAAAGAAATCGTAAAGAACTTTAAATAAACTGAGTGGCCCTTTATGGGCCACTTTTGACGAAAGTCTGGGTTTTTCAGTTATGTATTCTACTATTGTCTGATGCTTATGAAGCTGCGACAATATTGATATGCACACCAAAGAAAAAAATTTGCTTTTGATGCTTTTTGTTTTAATCACCTTTGGCCTCATTCAGGTTTACAGCTCCTCCTATATTTTTGCTATTGATAAGTACGGTGACGGGCTGTTGTTTTTCAAAAAACAATTGGTCTTTGCTTTTGTTGGCTTGACTATTCTCGTCACTCTAATGAAAGTCCCTCATCGATGGGTTGCGGATTGGGGTTGGTTGCTTTGGGCGATGGCTGTCGTGAGCTTGGGACTCACTTTTATTCCTGGGGTTGGTGTGAAAGCTGGTGGTGCCACTCGCTGGCTGCAGCTCCCCTTGGGCTTTCGCTACGAGCCCTGTGAACTCATGAAAGTTTCTTTGCCACTGATTCTTGCTAAATATGCTGCTCAACCCTCTGATCATTGGGGGCGGTGGACCTTGCCTTTACGAGCCTTAACTGTGTTAGTCCCCATTGGCGCTTTGCTCTTGCAACCGGACTTTGGTTCTTTCACCATTTGCATGATGGTTTTGGCTACTATTTTATTTGCGGTGGGACTGCCCTGGAGGTACATCATAGTGTCCACGGTTGTCGCCATTCCTAGTTTCTACTTTTTGGTGATGAATGTTCCTTATCGAAAAGCGCGAGTTTTGGCCTTTTTAGATCCTTTTAAAAATCCAGAAAGCAGCGGCTTCCAGCTCATCCAAAGCATGCTGAGTTTTCATTCAGGTGGTCTTTTGGGGGTCGGGATTGGCGATGGGCAAGGAAAGCTTTTCTTTTTGCCTGCGGCCCATACCGATTTTACTTTAGCCGTTCTTGGTGAAGAATTAGGCTTTGTCGGTTTTGTTCTGATTTTATTAGGCTATGGATTTTTGGTATGGCGGAGCTTTCAATTATCATTTTCGTTAAAATCTATTCAGCAGCAGGTGATGGCCTTGGGCTTAACTGTGACTTTTGCCTATTCGGTTTTTGTTAACGTAGGCGTGACCTTAGGTTTGTTGCCAACAAAAGGCCTCACTCTTCCTTTTCTAAGCTATGGTGGAAGTTCACTCGTGATCAATTGTCTACTGTTTGGGCTGTTGCTTAATCTTTTTAATCAAAAGAACGCTAAACGAAAACGCTCCTATTAAAACAGTAATTGCTTCATGCAAAATACGGATCCACCAGATTTAATGTATTCGCTGGTATCCACCAAATGGGGCTCAAACAAATGAAAATCTAACATCTCGGCTGTGATTTTAGCCTTTTTATCAATAATGACATCTCGCCCATTCACGCAGCACATATTACAGGCTAAAGCTCTTGTGGCTTCATCGATGGGCACGGGGAGAAGGACATCAAAGGCTCCTTTTAAAGTTGCAATGGCCTCTGTGCTAAAAGCTTCTTCAACAAAGGCCGCCTGTCCTCGGCCTAAAATCGCAAGGCAAGTGTCCAAGTGGTAAAAGCGATCATCCACAAGTTCTAGGGCAATAATGGGTTGTTCCACCCATCTTTCTAACTGGCTATACACTTCAGGGTGAGTGCGAAAGCCAAAGCCACCAAATATTCTCTGTCCTTCGTAGTCCCAAAGAGCATCTCCCATGCCTTCAAAGTTTGTCCCCTTCACCTCAAAAGTTTCCCAGTCTTTGCTTTGGGCCCAGGAGCGAAAAGCTTGCACTTCAGGTTGGCGGTATTCCGACTGCATTTGGCTCAAAACAATGGATTTTTTTTCGGACTGAATAAAAGGAAAGGTTTGATTGGCGCAAAAAACCATATCTGGAAGACCCTCAATCCCAGCAAGAACCTCGACAGTCATGCCGAGGGATTCAAATGAATTTTTAAGGGCGTTCCACTGGGCACGTGCTTTGGGTTTATCTATAGTGTTTAATTCGCCCTTTTCATTGGTCATATGGGGGTTGATTGCGTACTTAACGTCGAAGAATTCAGGATCCACCATCGTCATTGTTTTAGGCCACATAAGCACCCCCTTGATGGCCTATTTCATCGCAGCGTCCCTATAGGGAGTCAATAAAAAGGGTGGGGAGGGCCTAACGGCGGCGCGTCCAGGGGATATTCATGACTTTTTTTAAAGGCCCATGATAAGAAGAGCCCAATTTCTTGGGGGGAATTATGTCATCTTTTTTGGTATTTTTAAGTGCCGTTTTTTGTGCTGCGACCGCTCTTGCACAGTCCGTTGAAAATCATATTTTTACGCCAGAGCAAAATGCTTACATGGCAGAACAGAATATTCGTGCCACAGAGAAAATTATCAATGAGGGCCTGTTTACGGACCCTAGCAACCCCCTCACTTTTGAATTGATCACCACCTCAAAGGCCCGTCCTTTTGCAGAGTTTGAAAGGGCCGGTTATCTCATTTTTAGTTCACAGGTAAGTTTTCAATCTCGCAAGGCCAAGCAAATGATGGCCAAAGAACTTCCTCCAGAAACTATCCTTGTAGTTTTCACTTACAGTGATAATGCCACACACATTCAAAATGTTCGCGATGAGTATTCTCAGTGGTTGGATGCAGACCGCTTGAAGGTGGTCTATTTGCCAACTGCGCGAAATGGTTTTTGGGCTCGCGATGGTGTGCCTGTGCCAGTTTGGCGAGAGGATAAAAAGTCAGGGGACTTCTTCTTCTCGGTTGTGGATGCCAAATACTACCATGAGTTTGAAGCTGACCAAGAGATCGGTGATCTTTTTAGCGCAAAAGTAACAAAGCACGATTATTTTTTTGAAGGTGGTAACTTCATGGCCAATTCAAAAAATGAATGCATTATTGTGGACAAGACGGCGACCCAAGAGATCCCCAGCTTCATTTTTCAGGACTTCTATGGTTGTGATAAACTTTTGCGGCTCCCCCATGTAAAAGGCATTGGCCATGCCGACGAGTCTATTAAATTTGTTGATGATAAGACTGTTCTTACTGATGAGCCCTCTTATGTCGGTGAGCTTGAATATGCGGGTTACACTGTTCATGAACTGCCTCGCCCCTGGGGTCGCTTTGAGACCTACGTAAACTCTTTGTTAGTCAATGGCGTTCTTTACGTCCCTATTTTTGGTCAGCCTACGGATAAAGAGGCTTTAGAGGTCTACCAAAAATTGGGTTTTGATAAAGTCATAGGTATAGATTCTACTATTCTGTCGAATAATGGTGCTGGATCTCTTCACTGTATCACCATGACTTACCCAGACGTTCCTTTTCACCAGCTCTTGGAAGCCTTTGGCGGAATTGAACTCTAACAATTGATTCAAAGACTAAACTAGGTGACAATGGGAGCCTAGTGAGGGCACCTTGGACAAAAAAACTTTAGTTATTGCTGGCGGTGGAACTGGAGGGCACATCTATCCTGGTTTGGCCCTTGCCGATCATTTAAAAAAACAACATCCTGAATGGCAGGTGCATTTTGTGGGAGCCAAAGGAGGCCTTGAGGAAAGCATCATCCCTCGCTACCACTACCCCTTGCACTGCTTGCGCATGGATCGACTGCATAGCTCTGCAGGCTGGAAAAAGCGATTGCGGGCTATGGTTTTAATGCCATTTGCAATCATTCACTCTATGTATCTTTATTTTAAAATTAAACCCACATGGGTCTTGGGTGTGGGTGGTTTCGCATCAGGCCCCTTTGTACTCACGGCTTCTTTATTGGGGGGTAATACGGCATTGCTTGAACCCAATGCCTATCCGGGAATGGCCAATCGTTGGCTATCAAAAGTTGTGCGCTACTGCTTTGTGGTTTTTGATAACAGTCTCAAGTTTTTCCCTAAGGCCAAGGTGAGACAAGTGGGTTTGCCCGTTCGCATGAAAAAGGGCTCGCCGGGAACAAGTTATGACAAGAATCAGCCCTTAAATCTTTTAGTTTTTGGTGGAAGTCAGGGCTCCGTGGCTATTAACGAGGTGGTCGGTGAGTGGGTGGAGCACATGGGTATGCAGGCCCCCCATTATAAAATATTACATCAAGTGGGGAGTCGAGATTTTGCTCGTTGGCAAAAGCGCTATGGTGAAAAATATAAACATTTCCTTGAGTACTGCGAATACATCCATGACATGCCAGAAAAACTAAAGTGGGCGGATCTTGTGATTTGTCGAGCCGGGGTCGGGACAGTTGCTGAGATTGCCATGAGTTGTCGGCCGGCAATTTTTATTCCCCTGCCGACGGCTGCGGACAATCATCAACAAAAGAATGCAGAGGCTTTGGTGAATAAGCAAGCGGCGCTCATGATTTTACAGAAAGATTTTTATTGGGAAAACCTTCAGCGGCAGGTGAAAGAGCTTAGAGAGAATCCCCAACAATTGGACTTGATGAAACAGAATCTAATGACTATTGATTATTCAAAAGCGCCAGAACAAATTATCGGTGCCCTTGTGAAAGGTAATGCGTGAAACTGGAACAGGCTAAATTTCATTTTATCGGAATCGGCGGCATTGGTATGTCTGCACTTGCCGAGCTTTTGCACACCATGGGCGCGCAAGTTTCGGGTAGTGACTTGAAGATGGGGAAACAAGCTGAGCATTTAAAAAATTTAGGGGTTCAGGTTTTTATAGGTCATGAGGCTAGTCACGTCAAAGATCGTGATGTGGTGGTGTATTCAAGTGCGATTGATAACCACAACCCAGAAATCCAAAGAGCGCGGGAGCTTTGCATCCCTATCATTCCTAGAGCGGAAGCACTTGCAGAAATCATGCGCTACAAAAGGGGGATCGCCGTAGGCGGGACTCACGGCAAAACCACTACCACCAGTATCATCAGTTCCATTTTTATGGGCTCAAATATGGACCCAACCATTGCGGTTGGTGGGCGCTTAAAGTTGATCGAATCCACAGCCCGACTTGGCAAAGGTCCCTGGATGGTTGCCGAAGCCGACGAGAGCGATGGAAGTTTTTCTCGCTTGCGTCCAGAGATCACCATAATCACTAATATTGATAGTGATCACCTTGATCATTTTGGTAGTTTTGAAAATCTACAAAAAGCTTTTTTAGATTTTGCACTCAATATTCCTTTTTATGGAAAAGCTATTGTTTTTGGTGATGACCCAAGCATTCGTGAACTTTTCACGGGATTTTCCAAGCGCTTGGTTTATTATGGTTTCAACGAAAATAACGACTATGTGCTAAGTCAAATTGATCATGGCTTTGCCGTGCATCACAATGGTAAAGAGTTGGGTGTTTTAAACATGCAAGTGCCTGGTCGCCATACGGCCCTCAATGCCGTGGCTGCAGTCATTGCGACCCATACGGCGGGTGTGCCCTGGGATCAGTGTTTCAGTGGCGCCAACCAATACTCTGGTGTGGATCGACGGTTTCAATTTATTGGCGAAGCTCGTGGCGTATCGGTTTATGACGATTACGCCCACCATCCCACTGAGATTTCAGCCACTCTGCAGGGGGCTAGACAAAAATTCCCTCAGCAAAAGATCTATGTGATTCACCAGCCCCATCGCTTCACTAGAACGCGAGATTGTTGGAATCACTATTCACAAGCTTTTAGAGATGCTGATGAAATCTATTTGCTTGATGTGTATCGCGCTGGTGAAACACCCATTGATGGCATTCATTCCAAAAATTTGGCTGTGGATATTCAGGGGGATAGTTTTTATGCTGAAAACCCAGAAAAGCTCATTGCCGAATTATCGACGAAGCTTAAAGAGGGTGACGTGGTTTTCACCATGGGGGCTGGCGATGTTTGGCAATATACCCATAAACTTTTGGAGACACTGAAATCCTAAGATGAGCGATAGTCTGCCAATTATTGAAAACAAAAATTTAGCAGAGTTCACTTCATGGAAGGTGGGGGGCGCGGCTCAATATTATTGTGCCCCTAGAAGTATTGATGAACTCAAGCAAGCCCTTATCTGGGCTGAGCAAAACCAGCAGCCGGTGACTCTTCTTGGTGGGGGCACTAATGTTTTAGTCAGTGACCAAGGAGTTCAAGGCCTTTTGATTCATACCCTAGACTACACTGGGATAAGTTCTCGCATTGAAGGCGACCTCTTTATTGTTGAGGCCTTGGGGGGGACCCAAAAATCCGAGGTGTTAAAAGAGTTCATAAAGCAAAGATTGCGCCCGGCCATCTTTTTAGCAGGACTTCCTGGTGATATGGCGGGTGGTGTGGTCATGAATGCGGGTGTTGGCCACGATGTTTCACCTAAAGAGTTTTGCGATATCATTTACAGTGTGGACGTTTTAGAATTAAAAAAAGATGGCCAGTTTGAAGAAAAGCATTTTAAAAAAGAGGAAATTGCTTGGAGTTATCGTAAAAGCAAAAACTGGCAACCCGGCGTGATTACTAAAGTCAGTGTGGCTTGGCCCAATGAGCCAGATGATCAAGTCTTAAAAGAAGTGCGCGAAGGCAATGCTCGCAGAAAATCCACACAGCCATTGAACTTTCCCAGTTGTGGATCCGTCTTTAAAAATCCAGAAGGCGCTCACTCGGGCGCCCTCATTGAAAAAGCCGGACTTAAGGGCTTTAAGGTGGGTGACGCGCAAGTTTCCGAAAAGCACGCGAACTTCATTGTCAATTGCGGAAAGGCTACGGCTACTGATATTGATCAGTTGATCAAGTCTGTACAAAAGACGGTCAAAGACAAATTTCAGATCAATTTGACCAATGAGGTTGTCTACCTCGGCCAGTGGTGATCCTAAATTAATTCTGTCCCGGCGTGGTGGACATTTTGCCGAAGCGATCTAGGAAGGTAGCAAAGCTTTCTTTAGCGGTCTTAAGAGCCTTTTCCCGCCAGGTTGGGTCTGTGGGATTAAACATTTCACTGTAATCTTCTAGGACCTTCTTTTTAGAAAACTCATCGACATAGCCATAAAGATAGCCTTGGTTCTCCCAGATAGAATTGCGAAGGGAAGCAAATCCGCCCATGGTGGTTTGTGAATCTAATGTACCAAACTCAAAAACCATGGGGATTACCAGTTTATCAGTAAAAAAGCTCACTGTGTGTTGGGTAAAACCTCCAGAGTTTTCGTAAAAGTCTTTATCGTCTCCGGTATCAATGGTGAAGCCCTGAAATATTTGTTGAATACGACTTTTTACGACGTCGGAAAATCGATTGCTGGAAAAAAAGTGTAAGCGTCCGCGTTCGCCATAGCCAGTGTGCAAATCAATGTGGAAAACACTTTTATAGGAATGGGCAAACCTTTTGAGGAGGTTTTGAAAAAGTGGCACCTGGGGTTCGTGCTTACCACCGCCAAAGTAAACCCCTTTAGGATACTTATACTGACCGCCAACCACAGCTTGCGCCAAAGTGGCTCGGCCCATGGTCACTAATAGCCAAAGAGATTTTATAAAAAGTCCAACCTCACTAAATAGGGTCGCATTCACTGGATCCAATGGGTTTAAAAAAGTATTAAGCTTAGTGTAACCAGGATTTTGGGTTTCAAAGAGTTTATTATCTAAGGAAAAATTGCGATTGAGATCCACATTATTTTCGGTCACTCGTCTTTTGTGATGAAAGCCCCAGGGATTCATCGAGTGCACGATCAAAAACCCCATATTGTGCAGGCTCCCCATGTCGAAACCCGATTCCATAAACTGGGATTGAATGGCCGCGCCAGTAAAAGCCTCGATGCCATGGGTGCCTGAGGTGATGATGACCAGGCGTTCCCGTTGGCCGCCAATCTGTGGGACGTAAACGGCATCGATAGAAAGGTCATCGCCATGTTTATTGGATATGGGGATTTTAACGATTTGCACGCCTTTGTATTTTTTCTCGAGTTGGTGGGCTTGCTGCACAAAGTGCTGACGACTTTCCTCAAAGGAGGTTGGGTAAAATGCTTCGGCCCACACAAGAGAATGAGTAGATAAAATCAATAAAGCAAAAATGGAGGGTTTGAACAAGAAATACATGGAGAAAGCATAGTACTTATCTCCATGAATGCGAAGAGTTTTTGACCAAACGCTCTGTGGTGATCTGGTCATTAAAATGAAGCTGAAGCATTGCTGATTTGGTTTTTTGTAGGTGTGGGCGCTGGTTGAGGGGGTGGCCCCGATTGATTTTGATTTTCTATTACTTGCCAAGTCACAACCGCACTAGCGATAGCTAAGCCCCACCAAACCCACCGTGATTGGAAGGCCTTTTTGCTGGTCGTCTGCGGGGAGGAGGGCTCAATAGTGGCAGCCAAGGGATGCTGAGCGTTGAGTGGGCGAACCGTACATTCCTTGTCAAGAAATCCCTTCACGTTATTCAGATGTTTATCCACCTGAAATATTGGGCGAAGGCAGTTTCCACTCAGCAAAGGGATTTTTGCCAGAGTTTGGTTTACGATATTTTTAGCATCTTCAACAATGGTAATTGACTGGAAGCGATTGGAAAGAAACTGAACATGAACCATACCTTTACTACTTTGAAAAAAAGTGGAACCCATAGGTAGCTCTTCACCATTCACTATAATTTTATCAAATTCTGCACTTCCTTCCGGTAATGGCCATAGCTGGCTAGTCACTCGTGATTTTAATTGATTATAGCGATCAAGAAGTGGAGGCGGAAAAAGATTAGAATCAGGTTTTATCTTGCTAGAAAATTGAAGGGCTAACAAGAGCCAATGATCCTGGGATTTTTGTCGTTTTTGTAGTTGAGCCAAACGAAGGTGGGCAAAGTGGATCACAGCACGTTGGTCGTGGTTCCAATTTTTTTCCCACTTCATATCAACGGTAGTTTCAAAATGCTTGGCTGCCTTTTCTAAACTCCCATCTAGAAACTCGAACTGGGCCATCTTGAGGTGGTGTCGCAAAGAATTTTCTTTTGAATTCGATTGAGTCTCTAGATGTTGCACATAGCTTTTCAGGTTTGGGTTTTCCATAAGGTATTGTTGGTATTGTATCGTCGGTGCATTT
>JAGQZY010000055.1 GCA_020435205.1 Bdellovibrionales bacterium | reverse complement strand
CAAGGGGATGTGGGTAGTGGCAAAACGATGGTGGCTTTGATGGCAGCCCTTTTGGCCATAGAAAGTGGGTTCCAAGCGGCCTTGATGGTGCCTACGGAAATATTAGCTCAGCAGCACTTTAACGGAGCTAAAAAATTTCTCGAACCTTTAGGAGTTCGAGTGGGTTTCTTGAGTGGTCACCTAAAACCTAAAGAAAAAGCGATGATCTATGAGCGGCTTCAGCAAGGTGAGATCGACCTTATTGTTGGCACCCATGCTTTGATTCAAAAAGGGGTAGAATTTGCCAATTTAGGATTGGTGATTGTGGATGAGCAGCATCGCTTTGGCGTCGAGCAAAGAATGAAGCTAAAGAAAAAGGGGGAGAGTCCCCACTTTTTGTTGATGACGGCCACTCCCATCCCGCGCAGCTTGGCGATGACGGTGTATGGGGATCTTGATGTCTCTATTATTGATGAGATGCCAAAAGGACGGCAGCCCATTGTCACTCGCATGACCTTTGCGAGCAAGCGGGCCAAGGTTCTTGGGTTCGTTCGCGATCAAGTCGCAAAAGGGCGGCAAGCCTACATAGTCTACCCTTTGGTAGAAGAGAGCGAAAAAATGGAGCTCACTTCCGCCGTTGAAGAGTTTGAAAAAATAAAAAAAGAGTTTCCTGATCTGAAGATTGGTCTACTCCACGGTAAAATGAAAAGTGAAGAAAAAGACAAAGTGATGGCTGATTTTCGCGATCACCAATTTGACATATTAGTTGCCACCACGGTGATTGAGGTGGGGGTGGACGTTCCCAATGCTAATATTATATGGATTGACCATGCCGAGCGTTTTGGTCTTTCCCAGCTTCACCAGTTGCGCGGGCGGGTGGGGAGAGGATCTCACAAAAGCTACTGTATTTTGTCATTGGGCTATGCGGTTTCTCAGGAATCACGGGCGCGGATAGAACTTATGGAGCGCACCAGCGATGGATTTAAAATTGCTGAAGCCGATCTTGAAATTCGTGGGCCTGGTGAATTTTTAGGCTCTCGCCAATCGGGTTTGCCGGGATTTAAAATGGCCAATCTTGTGCGAGACATGGATATATTGAAAGAAGCCCGTTTGGCAGCCTTTGAAGTTTTAAGAAGAGACCCTTCTTTAACAGAACCTGAAAATTCCTTTCTTGCAGCGGAACTCCATCAAAAACAAGATCGCTTAGCATAAATCGGTCGACGAAAGGCTGGATCCATGCTGCAATAATCAACAGACATTAAGGAGGAATCATGGGTTTATCAAGGATGATAAAGTCACTTGCAGTTGCAAGTCTTTTCAGTTTTACCGCCCACGCTGGGCAACAACTTCACTTTCAGCAAGGAACCATAAACATCCAAAACGGCCAAGTGCAGGCCAGTTTTGACATGGCCCAAGAAAGTGTTTCCAGCACGGAATATTTTATCGTGCAGTACAAAAATCATATCACCAACAGTGATAAGAAAAAGCTTAAGGCTTGGGGTGGCCAGATTTTGCGCTACATTCCTGATGATGCCTATTTAATAAAGGCAAATTCAGCAGTGATTGCAAAGCTCAGTCAATATCCCACAGTCAATGGAGTCATTGCCTACACTTCGGCTCTCAAAGTGAGTCCACAGTTTGCTAAAGAGAATGCTGGTTTGACCTCAAAAATTTTAGTGCGAGTCATGACAGAACAAGATTTAAAGGCCGTTAGCAATGCCATTGCTAATAATGGTCTTGGCCAGGTGGTCTTTGCCAAAGGTCAACACGTGGGTCTTATTGCCCCTGCGCAAGCAGTGAGTGAGCTCGCTAGAATAGAGGGTGTGGAGTGGGTCGAGCCCTATCCAAAGTTTGAATTCCTTCAGTTTCCACTGGAAAAAGAGTGGGTGCAGTCCATCCATCAAGAAAGCTTTTCCTATGATGGTTATGAAACTGGGACCAAGGTGATGAACTTTGATGCCGCTTGGGGTAGAGGTTTTACCGGCCGCGGACAAAAAGTGGCTTTTGCCGACACAGGTCTTGATAGTGGTGACCTGGGAACCATCCACAGGGATTTCAAAAATCAAATTGAAAAGGGTTATGCATACGGGCTACTTTCCTTTTCGTGGAATGATCCTATGGGGCATGGAACTCATGTCGCGGGATCGATTGCCAGTAACGGAGCTTCTTCGGGTGGCATGGTTCGCGGTGGAGCTTTTGAATCAAAACTCATCGCAGGTGGCATGTGGTCTCAACTTCTTAATAATATGTTTCCGCCCAACGACATCACTGTGATGTTCTCAGACGCTAAAAAAGATGGAGCTCGCATTCATAGCAACTCCTGGGGGTCAGCACAAAATCTTGGCGCCTATGATCAATTTGCCCAGACTGTGGATGAGTTTTCTTGGAACAATCCAGACATGTTAGTCATTTTTGCAGCAGGTAACAGTGGCTTGGATGAAAACTCGGATGGACGAGTGGATCAAGACTCTATCGGTTCACCCGCTACAGCGAAAAACGTACTTTCCGTTGGAGCTTCAGAAAACAAAGTCTCGAATGGTGGTATCCAAAGAAAGTTGGGTGATTTAAAAACTCAGGATGGAAAGCAAATGTTTCCTGCTGAGCCTCTCGCTAGTGATTATCTTTCCGACGATCCTAATGGGATTGCAGCTTTCAGTTCTCGTGGCCCTACGGATGATGGTCGCATTAAGCCAGACATCGTAGCTCCTGGTACCAACATCTTAAGTGTTCGTTCACAGGTGAAAGATGCGAGTGAGTTGTGGGGATGTATTGATCAAGATTATTGTTGGTGTGGTGGGACTTCTATGGCAACACCATTAACAGCAGGAGCGGCTTCAGTTCTTCGTCAGTATCTGGCTACAGCTCGTGGGATGTCCAATCCTTCAGCGGCTATGGTGAAAGGCCTTCTCATGCATACGGCGACCGATCTTTATCCTGGTCAGTATGGAAACGGTGGTAAGGCGAGTGGACAAGAGCTTCTTGAAACCAAACCCAACATTAACCAAGGTTTTGGTTTGGTGGACATGGATCGCGCTACGGCTTTGGATCAAGATTTCTTGATGGATGAAGCCAATGGTGTCGCCACTGGCGAGACCCTTTCTTACAATGTGGACGTTACGGGGCGAGCCTTTATCACTCTGACTTACACTGATGCCGCGGCGGCCTCTGGTGCCAGTCGAGCTCTTGTGAACAACCTGGATATTCGCGTTCTTCGTGGTGGGCAGGTTTTGGCTGAGGGATCAGATTCAGTAAATAACTTCGAATATATTGACCTTCCTAATGCGACAGGAACTCTCACTATTGAAGTGCGCGGGACCAACGTTCCCACACCTCGCGGAAATGGCAAGCTTCCATTTGCTTTGATTGTTTCCTCGGGTTCTTAAGTTTAAACGAAGAAGTGCCTTTTAAGGGGGTGCTGGCAGTGGGGCCAAGGATGGCCTTTTTGCCAGCGCCCCTTTTTTCTTTTTTTCACGATCGGCTAGAGATTAACCAGAATTTATGAAGCCTTAGTAAGGGCTCCATACCAACATTTTTGAGGGTCGTTGGGCCCTCTTTAAGAGCTGAGGCAGTTCTTCGGCTATTTTCTATACATTACTGAAATTATTACAGTTTTTCAAAAGCTCATCAGGCAAAAATTGTCTCTCATAATTATTGCCTACTTGTGTCATAGATGTTATACAAATACCTCGAAAAATGGAGGATCAATGGGGCAAGTGAAAGATGTGGAATTTCTGGTTGGAGACAACGCTGTTTACCCTGGTCATGGAGTCGGCGAAGTGGTGGCTGTTGAGACCAAAGAAATCATGGGATGTAAGCAGACTTTCTACTCTATCAAAATCCTTGAGACGGGAATGAAGATCATGGTTCCCAAAAATAATGTGAAAAATGTAGGGCTACGTCCCATCATCTCCAAGAAAGAGGCCACAGCGGTCCTCAATATCCTGCAAGAAAAAGACGTGAAGATTGATAATCAAACCTGGAACCGCCGCTATCGCGAGTACATGGAAAAAATTAAGACGGGTTCAGTCTACGAAATCGCCGAAGTCCTCAGAGACCTCTTTCTTTTAAAGGTTGATAAGGAACTGAGTTTTGGTGAGCGCAAGATGTTGGATACTGCGCGCAATCTTCTCATCACGGAGCTTTCTTTGGCGACCACCAAAAAAGAGCTCGAAAAAGAAGAAGTGAAAGCCATTTTCGGCCAAGTCTAATTCCAGTGGACCCATTTCCTGGGTCCCCAACTTGTTTATTTCTAATTCCCAGTGCTATAGTGCCAAATTCTACCCAATGACCTTTTGAGGAGGAATTATGGCCTCACCCGTTCGGGTTCGTTTCGCCCCTAGCCCCACTGGCTATCTCCATGTCGGTGGTGCCCGTACAGCGCTTTATAATTATCTCTTTGCCAAAAAGCATGGGGGTCACTTTATCTTGCGCATTGAGGACACGGACCAAGAAAGAAGTACGGAAGAGTCCTTGCATATGCAGATTGGTGATTTGCAGTGGCTCGGCCTTAATTGGGATGAGGGTGTGGATCCCCAGACTTTAAAATCCAAAGGAGATTACGGTCCCTATCGGCAGAGCGAGCGTCTTGATATTTATAAAAAGTATTGTGACCAGCTTCTTGATGAAGGCAGAGCCTATTTTGATTTTCGCACCGATGAAGAACTGGAAGCCATTAAAAAGGCTGGTGATAAGTTCGTGCGCATTCCAAGGCCTGACAGTATTCCAACAGCCGAAGACGGTCGAAAGCGAATCGCAGCGGGTGAACGGGCAGCGGTCCGCTTTAAGGTGGATGGCGGCAAAGACCATGTGATTGAAGATTTGGTACGCGGAGAAGTGCGCCTGCCGGAAGATATGGTGGGAGATTTTGTCATTTTACGTTCAAGCGGAATGCCCGTTTATAATTTTTGTTGTGCTATTGATGATGCCTTAATGAAAATCACCCATGTGTTTCGTGCTGAAGAACATCTGAGTAACACCCTTCGCCAAAAAATGATTTATGAAGCCTTGGGATTTGAAACCCCACGCTTTGGTCATCTTTCTTTAATATTAGGTAAAGACAAACAAAAGCTCAGCAAGCGCCACGGGGCTACCAGTTGCCACCAATACAAGGAACTCGGTTATTTGCCAGAGGCTTTAAATAATTTTATTGCTTTATTGGGTTGGAGTTCACCGAAAGGGGACGAGTATCTCACTCCAGAGGCTTTGCTGGAACAGTTTAGTATTGATCGTTTGAATCCTTCTGGTGCTGTCTTTGATGACGAAAAGTTCAAATGGCTCAACGCTACCCATTTAAGAGCGCTACCCCACCAGGAGCTTTGGAAGCGCTTAAAACCATGGCTTGATAGAGAGAACATTGTTCTTCCTGAAGACGAAGCTTGGGTGGATCGCGCCTTGGAAATATTTAAAACCAAAATGGAAACTTTGGCCGATGGTGTAGAGCTATTCAGACCCATTGACATGAAGTTTTTTAAAATTGAAGAAGACGCCAAAGAGGTTTTGGATTGGGAAGATAGCAATAAAGTTTTCACAGCCTGGCGTGAACAAGTTCAGGGTATGACCACGGATTATATGACGGGCGATGAATTTGCTGAGGCCCAGAACAAGGTCAAAGACGCGGCGGGGGTCAAAGGTAAACATCTCTTTATGCCAATTCGAGTCGCGATTATAGGCAAGGCTCACGGGGCGGACCTTAAGATGTTGGTGCCCTTGATCACTAAAGAGTCACTTCTGGAAAGATTGGATAAAGTCGAGGCTCGCTAGGTTCCATGGGAAAAGATCTTAAGATCAAAAGTTCATTTCAGCCGGCAGGAGATCAGCCAAAGGCCATCGATCAGATGGTTAATAATTTTAAAAATGGCTTTGATCACCAGACTTTGCTTGGGGTGACGGGTAGTGGAAAAACTTTCACTATGGCCAATGTCATTGAACGTCTTAACCTTCCTAGCTTAATTCTGGCGCCCAACAAAACTTTGGCGGCTCAACTCTATGGGGAGTTTAAAGAGCTGTTTCCGGATAATGCCGTTGAGTACTTTGTTAGTTATTATGACTACTATCAACCAGAAGCCTATCTGCCTGCCACAGACACTTATATTGAAAAGGACTCGGCAATCAATGAGCAAATCGATCGGATGAGGCATTCGGCGACCCACTCTTTGCTAGATCGACGAGACGTGATCATTGTAAGCTCTGTTTCTTGTATTTATGGCCTCGGGAGTCCTGAAGCCTATGAAGGTATGCTAGTGCAGGTTTTTGCCAACAAAGAGATGAAACGAGACCAGCTCTTGCGTGAACTAGTAAGGATTCAATACACCAGGGGTGATCATGATTTTCATAGGGGCACCTTTCGCGTGCGCGGAGATATCGTAGATATTTTTCCTCCTTATGAGGAATCGAAAGTGGTGCGGGTGGAGTTTTTTGGGGACTTTGTTGAAAAGATCTGTTGGTTTGATCCTCTCACTGGAGAAGTTTTTGAAGATTTAGATCAAATCGCCATCTATCCGGGTTCTCACCATGTGAACACCGAGGAAAGGCAAAAAGCTGCGGTGATCACTATTCAAAAAGAGTTACAAGAGCGTTTAGCGGATCTTACTCACAACATGAAGTATGACGAAGCCAAAAGACTCGAGCAAAGAACCTATTACGATATTGAAATGATGGAAGAGCTTGGCTACTGTCAGGGTATTGAAAATTACTCTAGACATTTTACAGGGAGAGCGCCCGGAGAGCCACCGCCCACACTTTTGGAATATTTCCCGGATGACTTTATTACTTTTATCGATGAGTCTCATGTGACGGTTCCGCAAATCGGAGGAATGTATCGTGGCGATAGGGCCCGTAAAATGACTTTGGTAGAACATGGTTTTCGCCTTCCTTCGGCTCTTGATAACCGGCCTTTAAATTTTCAGGAATTTGAAAAGCTCACTAAAAAAACGGTTTACGTTTCTGCCACGCCTGGAGATTTTGAACTTCAAAACTCCCAAGGCAAGGTGGTTGAGCAAATCATTCGGCCGACAGGGCTTTTGGATCCTGTGGTCGAGATCAGGCCAGCCACCACTCAAGTGGATGACCTTTTAGGTGAGATTCGCAAGAGATCAAAGATTGGCGAAAGAATTTTAGTGACGACCCTGACTAAAAAAAGTGCTGAGGATTTGACTTCTTATTTTGACGGGGTTGGGGTTAAGGTTAAATATTTGCACAGTGATATTAAGACAGTTGAGCGGAGTGAGATCATCAGAGACCTAAGATTAGGAGTGTTTGATGTACTCATTGGTATCAACCTTTTGCGAGAGGGATTAGATATCCCCGAAGTCTCTTTGGTGGCCATCACTGACGCTGACAAAGAGGGCTTTTTGCGCTCCGAAAGATCCTTGATTCAGACCATTGGCCGCGCGGCAAGAAACGCTAACGGGAGAGTTATCCTTTATGCGGAGGTGACTACGGAAAGTATGCGCAAAGCCATGGAAGAAACCTCTCGGCGTCGCGCTATTCAACAGGAATACAATCGTCAGCATGGAATCACTCCGCAAACGGTGAAAAAGCGTGTTTCTGAAGGTTTGATGGAAATTTATGAAAGTCATAGCGGGCATAAATCAAAAGATCTTGATGTTCACAAATTGGTGGAAACTCCAGGGGTGGTGAATAAAGAAGTGGCTGAGCTACGCAAAAAAATGAAAAAGGCGGCGGAGCAGTTGCAGTTTGAGGAAGCGGCTCAGTATCGCGATAAGATAAAGCGACTCGAGCTTTTGCAGCTCAAGCTTTTAGAATAGTTCCATTGACAGCCGTGATAATCAGTGAATGAATAAGTTATGGGCAAAATCGATGAGCGCATAGAGGACCTTAAAACAAAGGTCGCGGACTTCCCACAGACCCCTGGTGTGTACCTCATGAAGAGCCAGCAGGGTAAAATTATTTATGTAGGAAAAGCCAAAAGACTCCGTGCACGGGTGCGCTCCTATCTCAATCCCAACCTTGAGCACAGTAAGACTGTGCTTCTCGTCCGCAATATTTTTACCATTGATTATATTTTAACAGATACGGAAGCCGAGGCTTTTTTACTTGAAGCCTCTCTCATTAAAAAACATCGTCCACGTTATAATATTCGTCTAAAAGACGACAGAGCTTACCCTTATATCCGACTCAGTCTCGCCGATGAGTTTCCTAGGTTTTATCTGGCTAGAAAAGTGAAGAAGGATGGCTCTCATTATTACGGCCCCTATACTAGTGGTTATGTGGTCAGGGATACGATTCGCTTTTTGAATCAATCCTATCAAATCAGAGATTGTAGTGATCACTTTATGAAATCGCGGAAAAGGCCCTGCATGACTCATCAGATTGGTGCTTGCACGGCTCCCTGTGTGGGGCTGATCACGGAGAAAGAGTACAAGAAAGATGTAAAACAAGCCAGTCGCTTTCTTGAAGAGGAAAGTCATGAAGTGGTGGAACAGCTAAAAAACAAAATGATGAAACTTGCTGATGAGGAAAAATTTGAATTGGCAGCTAAGTATCGCGACAGCATTGCCGCTATCGAAAGGGTTTTAGAAAAACAATCTGTCGTCAATTCTAAATCCACCAACAATCAGGATGTCATCGGATTTTATGGGGACGAGCGCGGCACCCTAGTTGAAACTCTGCATATTCGTCACGGGCGGGTGATCGGTCAACGCTCACAATTTTTTACCCAAATTAATACCAAAGATACCGGAGAAGATCCTCGGGAGTGGCTCACCTCCTTTATCACTCAGTATTATCAAGACAATATTGTGCCGGATGAAATCTTTCTGCCCATTGATTTGGGATTTGATATTATTAAACTCATGAAAGAGGTTTTTGCCTTTCGTGGCCACACAGCCGTGGAGGTTCGCTTCCCGGCGACCAGCCAGGGGCAGCAGCTTTTGGATTTAGCCAATAAAAATGCGGAAAGCCATTTTCAGCGCTATGTTTCCAAATCGGAAAAAAAGAAACAGGGACTAGAAATGATCCGCAAAAAATTGCATCTTAAAGAAGTCCCACAAAGAATTGAGTGTTTTGATATTTCCCATTTTCAAGGGGCTGAAACCGTTGGCTCTCAGGTGGTGGCGGAAAGTGGAGTGCTGAATAAAGATCATTATCGTCGTTATAAATTGAAAGCAAAAACGGGCGGTGATGATTACGCGGCTCTTCGCGAAGTCTTAACTCGCAGACTTGCCCATGAAGAATGGGATGAGCCTGATCTGTTAATTATCGATGGTGGTAAGGGCCAACTCAATGCGGCCTTTTCAGTCTTAAAAGATATTGGTAAAGCTTATATTCCAGTGGCGGGGCTAGCGAAAGAGCGCACTCAAAGAAATTTTAAAGGCGCGAGAGTGGAGAAGACCATGGAAAGGTTTTATTTACCAGGTAGGCAAAACCCGGTGACTTTTGCCGAGGGTTCGGAGGCCTTTCAAATTCTGATTGGCTTAAGGGATGAAGCCCACCGCTTTGCTATTCAGTTTCACCGCAAGCTGCGCGATGATCAGAGCCTCAAAAGCCGTTTGGATAGTGTTAAAGGGCTTGGAGATACGTTGAAAAAAAGGCTTCTCAAACACTTTGACTCAGTAGAGGCTATTACCAATTCTAATTATTTAGAAATTGCTGAAGTGCAGGGGGTCTCGGAGAAGCTAGCCAAAAGCATTTTAAGCCATTTGCAGTCCTTAGATGGCTCAGAAAACGATCCTTCTTTAGAAAATAAGTAAAAGCTACAAAAAATGTTTAAACCTTTCTGACAATTTTTCGGTGCCTTTGTCAGTCTTTGACCTTCAATCTCAATTCAGCAAATGTTAGGCACGTTCCGTACTTCAAACCCAAAGGGGGTCTATATGAAAATTTTAATAGCCACTTTAACGATACTTATGAGTCTTTCGGCATTTGCAAACAATATTCCATTCGAAGATGGTGAATTTGCAATGTATGCCACATCTGGTAAGGCCGAAACCTTTTATAAAGTCCCAAACTGCCCAGCTGGAAGTGTTTGTGGAGCCGCCACGACTTTAACTCTGACTTTTAACGCCGGTGGCTGTTTAGATCGTGTGGTGACTTTTGATAAAGTGACCTATGACTATGGCGAGCAAATATTTAATGTTTATGTGACAGCACTAAACATCCAAAATAAAGATTCTCTAGTGGCTAACTGCTTTGCTATGCCCATGGTGACTAAGGATATCGTGCTTGGCCAAGGCTACATTCCTAATGAAAAAGTTCTCGTTCATTTTATAGGAACTAATGTGGTTATGACCCCGCAAGCCGGCCCTGGTCTTAATTAAGGTTTTCGTTGTAGTTTTTGATAATAAAAAAGCCACCCTAGGGTGGCTTTTTTATTATCAATGAAGCCTTTTGAATTAATTTTTAGTGTCGCTACTAGAGGAAGATTTTTCCGGGGAGTATTTTGGAAATTTGTCGTAAATAGCCATTTCCACTTTATTCAGTTCAGGTCCCCCAACAAAACCACGACAAGGTCCCGCTTTCTTTGGATCTGGGTCATTGCGAACAGCGGCGAGGACAGCTTCTGCGACTACGCCGTCAGGGTTGGTGTTGATGACGTTAACAAGCTTTTCAAGGCGATATTTCAGTTGTGTCGCAACAATCTGTTCAGCATTAGCCATTGTCATTTTGTCCTGTGAGACTGCAGAGGTATTGGGTTTGGTGACTTCATTGCGTTCTGCCAAGGACGCACAAATATTGGGCCTAGAGTTTAGGGTTTTCTTGCCGTAGACTTTGAGTTTGCGTCCACTGGATGGCCAGCAAGCAAAAAGGCGCTTACAGCTTGAATCGAGCTCAACTTCCCAATACTTGTTTAGAGAGGAACTGCAGTCATCGGCGAGTTGATTTTTTTGTGTGGGTAATGAGATGACCCGATAGTTGCCTTCCTGCAAAAGGGTGAACTTAGCGGGTATCGTAGAGGCGCGGGAGGGGATGATGAGTGCGTAGTAATCGAAGTTTTGGTCATCTTCAATAAAGCGCACGTCGGCTGGATTTTTGTCATCATTCCAGTGAGTCCAACGGTAGCACTTCCAGAGCTTGCAGAACTTGCTATTGTTGGAATCGTCACACTTTGCCATGGCTTGGGAGGAAAAAGTTAAAGTCAGCAGTGAGAGTAAAACTAAACGCAACATGGACATCTCCCTAAATATTGGTATTAATGCTTTCCGCATCTTTTGGTAAGTTTTGGAAATAGTGATTTTCGAGGAGCAAGGACTCTATTTTAGCTGCGAGTTTGTCGATATCTTTGTTAATGCCTCGGCAGCCATGCACCTGCCCTTTGGCTCCGGGGCGTAGACCCGCTGCAAACATTTCACTTTCAGCGCGCCCCATAGCGCGGTTGCCATTGGCGTGGGCTGTTTTGATTTTGTGGTTTAGATCGGCGTAGAGGTTTTCAAGTCTCTTTTTTAAATCAGCCTCAAGCATTTGCTTTGCTTTGGCCTCGCTAAACTCGCTGACCTTGTGGGCTATTTGGTTGGGGTTAGCAACAATAGACCAAGCGCCGGGACCTGTGGATCCTGTTTTTGCCGAGTCCTCACAGAAACTGAGGCCCTCGTGGCCGGGGCGCTGAAAGACTTGTAAGCGAAACCAAGCGGATCGGCCTTTATGGGTAAAGGCATTGGTTTTTTCTCCACAGGCTTGTCCCCTGGTGTTTGTACAGCTAGCTTCCAGGTGAGAAACCAAAATATGGGGAATATCCTTTTCATAGGAGGGGCGAGCTTTGGTTTTTTCCCCAAATTCACAGTGGTCAGCAAAGCGAGATTGTTCAAAGCTCACTGTAGAGTATTTGCCAGGCTGAATAAAGTGAAGCTTCAATTGGTTGCCATCGCCTTTTTCAAGGATAGTGAGAGCATGGAAATTCATGACCCTGTCATTCCACGATGGCACACTTCTCAGCATCCGCGATGAGGGCGCCAGGGCATTTTGATCCCAGTCTGTGGTTTTATAGCACTTCTTAATCTCGGCAAACTGCTTGAGGTCCGTCAGGTAATTGGCCTGAGCGAGGGAGTGAGAGAATAGCAAAATAAGGGGTATAATCAGAGTCGTCTTCATAGTTCTATTGTACTCCGGTGGATGGCTCCAGGGCCATTGAAAGCCGGGGGTTCCCGACGAGGGTCGGGCTGGAAGTGCCACCTTAGGGCCATGTTTGCGGAAAATGTCACCCTTTTGCAGGAGAGGACGGCTGTACTGGCGTCTCAATATGGAACACCGATTGCACATGGGAAGGGGGTCCTTGCGGTTTTGGCCAAGGGGGCACCATCGAAGGAGGTTTCCCATGAAGGTCGCTTCTCATTTGAAAGAAAAGAAGGAGAACCTTTTTATACTCGCTTACTTTGTGTTTGTTGTTGGTACTATGTTGGTGTTGCTGCGCTAAAGTGAGTTCCTCACATTCGAATCGAGTTCCCGGCCGCCTTAGCGGCCTTTTTTTTGTTTAAAACAGTTTATGCGCAGCGATACTGAGGGTGGAGTTGAACCTTTCTACGCTTTTAGTAACAATATATGAGTTAGCAAAAGCGAGGGCATCATGAATGGAGCATCAAGAATCTTACTTACTCTAATTGTCTTTATGGCCTTGCCGGCCTTGGCTCAAGTGGAATGGAATGAGCCTGAAGTGGTTCCAGAAAAACTCATGCGACACAATCGACGGGTTCTTCGCTTTACTGGAGTGACAAAACCAGGGGCTCAGCTTCGGGTTCGCAATAACAAAGTGAAGGTTTACCTAGATGGTGGGGATTCCCGTTGGTCCAATATACCCCAAAAAAACAGAATTCAATTCCCGGTAGTTGCCGATGACAGTGGTGAGTTTAGTTTTGATCTTTATTTACCCACCTCTGCTGTTGAGATCCCCATTGAAATTTACAAAGAGGGCAAGTGGGTTCCTTACACTCTAAACTTCCGCGTACCTATGGAGGGGGCGGCTAATGACTTTCAAGCTGTCGAGGAAAGCTTTCGTGATGATGTGCCCGGCGACGATATGACCTCGAAAATTGATAAAAACTCGGACTACAAAGCTAAGGATGATCAAGGGTTGTATGTGCAGGATCGCGACCGTCGCGGACCCATCGCTCGCAAAAGCCCAGTAGAGTTTTATGGTGGCATGGGGATTTCTTATTACAGCATAGGTACGGCCAATAGTACGGTCTCTCCGAGTTATGACGTTTCTGAAAGTGCCTTGGTCATTCCCAGTTTTCGTGTGGGCCTTAACTATGATGTGAATGAAAAAATTGATGTTCGGGTATCTTTGCGTAGCAGTTCTGGGTCTATCGATGCTCCAGCCGGTGTGAGCACAACCGGAACAGACTTTAATTGGCTAGAGGTGCAGGCCTCAGGGCTTTATTATTTTAAGAGCCTAGGTGGTGGAATGCTTGGATTTGATGGTGGCTTGCAAATGCAGTCCATTCCATTATTTCGTCAACGCACTGGCTTTGCCGATATGGCCTATTACGACAATAATGTTTATGCCGTCCATGTGGGCTTAAATTATCAAAGCTCAAAGAGTAAAGTCTGGCCTTGGGAAGTTTATGGGCGCTACCTTTATGCATTCTCTTCTGGTGATGCCTATAGCATTGAATCGGGATTCCCCTTGATGTTTGAATTTGGTGGGGGTGTTCGCAAAAGACTGACTCCAGGTTTGTCTTTGGGTTTTTATAGCCAACTTGAGTATTTTTCTTTTGATGTGGCCTACGACAATACCGGGACGAGCAGTTTTTCTACCATGCTCCTCACCGGTGAAGTGCGACTGATTGCAAACTTTTAATGGATAACGTGCTCACGCTCTTTAAGCTGTACATTACAGCAGGGACAGTGGGCTCGTTCTTTGATTAAGTGAATTTCTTCACTGGGTTCGAATTGAAAAACAAGTTCGGTGCCGCAGAGACAGCAATGGTTTTCAACTTCGATGTAATCTTCTTGGTGGGGTGCCAGTTTGCGAGGCTCTTGCTTGACAGCATCCATCACAATACTCCTTGTTCTCACAACCACTCATCGGTGCCATCTAAGGAAGCTTTAGGGCCTTTCCTTTCGCTTTTGCTTTTTTAGCCCTGTTGACGGGGAAATTTTTGCCTGTGCGCAGCGCGCAAATTGTGGGGAGGAATAGCCACAATGGGCGGTCTATTCTAGAAATAGGCATGAATTTTTGGGAGAGCTTTTATCAAGAAAGTATGGGGTCGCCTTGGGTGATAGCCAGTCCACCGATGCCAGTGACAGTCGCCCCAGCCTGGACCTTTGTGTTAGAAGTGAAACATCACACACCTCACTACCAGCAGATGGTGGATCGAATGATCAAAGCTATTGGTAAAACTCCAACAGAGGTTTCCGTGGAGTGGGTTGAAGACATATCTCAGTGGCGCCCTCGAGAGGTCCAAGAAAAAGCTCTGCTTTTTGGAGTCGAGGGAGCGCTCGGCAAATTTGAGGAATTTGAAACCACTTTGGTGATGGTGACTCACGATATTGAAGAGCTTGGAAAAGACCCAAGAAAGAAGAAAGAAGCCTGGCTGCATTTGCAGAAATTTGCGGGGCTGAAATGAAAGCCCTATTTTTGATTTTGTTTTTTTTGTTTGGACTCAAAGTCCACTCGGCTCCTCAATTGCCATCAGCTCCATCGCTGAAAAAGATCGAACTGGATGAGGCTTTTGGTCATAAACCGACTTGCACTTTATCGATTGAGATCCGCGATGTCGTTGGGCCCGCGACCTACGATTATTTACAGAGGGCGGAGAAGCAAGCTAAGACTAAAAATTGCTCATCCATTCTTGTGCGCCTAAACACTCCTGGCGGAAGCTTGCAATCCACGCGAAAAATTATTGAACAGATTATGAGCTCTGACATTCCCTATCTTTGTTTGATTCATCCATCAGGGGGGCATGCAGGAAGTGCTGGGGCTATCATTATGCAAGCTTGCCATGTGAGCGGTGCCATGGAAGCTACGAATATTGGCGCGGCCTCACCCATTGCCTCCACTGGGCAAGAGATTCCGGAAGACTTAAAAAAGAAACTTTTTGAAGACACTCGCAGTTGGGTTGAGGGCTTGGCCAAATACCATAACCGGAATGTGGAATTTGCTCGCAACATTGTTATGGAGGCAAAAGCCTTGGACGCTGAAGAAGCCGTCAATCAAAATGCTATCGATGTTTTAGTAAAATCCATCGATGAATTTTTAGACTTTGCCAAAGGGCGCGAGGTCAAACTGAGCGAAGAAAAGATTAGCAAAGTGGTGGTGGGGGATTTGATTACCTATGATCCCGATTTGCGGCACGACGTCTTGCAAATTTTGTCCAATCCCCAATGGGCCTATTTGATTTTTATGGGAAGTCTTGGCCTGCTTTATTTCGAGCTCACCCATCCCGGAGCCTTAGTCCCAGGTGTCGTTGGGGCTATCGGTTTGGTGATTTCATTGATGAATTTTCATATGCTCGATGTTTCTTGGGGTGGGGTGGTGCTTATTATATTAGGGGTTGGCTTTATGTTTGCTGAGCTTTTTGTCCCAAGCTTCGGGGCCTTGGGTATAGGTGGGCTTGCTGCCTTTGTTGCTGGTTCCTTATTTTTATTTGATGGTAGTGCCGCGGGCTACGCTCTTCCTAAGACTCTCATCTTTTCCACATCCTTAGTTCTGTTTCTCATGATGATGGGGTTATCGTGGCTAGCCTTGGGGGCTATGCGTTCAGGCCAACGTCGCCGAAAAAAAGAAAATTGGGTGGGGCAGGAAGTGATCATTAAGGAATTTGATCCCAATAAAAAACGCGGTATGGCTTTTCATCACGGCGAGCTGTGGAAGATCAAAAGCCATGATCGATTTGAAATTGATGATAAAGCCAGGATCACTAAAGTTTCAGGCTTAACTTTATTTGTCGAAAAGGTTTAATAAGGAGTTTCCATGTTTAGTTCATTTTTTATTGTTATTTTTGTCTTCGGAATGGCTTTTTTAATGTCCATGATTAAAATTTTGCCAGAGTGGGAACGAGGTGTGATCTTGCGTCTAGGGCACTCCATCGGAATCAAAGGCCCTGGTCTGATCATTTTAATCCCGGTGATTGATCGATTGATTCGCGTCGATACCCGTACCGTCACTATGGATATTCAGCCTCAAGATGTCATTACCTTTGATAACGTCAGTATGAAGGTTAATGCTGTAGTTTATTTTCGAGTGCTCGACCCCGAGGCGGCAATCACCCAGATTGAGGATTACTATTTTGCTACCAGTCAGTTGGCGCAAACTACGTTGCGCTCAATCATGGGTCAATTTCAAATGGATGATGTGCTCTCTAAGCGTGAAGAGATTAATAAAAAGCTACAAGTTATTTTAGATGATGCTACCGAGCAGTGGGGGATTAAGGTAACGAATGTTGAAGTGAAGCACATCGACCTTCCCAAAGAAATGCAAAGAGCCATGGCTCGGCAAGCCGAAGCGGAAAGAGAGCGTCGAGCCAAGGTGATCAGTGCTGAAGGAGAATTGCAGCGCTCACAGAAGCTCAAAGAGGCCTCAGAAATGCTCTCGCAGTCTCCTGCCTCTCTCCAGTTGGCTTATTTACAGACGCTTTCTGAGATTTCTAGTGAAGGTTCGAACACCATTGTCTTCCCCTTGCCGATGGATCAGTTCGGCAAAATATTTGCTCCCAAAGGTTAAGGGATCTGGGGGCCTTTGCACGCCCCCTTCAATCTGAGTAAAGCCCGACTTCAGTCGGGTAGACAAGGGCTCCCTCCAAGGGATTTAATTGGTAAGGAGGAGTCCTTTTTGCTACTGAATCTTTTGGTGATTTTCTTTTTATCAATCTCTGGCTTTGCCCAAACCGCCCGAGTTTTAGTGGATGACAGATCTCGGGAAACAGAGATTCTTGGTCAGGCTCAGATCACTTGTTTAAAATCTCTAAGTGCCAGAAAAAATCTGTGTCCTGGGAAGCGGGGGCTTCTGCCGCAGGGCCATTGGCGCCTGCAAAGGCAAAGTAATCGCTTGGAGGTCTCCCATGTGGTTTCTGAAGAAAAGCACCAATATCCGGGGCATTACTTTTTACTGCGCGGGGATCTTTCTTGGGGTGAAAAAAAGATTGATGGGCTTGATATCTTGATGACCAAAGAGGCTGCAGATTGGGTTTTGCACATCTCGGTGGAGACTTATTTACAGGGTGTTTTGCAAAGTGAGGTGCCAGCCAGTTGGCCCTTGGAAGCTTTGAAGGCACAAGCTGTCGCTTCAAGATCGTATTTTTTATTTAAAAAACTCAGTGGGGATGGTCATTTTGACGTCCGATCGGACGTGATGGATCAGGTGTTTCAGCTCAAAAAACAAATTCACCCCAATATTGTGAATGCGGTAAAGCTCACTGAAAGACAAATTTTGGTAGAAGAACCCACCCAGCATATCTTTCCGGCTTACTTTCACTCGGATTGCGGTGGGCACACATCATCTGAGGGCACGGTCTGGCGCAAACCCAGTTCAATAAATAAGCCTGTTGCCGATCCCTTTTGTGAAAAAGCAAGCCAAAACAATTGGACCTTTAAGATGCGAAAGGACCAATTGATGGAAAAGCTCCATCAGCTATTTCGTTTGCCTCAGGATGTGGTTCTGCAAAGTATTCTTCCTCGCAGTGAAGGTGTGCATAGGGCTTTAATTGTGGATTTTATGTTCTCAGGCAACTTGGTCAAAAGACTCAATGCCAATGAGTTTCGCAAAGCCTTAGGTTTTTCTAATTTGAAAAGCACCCATTTTAAAGTGGAAAGCGCATGGGAGCATTTTGTTTTTAGCGGACGGGGATTTGGTCACGGAGTCGGAATGTGTCAATGGGGAGCCAAACGTTGGGCTGTTCAAGGCAAAACCTACCGTGAAATTTTAAAACATTATTATCCCCGGGCTGGGCTGCGCCGTTTAACCATGGACAAGCCTAAAAAACTGCAAGCACAGGCGACATACTGAGTCGGAAACCTCCAATAGAAAAG
>JAGQZY010000054.1 GCA_020435205.1 Bdellovibrionales bacterium | reverse complement strand
AAGAGAAAATCCCCAAAACTACCACTCCTATCGCGGTTAAGTACACAATGGACTGAGAAAAGAAAGCTTCTTCACGAGGTTCTAGACCCTCTCCTTCATGCATATACATATAGACAATGGGTTTGAGGTAAAAGTAAACGCTCACCACAGAACTTATGACGGCTAAGAAGGTCAACCAAATTAAACCCTGCTCAAGAGCTGCGGAAAACACATAGAACTTTCCAAAAAAGCCAATGCTTGGTGGAAGCCCTGCTAAACTAAATAACAACACCGAAAGAGAAAGTGCCACAAGCGGTGATCTTGTGCCGAGACCCCTTAAGTCTTTAATTAAAACCACACTCTTCTCTGATTTTTCAAGGAGGACGGCAAGAGCCAGTGTTCCTACTGTCATTATTGTATAGGAAAGAAGATAAAAAATAAGACTTGCAATCCCAGCATCGGAATCTCTCCCAAAGGTGGAGGCAATGACCGCCATAAAAGCGTATCCAGAATGGGCGACACTAGAGTAAGCGAGCATTCTTTTAAAGCTTTCTTGCTTAAGGGCCGCAACATTACCCACGATCATGGTCAGAGCGGCCAACCACTGAATAAAACTGATAAACGATTCGCCATTGATGTCATAGAAATCCGCATAGAGAAAGAATCTAAGAAAAGCGATAAAGCTCGCCACTTTCACGGCCGTCGCCATCACACTGGTTACGGGTGTGGCAGAACCCTGATAAACATCAGGAGTCCATGAATGAAAGGGTACTAGAGAAACTTTAAAGGCAAAGCCAATAATAGTCAGGATCACACCAAAGCGAAAAAGGGCATTTGCCTGGTAAAGTTGAGCCGCAAGCTCACCAATTTCATGGAGGGATGTGCTACCGACACCACCATACAAAAAGGCAATTCCATATAAAAAGATGGCTGAACTCACGCTACCCAAAACAAAGTATTTAAAAGAGGCCTCCTTGGAAAGAAGCTTTTCTTTATTAAGTGCTATCAAAAGGTATGTGGATAGAGACATCAACTCGATGGCCATAAAGGTGACAATGAGATTATTAGACATGACGGCCAAAGCCATACCAATCGTTGCATTTAAAATTAAAAATAGGTGCTCAGAAAACTGTCGATCTCGTGTTGCATGGCTGTCATATACCAAAAATAAACAAAAGCCGACCACGACATAAATGATGTAGCTTGCCCAAACGGTGATACCGTCAATAATAATGGCCTGGTTGAAGGCTTCGACAAAGTTGTACTCAGAAATTTTCCAAAAGCTATTGACTGCTGAAAGAGTGAGGGCTGCAGCACCCATCAATCCAATCACGCTCCACATAAGAGCCGTGAAGGGATTCATCTCTTTACCATTATTGAAAGCCTTTACTGTGATGGGGATCACGCTGGCTAAAAATAACCAAATCAGAGGTGAAATCGCTACAATGTCAGATAGATTAAAGTTCACTGTTCACTCCTAGGGATCGGCTGTCGTCCTCTTTTAATTCCACGCTTATATTATAGTTGTGTTTGTTTTTGACTAAGTTCTCTAAACTCTTTTCCGAAACACGAAGGAATGTCCCTGGAAAAAGGCCCATCCAAAAAACCATAATAACGAGCGGGGCTAAGGTTGCTAATTCTCTCCAATTCATATCAGGCATGTCTGGATATTTTTTGACAATGGCGCCTTCTTCACCAAAGAAAACCTTTTTTACCATCCAAAGCATATAGGCAGCACCCAAGATCACACCAAGCACGGCCACTGATCCCACGTAAGGTGAGGCCTGAAAGGTTCCAAAAAGAATTAAAAATTCCCCAACAAAACCATTCGTCATAGGAACAGCAATACTTGAAAAGGTGATAATTAAAAAGGAGATTGCATAAATAGGAATAGCTTTCGCTAACGCACCGTAGGCTGCAATTTCTCGGGAGTGAGTTCTTTCATAAATGACTCCTACTAAAAGGAAGAGGGCTCCTGTGCTAATCCCATGGGCGAGCATTTGGAACAGACTTCCCTGCAAACCCATCATATTCATGGCGAATAACCCAAGGATGACATAGCCCATATGGGAGACCGAGGAGTAAGCCACAAGTTTTTTCATATCCACCTGAACCATGGCTACCAAAGCTCCGTAAATGATTCCCACTAAACCAAGCGCCATAAAAAGCGGTGTATACTCGGCAACTGACTCGGGGAAAACAGGAAGAACAAATCTTAAAAAACCATAAGTCCCCATTTTTAACATCACACCAGCCAAGATCATCGACCCGCCCGTAGGTGCTTGCACGTGGGCATCCGGCAACCATGTGTGAAAAGGAAACATCGGCACCTTAATGGCAAAGGCTAAACAAAAAATAAAAAAGAGTACATTTTGTGGATTAAGAAGCCGTCCACTGACAAAGGGAAGATCTAATTTATAAAAATCAAGAACGCTCGCGCTGATCTGTCCCAGCTGAGTGTCACACTGAAAGATCAAGTAGATAATACCAGCGAGCATCAGCAAAGACCCGGCCATAGTATAAATAAAAAACTTCAGTGTGGCATAAATCCTATTTTCACCACCCCAAATTCCCACAATGAAGTACATCGGGATTAAGGAGAGTTCGAAAAATATATAGAATAGAATGGAGTCAAATGCGAGGAAAGAGCCAATCATAGCCGATTCGAGGACAAGCATGGAGATATGAAAGGCCTTCTCTTGTTTAACAATACTACTCCAGCTACCGGCAATCACGATAGGAGTTAAAAATGTGGTCAGTAATACTAACCAAAAGGAGATCCCATCAATACCCAAAAAGTAAGTCACTCCCAGTTCTGGCATCCAGGTCAATCGCTCTACCATCTGTAAATTGGCAGTATCAGGATTGAAAAACTGCAACAAAGAAAGAGAAAATAAAAAATGAATTATGGAAAGACCAAGTGTTGCCTTCTTAACAGCCTTTTCAGGAAGACCCGCCACAAAGAGGGCATAAACCATAGGTAAAAATACAATTAAAGATAAAACCATCAACTACCTCGCCATCAAAAAGAAAAGGCTAACCACAACACCAATCAAAATATAAAGAGCATAAACTTGCATATTTCCAGACTGAACCATGCGCAATCCACCACCAGCATTTTTAAAAAGATCAGAAATGCTATAGGTCGCACGATCAATCAGTTTTACATCGACATCAGCCCATAAGTGTCGACTCAAGCGAACCAAAGGGTTGATAATGAATTTGAAATAACCTTCATCAACCCAATACTTATTGGCAACAAGGTCGTAAAGGCCTTTGACCCTAGCTTGGGCCTTTTGTGGAAGGCTCGGATCAACAACATAAAAGCGGTAGGCCATAAAGGCACTAGCAAAAACCAGGACTAGGGAAACACCCATCAATCCAAACTCCATACCAAGGGAGCCATGGCCCATTTCTAATTTGCCCATGAGTGGATGAATCCACTGATCTAAAAAATTATGGGGATGGCCAGGTAAAACCGAGCCCAAACCATGGGGAACACAAAGCCAGCCCGCAAAAACGGAAAGAAAACCAAGAACAATCAACGGGATAGTCATGGTCACTGGCGACTCATGGGGATGAATGCTTTCAGGCACACGAGATTTTCCCCAAAAAGTCATGGCCATTAAGCGGGTCATATAGAATGCAGTAAACATAGCTGCGATCACGCCAACCACCCACAATAGCCAGTGCCCACGAGGGGAGTGAAAGGACATCCATAAAATTTCATCTTTGGAAAAGAACCCTGAAAAGAAAGGAAAGCCAATGATCGCCAACCAACCACACACAAAAGTGGCGTGTGTGATGGGCATATATTTTTTGAGTCCACCCATTTTGCGCATGTCTTGCTCTTCGTGCATGGCATGAATGACAGACCCCGAACCTAAGAACATTAAGGCTTTAAAAAATGCGTGGGTCATCAAATGGGCAAGACCTGCACCAAAAGCGCCAACACCCACAGCTAAAAACATATAACCCAGTTGCGAAACGGTGGAATATGCTAACACCTTTTTAATATCATTCTGCGCAAGCCCAATAGTGGCTGCCATTAGAGCTGTCAACGCACCGACAATGGCGACGATCATCATAGCATTCGGCGCGGCAAGAAAAAGAACATTCATGCGAATGATCATGTAAACACCGGCTGTCACCATGGTCGCGGCGTGGATGAGAGCCGACACAGGAGTCGGACCCGCCATTGCATCGGGAAGCCAAACATAAAGAGGGATCTGTGCTGATTTCCCCATAGCACCAATAAATAGAAATAAGCAGGCCAGTGTAATTGGCGAAGTCCAACCCGTCAGCGGCTCTGCTGGGACCGATGAGGCAATTTCTGTGAATGTGACTGTGCCAAAGGTTAAAAATATTGTGAAAATCCCCAGCAAGAAACCCGCATCACCAATACGGTTGGTAATAAAGGCCTTCATGCCCGCAGCGGCCTTTTCGGGGTCGGAAAACCAGAACCCAATAAGAAGGTATGAGCAAAGGCCTACGCCTTCCCAACCCACAAACATGACTAACAAATTGTTTCCAAGAACAAGTAACAACATGTTGAATACAAAAAAGTTTAAATAGGCAAAATATTTTGCTGGCCGCTCATCATGGTCCATGTAACCCACCGAAAATAAGTGGATCAAAAATCCGACGCCAGTAATGATCAGGGTCATCACCATAGACAATGGGTCTAAAGTGAAGCCCATTTGTGCTGAGAAATCACCCACCTGAATCCAATCAAAAAGAATAAAGGATAGAGACCTTGCCTCAGCTGGCATTTTAATAAGCTGGCCAAAATAAAAGAGAGCTGAAATAAAGGATAGCAGGATGGCACCACTTGCTATGGTTCCGGCGAGCTTTGCGTTCGTGCTACGAAAACGAAAACCGTTAATCAGGAATCCAAGAAGAGGCGCAAATAATAAGACATAAAACATAGTGGTTTCCTATCCCTTTAGGTGTTCAAAGAATCGAATATTTACTTCTTTAAAGTTTTTATAAAGAAGAACAACCAAAGCTAAGCCCACCGCAGCTTCTGTCGCGGCAATGGCAATCACAAAAAGCACGATCACCGCGCCGTTCACATCGTTCAGATAATAGGCAAAAGTAACGAAGGCCACATTCACGGCGTTGAGCATAAGTTCAATGGACATTAAAATGACAAGAATGTTCTTTCTTAAAAGAACCCCTAGCATTCCCATAACAAAAAGTGCGCCGGAAACAAACAAATAGTGACCAATTCCGATGCTGAAAAGATTACTTAGCATGGGTACCTCCACGAACTCGAGAAAGAGCAACCGTTCCGATGGGAATCACCAAAAGGAGAAGCCCAAGAATTTCAAAACTAAAAACATAATCGGTAAACATGACTTTAGCGATGTTCTTGACCTCAAACTGGGGGGCTGCCTTGTCAGGAGTCAGATATCCAAAGTTATTAATCTTAAAAAGAATAGACGAAAGCAAAAGACCCGCAAACATTCCACCAAACAAAACCTTAAGACCATTAGTAAACTGACCCGGGGAAAAAATATGCTTACCCTCTTGTTTAAGGTTAAAAATCATCACCACAAACAAAAAGAGAACCATGACAGCGCCCGCATAGACCATCAATTGCACCGCTGCGATGAAGGGAGCATTTAGGCCAAAAAACAAGCCAGCGATCCCACACATGGTTGCCACCAAATGAAGAGCACAAATAATGGGGTTGGGGTGAAGGATCACTCCCAGCGCACCGAACAGAGTTACGGCACTAAAAACATAAAAAATAACAACTTCAGCCATACTTAGCTCCCTGAAGAGTGAAAAAGAACCACCACCACCGCGGTGAGAACTGTATTGAACAAAGCCCAAGGCAACATCGTCTTCCAGCCAAGGTCCATAAGCTGGTCATAACGAAAACGCGGTAGCGTCCAGCGAACCCAAATAAAAATCCACAAGAAGACAAGAACCTTGGTCAAAAAACAGCCGAACAGAATAAATGAATACGCGAGAGGAGAAAAAGATTGCTGTAATGACTCCGACCCAAAGGGAAGTTCATATCCTCCGAAATAAAAAGTGGTCGCTAGAGCTGAGGCAACCATCATGTGGCCATACTCACCGATGTAGAACATCAGCATTTTAAGACCACCATACTCAGTGTGGTATCCGGCCACCAACTCCGCTTCTGCCTCAGGAAGATCAAAAGGCGCTCTGTTGGTTTCGGCAAAGGTCGCAGCAAAAAACAAAATAAAACCGAGAGGCTGATAAAAAATTCCCCAATTGGGTAAAAAGGATATCGTGGTGGGCTGACCAAGAAAGGTAAAGCTCAAGGGGCCCCTTTGCATCTCCACCATTTCACTAAAAGAAAAGGTCCCAAAAATTAAAAGAATGCCAACCAAAGAAAGGCCCAACGCCAACTCGTAACTGATCATTTGGGCACTTGCACGGAGGGCACCCATCAAGGAATATTTATTACCAGATCCCCAGCCCGCAAAGAGAAGGGCATAAGCTCCTAAAGAAGAAATCCCAAGAACAAAAACAATTCCGATACCAAGATCAAACACCTGGAATAAAAATTTGTAGGTCTGTCCATTGAACGTCACCTCGAAAGGGGGCGCTAAGGGAATGGAGGCAAAGGCCAGCGCACCTGGAATCAATGCCAGTACAGGAGCCGCGTAATAAAGAAAGGCGACACTGGCTGGTGGGCGAAATTCCTCTTTGAATAAGAACTTTACGGCATCAGCAAGAAGTTGAGTTAAACCCAATGGGCCTACACGGTTTGGACCAAAACGATTCTGAATGAAAGCCGAACCTCTACGTTCCACCCAAACCAAAAGAGGAACCATTTGTACCATTAACAAAAAGATTCCCAACATTTTTCCGATGTTCACTGATATTTCAAAAAGATCTGATCCCATTAGTCCCACTCCAAAGCTTTTGAACGAACTTCCCAAACAAGGCCAAAAACAAAGAGGGCAATAAAAACAAACATCACCCAAAAAATGTAGGCGCCATGACCGGCTTCAACAAATTCCCGATAGGTCAGAGCCCATGGATACATAAATAAAATTTCAATATCAAAAACGATAAACAAAATGGCTGTTAAGTAATAACGAACCGAAACATTTGTTTTTGAAGATTCTTGACCGGGTAAACCACATTCATAGGGCA
Organism: Bdellovibrionales bacterium; assembly: GCA_020435205.1. Taxonomy (GTDB): domain Bacteria; phylum Bdellovibrionota; class Bdellovibrionia; order Bdellovibrionales; family JAGQZY01; genus JAGQZY01. The sequence continues at coordinate 11,216 of JAGQZY010000054.1, read as the reverse complement.
TGTACTTGGCATGAGTGGCATGTTTTTTGGGGCCGAGAATGGATGAGACATAAACTAACAAACTACCAAAAGTGGCCACAATCAACGTGAGCACAAGTATGGGAACAATGGCGTCCATAATCCTTCCTGTGTGAGCAAATTTGAATTCGTTTCTATATACTGTAGACGGAGGTAGGACTCCAGTTTCCAGTCTATGGCACACAGCATCTTTATGAGTTTTTCCAAGGGCTTACTTTGACAAACCTAGGGGCCAACCCAATAAGGAAGTGATGCGTAATCAGTTAGATGAATGGCTTTCGGGGAAGAACCAGTTTCAAAATTCACTGACTCACCCTCTGCCCATGCAAGGAGTAGCCTTTTACTTAGCGCTTTCTAAAAAAAGGAAAGGGCCTCATCTCGTCATTACCGAGAATTTGGACGAGGCCAAAGATTTTATGGAGGCCTTCCACTTCTGGTCCGATCAACCTATCCACCTCCTCCCTCCTTATGAGCCCTCTGTCTATGCTGGGGTGCAATTGAGTGAGCACCAGGTCCACGATCGCCTCAAATGGCTTTTTAATGCGTTAAATGAAAATGATAGTCATGTTTTTGTGGCCCCCATCCTTGGGCTTTTGCAAAAAACTCTGCCGGAACCCCTATTCATGGAAAACTCCTTCGAGTTTTGTGACGGAGACCCCCTTCCCAACGATATTTTCTCTGAGCTCAGAAGGCTCGGATACCACTCCACACCCATTGTGGAAGATCCCGGAAGCTTTGCCAACCGAGGGGGAATTGTTGATATTTTTTCACCGCAAATGGAGCATCCTGTCCGCATCGAACTCTTTGGTAACGAGATCGAATCCCTAAGAAGTTTTGACCCCGCCACCCAGCGCACCCTTGCCGAAGTGGAAAAGTTTACCATCATTCCCGCACGAGAGGTTTTACTCAATGAAAAAAATGCGGTGAGGGTCAGCCAGAAACTTCTAAGCTTAAAGCACCCCGATCTGCAAATCCTTTCCAATCATTTACGAAGGCAGGAGTACTGCGAAAACCTGGAGTTCCACCTTCCGCTATTTTATGACGAGTGCTCTGCGGCTCTGGACTACTTTCATCAAATGCCAACAGTGTGGATGTTGCAAGAACTCAATATCGAAACAAGTTTACAAAAAGAGCTCTCCCGCTTGCAGTCTCTCTTTAATCCAGAGTGGCACACTTTGAAACCAGAGAACCTTTTTGCCGACTATTTAAAAACAAAGGGGCAGCTCACCAAAAAGATCACCGTTGATAAATTGCAGGTGATGGATTCAGCGGAAGCTATAACGCAAAAGCAAATCGAGGTGCCAACGAAGGTTATTCGCAAACCCAGAACAAAGAAGTTTCATGAACAGATTGAAGATTTAAAAAAATTACTTTTAACCTTGGTAGGGCCAAGCCATGTTGTGATTTCCGTTCGCGGTCAATCCCAATTTGATCGCATTCGCCCCTACTTGGAGTCTTCAGGATATATTTGTCAATTTGTGGACCAGAACTTTTATGATTGGGATTCCATTATAAAGGGCTCACAAAAGGAGCTCATTACTTTTGTTCCGCGTAAGGCACTAGCCAGCTTTTTTATCCCTAGCGAGGGACTTTCACTTATCAGCTTTGAGCATTTTTTCGGAAAGCAATTTCAATCAGACTCTCCGAAAGCAACCAACCCCAGGGGAAAACATCTCAGTTTTGGCGAAATCACTGAGGGCGATTACGTGGTTCACTCCGTACACGGAGTTTGCCAATTTACTGGACTCAAAACCATGCCTGTGGCTGGGGTAGAGGGTGAATTCTTGACCTTGCAATTTAAAGGCAAGGACAAGCTTTTTTTACCCATCTATCGTATTCATCAAATCTACAAATACGCCTCTGAAAGGGTAGAGCCAAGTCTTGATAAGCTGGGCAGCTCCAAATTTCAAAATGTTAAAACCAAAACCAAGCGCCGCCTGCGGGAAATCGCCCATGAGCTGGTGCGCCTATACGCACAAAGGAAAAACACTCATCGCCCGAGTTACAGCACCAATACAGAAGATGTCTTTGATTTTTTTAACGCCTTTCCCTACGACGAAACAGATGATCAAATGACCGCTATTGAAGACATTGTTAAAGATCTCAATGATAGCCAACCTATGGACCGGTTGATTTGTGGTGATGTGGGTTTTGGAAAAACTGAGGTTGCCATGCGCGCAGCCTTTGTGGTGGCTTCCAATAGAAAGCAAGTGGCTGTTTTAGCACCTACGACTGTGCTGACCATGCAACACTTAAATACTTTTAAAAAGCGGTTTCGCGATTGGCCTTTGCGCATTGAAGTCATTAACCGCTTGATACCCACTCAAAAGGCCAAAGAGATTATTGAGGCTGCCAAAAAAGGTGACGTCGATATTCTCATTGGAACTCATCGCTTGCTGAGTCAAGATGTGGGTTTTAAAGAGCTTGGCCTTTTGATCGTTGATGAAGAGCAAAAGTTTGGGGTCAAACATAAAGAAAAGATTAAGCAACTCAAAGTCAATGTGGACACCTTAGCCATGTCAGCCACACCAATCCCACGCACCCTCAATATGAGTTTACTCGGCATCAGGGATTTAAGCCTCATCAATACAGCTCCTGTTGATCGCCTAGAAACACGTACTTTTATTTGCCGATTTGATAAGGAAATCATTCGCAGGGCTGTAGAAAGTGAACTTGAACGGGGGGGGCAGGTCTTTTTTCTTCACAACAAAGTGCAAAGTATTTACGCCATGGCTGAGGAGCTTCGTGCGCTTTTGCCCAAAGTGCGTATTGGTGTCGGTCATGGACAACTCAAAGAAAAAGAACTGGAGTCTGTTATGGTTTCCTTTTTTAATAATGATCTCGATATTCTTCTTTGTTCGACCATCATTGAGTCCGGAGTTGATATTCCTAATGCCAATACCATGCTCATCAATTCTGCTGATAAGTTTGGACTTTCTCAACTCTATCAATTGCGCGGTCGGGTCGGACGGAGTGGTCGTAGGGCATACTGCTACCTCCTTACAGATCCTAATCGGGCCCTCACCGATATCGCCAAAGAGCGTTTGAGAGTCATACAAGAAAACACAGCCTTGGGTAGCGGAATCCAAATTGCCAATTATGATCTCGAGTTGCGCGGGGCGGGGACTTTGCTTGGTGAGGAACAATCGGGGCTCGTTGATACTGTTGGATATGAGTTTTATATGGATCTTCTTGAAGAGGCCGTGGCCGAAGCTAAGGGCGAAGATGTGCGTGAAGCCATTGAACCAGAGATCAATTTAAAAATTAAAGCTTTTATTCCAAGCACCTACATTTCAAATATTCGACTGCGCCTTGCCTACTATCGAGCTCTCACCCAAATTCAAAATCCTGGGGATATCGATGCCCTTGAGGAAGAACTCACTGATCAGTTTGGAAAGCCGCCTATCGAGGTGATCAACCTTTTGGGCATCATGCTCGTCCGGCACGCATGCATCCAGTTAGGTGTGAAGGATATTTCGAGTGGCAAGGAAAGCCTTGTTCTCGCCTTTACTGACCAGACTCCGTTGCCGACTCAAAAAGTGATTGAACTGGCATCCATGTCCAACAAGAAATACTCAATCACCCCAGAGAATCGCTTAAAAATTCGTTTGAAAGATATCTCGTGGCCAAAAGTATATGATGAAGTCGAATTGCTATTAAAATATTGTCCCTAGACCTAGGTCTATGTCAATTGTACTCATCCCAAACTCTATATATGATATTTGAGACATTCCCCAGGGGGCCCTATGAAATGGATTTATCTTTCGCTTTTCACATTAGTTGTTGGTCTGACAGGCTTGTCTTTGGCCCAAGGTCAAACAAACTCTCGAAGTCCCTCATCAGATCCTGCGCAGGTAAAATGCAAATTCGCAACGGCCGGACAGTCTGTCTCCTTAGAGGGCTGGGTGAATAACAATTGCTACTTGAATAAGAGCCAACCTCTCGCTTTCCAACTCTTTCAAGTCAACGAAGCCATTTGCTGTATTTCAAAGTAGCCTTTTCTCTTTTATGTTTCATATTGAAACAAGATAAGAGCTGAAAACCGACGAAGGTCATAGACAAACGTATGACATTCTCAGGAGTCTTTGAAATGCTACAATAAGAGAATGAGGTCGATTGTTTTTTCTCTCATTCTTAGTATTCTTCCAGTGGCGGCTGCTAAACAGGCCTTGCTGTCACCACATTCGACTTCTTCTGGGAAAATCACTCCCGTTGAAACTTTTTTGAATACCAATGTTGACGATATGATTACCCAGATGACCCTTAAGCAAAAAGTAGGGCAGCTTTTTATTTTTGGATTTACCGGTAAAAATATTAACGTCAGTCTCAAGCGACAGCTCAACACTCTTTATCCGGGCTCCATTATTGTTTTTGGTAGAAATATTTCTTCGCTAAAGCAAATTCGAAGACTCAATACAGAAGCTCAAGAACTGGCCATGAAGAATACCAAAGTCCCTTTGTTGATTTCCGTCGACCAAGAGGGAGGAATGGTTTTAAGGATCAAGACTTCCCCAGCTCTACCGAGTGCCCGAACCCTGGCCCTCACTGGTGACGAACACCTCGTGCAGGAAGCCGGATATGTTACAGGCCAACTTCTTTCTACCCTTGGATTTAATATGAACTTGGCTCCAGTGGTGGATATTTCTGATGAGCAACAACGGGACTTTTTAGAAAATCGAGCCTTTGGCCACCAAAAAGAGGTGGTCAATCAAATGTCTTCAGCCTTTTCAAAAGGCCTGGTGCATGCAGGGATTCTACCTACGGCCAAACATTTTCCCGGACACGGTGGTGTGCGCACAGACTCTCACTTAGCCACTCCCTATAAGCAGATCACATTAACAGAACTATTATTTAATGATTTAGCTCCTTATAAATCTATGCTCAGTAGCCAGATTCCATTTGCAGTGATGGCCTCTCATATCTCCTGCCCTCTTATAGATCCATCGAGAAAGCCCGCCACGTTTTCTAAAGTTTTATTAGAAAAGGTTCTCCGCAAGGATCTTGGCTATGATGGCATTGTGCTCACTGATGATATTCAAATGAAGGGGGCCAGGGTGAATCAGCTTTCTTTAGGGGAACGAGCCGTGCAAGCCATTCTTGCCGGTAACGATATCATCATGGTGGGCTGGAATTACAATGTACAAAAGCAAGCTGTGGGCGCTGTATTGAAGGCTGTCAAAGAGGGACGTATTAGTGAAGAGCGGCTCAATACAAGCCTTCGTCGAATATTAAGCTACAAACAAAAGTTTGCCCCTAAAATGAATTACGAACCCTTAGTTATAAAACTCAAACAGATTTCATTTGCTCAAATTTACGATCAGATTTTTGATAAGGTGTTTTCCAATCAACTTCCTGACCCTTCTGTGCTGGGGCGAAAAGTCGAAATCTACAGCTACTCTTGGAAGTTTCTTTCCTCTTATAAAAAATGGGCTAACGGCCGTTTGCTTTATTTGCCAAAGTTCAAGGGCTGGAAAAACAAAAAGAACGTGGACACTATTGTTTTTCATTTGAGTGGACCCACTTCAGCAAAGGTTTTAAGAACGGCTCCCGCCTCTATTAAAAAGAAAATCGTTGTGATTAACTCATCGAGCCGCGACTACATCGAAAACGACGACCAGTTTAAAAAAGTGGTGAATGTCCATTCTTATCACCCAAGCCTTGGCTCATTTGCTGCCAAACACTTGGCCAAAACGGAATATCGTCAGCCGACCAGTTCGACCACACTTTCGCCATAATTTATTTAAAGCGAAGCTCTAATTTGGCTTTTAATTTAGGAATCTCCACAAAAAGCTTTCCAGCCTCTTCAATAAAGCGGGCCATGAGGCGATTGCGTTTAAGAAAGTTAAGGATTCCCTCGGCCCGTTTCCAGGTAAAGGTTTCAATCTTACTTCCAATCAGCAAACGAACATCGCGGTCTTTAAGATTGGAAAACCCTTCCGATGCGGTTTCCATTAAGAAACTCAAAGGATCTTGGAAGGCCTGATTATTGATCTGGATGTTGAGATCCATACCTTTAGAGTTGGAATAGCGAATCTCATTGCCACGCATTTCATAGTTTTCAAAAAAACCCATGCGGTCGACCTGCAAACGATAACTTTTAAATAGGAGATCATCACCCTCTTTAACAAAGTCGGACTGCAAGTGAACATCTGACTTGAGGGGACCCATGCGCAAACGACCCTTGCCTAAAAACTGAATCTCTTCTTCTGTCTCTTTGACGGCAACGAGAATGTCACAGGTATAAAGCAGCTTATCAGCATAGAGCTGCAGCTGCTTTTTAGGTATTTTTTTTAGACTACGAAAGCTGGGCAAAGTTATTGAAACTCATCCTTGGAAACTGCAATCCTAGCTTCAGCACGACGGCGCTTATGGTGATATTTTTCAACATCTTCCGGCTGAGCATTTGGATTTTCCAGGATTTCAATGGCCTTAGATAGAGCATCTTCGGCTCTCTGCAAGTCGATATCTTTTTTGGACTCTGCGGTTTCGGCAAGAATTTGCACACCACCAGGAGTGATTTCCACATAGCCCCAGCTGATAGCCACAGCTTCTTCTTTGCCACCATCTTTCAGTCTATAACGAAGAACGCCTTCGGTTAAGGTGCTGAGAAGAGGGGCGTGGCCAGGGTAGATATCAAGTTCACCGCGATGGGCTGGTACAAAAACCTCCTCCATCTCGGCGCCGTTCACAAGTATTTTTGTTGGTGTTACGATCGTTAGTGCAAACATTAGTTCAGTGTCTTAGCCTTTTCGATAGCGTCTTCAATGGTTCCAACAAGATAAAAAGCCTGTTCTGGAAGGCTGTCATGCTTTCCTTCAAGGATTTCTTTAAAGCCTTTAACGGTATCTTTAATATCAACGTACTTACCTTGCATTCCAGTGAACTGTTCAGCGACGAAGAAAGGTTGAGATAAGAATCTTTGCACCTTGCGAGCGCGGGAAACCACAAGTTTATCTTCTTCGCTCAATTCATCAAGACCAAGAATGGCGATGATATCTTGAAGCTCTTTATAGCGTTGAAGAAGGGCCTGAACACCGCGAGCCACATTATAATGCTCTTCACCCACAACATCGGGAGCCAAAAGACGAGATGTTGAATTGAGAGGGTGAACCGCTGGGTAAATACCCATGGCAGCAATGTCACGATCCAAGTTCGTCGTCGCATCCAAGTGAGTAAAGGTTGTTGCAGGAGCAGGATCGGTATAGTCATCCGCAGGCACGTAAACCGCTTGCACAGAGGTTACAGAACCTTTTTTGGTAGAAGTAATACGCTCTTGCAGAGCACCCATGTCCGTACCAAGAGTCGGCTGATATCCCACCGCAGAAGGAATACGTCCAAGAAGGGCTGACACCTCAGCACCCGCTTGGGTGAAACGGAAAATGTTATCCACGAACAAAAGAACGTCTTGGTTTTCTTGGTCACGGAAATATTCAGCAATGGTTAAGCCGGTAAGGGCAACACGCTGACGAGCTCCCGGAGGTTCGTTCATCTGTCCAAAACATAGAGCTGTTTTCTCGATAACGCCAGATTCAGTCATTTCTAACCAAAGATCGTTACCTTCACGAGTTCTTTCACCCACACCAGCAAATACGGAATAACCACCATGCTCAGTCGCAATGTTACGGATAAGTTCCTGAATCAAAACGGTTTTACCAACACCGGCACCACCGAAGAGACCAATCTTTCCACCCTTAGCATAGGGGGCAAGAAGATCCACAACTTTAATACCGGTCATAAGCATTTCAGCTTTGGTGCTTTGCTCTTCAAAAGGAGGCGCCTCACGGTGGATAGACCAACGTTCTTTACTTTGCACGGGGCCTTTACCATCGACAGGTTCACCAACAACGTTAATGATGCGGCCAAGAACCTCTTTGCCAACAGGAGCTGTAATGGTGTCGCCCGTTTGTTTAACGGCTTGTCCGCGAGTGAGACCTTCAGATGTATCCATGGCGACGGCACGAACAACACCGTCTCCAAGATGTTGAGCCACTTCAAGAACCAAGTTGTCTTCTTTGTCGCTAATGGATTTATTTGTTGTTGTTAATGCAGAAAGGATCGGTGGTAAATTGCCAGAAGCAAATTCCACGTCCACAACCGGACCCATAACCTGTTTTACTGTTCCCGTTTCCATTCCTGTTTCTCTCCTTATTAACCGTTGAGGGCTTCCGCACCCGTGGTAATTTCAATCAATTCTTTAGTAATCGAAGCCTGTCTTAATTTATTGTAAGTGGTGGTTAAACCTTTAATAAGTTCACCTGCATTTTTGGTAGAGTTTTCCATAGCGGTCATGCGGGCTCCGTGTTCAGAGGCCACGCTTTCAGACATGCAACGGTAAACTTGCACAGCAAAATGTTTATTTAAAAGCTCGTCGATGATTTTCTCTGGGGCTGGCTCAAAAATAAGATCTTTAGCAAAACGAGGTTCTTCGTCGTTATCAAAACTGTTGACGCCATCCGTGTCTACGGGAAGTAGACGCTCACAAACCACGTCTTGGGCAATAGCCGATTTAAACTCATTATAAACAATTTTGACTTCGTCGTAGTGACCTTTTTCATAGGCTTTAATGGCCTTTTGCGCCACATCAGCTGCCAATTCATAAGAAATGTCTTTATCAAGCCCAGTGATGTACTCGACAGGATCGACTTTTCTGCGAGCAAAATAGTCCTTCACTCGTCGTCCAACAAAAATCAAATCGACCTTATCGTACTGGCTTTTCATTTCGCTGAGTTTTTGCTCTGTAAATTTACAGATCCCCGCATTGAAAGACCCACACAATCCACGATCACTCGCCAAAACAATCATTAAAATGGATTTAGGATCCTCTGTGGGCTGTGCCAACAACTTGTGCTCAACCTTTTGAGTTTCAGCCACGTCAGCAATCAACGTTAACAGGCTTTTTGCATAGGGGCGAAGATTCACAATGTTGTGTTGCGCTCTTCGAAGTTTGGCCGCAGAAACCAGCTTCAAAGCACTCGTAATTTTTTGAGTGTTTTTGGTACTGTCAATACGGCTGCGAATATCTTTCAAACTTGGCATTCAAATACCTTATTTTGTAGGCTCAAAAACCGCTTTAAATTCAACAATAGCAGCATCCAATTTATACTTCGTATCATCAGAAATCTTTTTTTCTGTATTAATAGAGTCAATCACTCCTGAATGAGACTGCTGGATGAATTGCAAAAATTCTTTTTCAAAACGTTGAACGTCACTGACTGGTAAATGGTCAACAGCACCATTCGAAGCCGCGTAGATTCCAATCACCTGGTTGGCCACTTCATAAGGTGTATATTGAGCTTGCTTGAGCAGTTCAACAAGACGTTCACCACGAGCGAGCTGGGCTTTAGATGCCGGGTCAAGATCCGAGGCGAAAGCAGCAAAAGCTTCCAATTCACGATATTGAGCTAGAGATAGCTTTAGTGTACCACCCACTTGCTTCATAGCTTTAATTTGAGCCGCACCACCCACACGAGAAACCGACTTACCAACATCCACTGCAGGACGAATCCCTTTGTGGAAAAGGTCAGCGATCAAAAAGATCTGACCATCAGTGATCGAAATCACGTTGGTAGGAATATAAGCAGAAATATCACCGGCCTGAGTTTCAATGATAGGTAGGGCTGTCAATGATCCACCACCTTCAGCGTCAGACATTTTGGCCGCACGCTCAAGAAGTCTTGAGTGCACATAGAAAACATCTCCAGGGAAGGCTTCACGACCCGGAGGGCGACGAAGGAGAAGTGACAGCTGACGATAGGCTTGGGCTTGTTTCGTCAAATCATCATAAATAATAAGAGCATGGCGCCCAGAATCACGGAAGTATTCCGCCATGGCCGTTCCTGAATAAGGGGCCAAGTACTGCAAAGGAGCCGGCGAAGAGGCACCCGAAGCAATCACCGTTGTATACTCAAGGGCTCCGGCTTCACGAAGTTTTTCAACAACAAGAGCAATTGTGGATTGTTTTTGTCCAATGGCCACATAGAAACACTGAACGTCTTTGCCCTTTTGGTTAATGATCGTATCGATGGCAATAGCTGTTTTTCCTGTCTGGCGGTCACCAATGATCAATTCACGCTGTCCACGACCGATGGGGATCATGGAGTCAATGGCTTTAATACCTGTTTGTAGGGGCTCATGAACAGGTTGGCGAGAAACGATACCTGGAGCTTTCACGTCCATCACGCGAGTTTCTTTAGCTTCGATGGGACCTTTACCGTCAATAGGGTTACCCAAAACATCAACAACACGACCCAAAAGACCTTCGCCAACGGGAACTTCAACAATCCGTTGGGTTCTTTTAACAACGTCCCCTTCTTTAATGGATTTATCTTCTCCGAAAATCACGACACCTACAGAATCTTGCTCAAGGTTGAGCACCATTCCATAGATATCTCCAGGGAATTCAACCAATTCACCAGCCATGGCCGTTTGTAACCCATAAATACGAGCCACACCATCACCCACGGATAGCACAGTTCCGGTTTCTTTAACCTCTAGTTGAGTGTTGTATTTTTCAATTTGTTCCTTAAGGATTCGGCTAATCTCATCGGCCCGGATTTTGGTTGCCATCTATTAAACTCTCCTCGTTATAAACTCATTTAATTTTTGCATGTGAGATTTGATACTATCTTCAAAAATGTAACTTCCAACTTTAGCTTCAACGCCACCGATCATGTCTGGTTTAACGATGTACTTAAGCTCAACTTTGCGGGCGAGCTTTGATTCTATCATTGCTTTGATCTTTGATTTTTCCTGGTCGCTCAATTCAGAGGCTGAGGTGACTTCACCGCTCATGATACCTGTGGTTTTCGAAATAACACTTTGAAAGGCATCCACGATTTCTGGAATAAAATCCAATCGATTATTTTTAGCCAGAAGATCAAAAAAGGTGGTGAGCTCTTCTGTCATCGCTCCACCCAAAGCTGTTTTCAGAAGGCTTACTTTTTCATCAGAACTAACTAATGGTGAGCCTAAAACTTTTAAAACCTCTTGGTTTCCTCGGATAGATTGGGCCAACGCTGAAAGAGTTTCCTCTGTTGTTTCAACGGTTCCTTTTTTTTCAGCAACTTCAAAAAGGGCCAGTGCATATCGTTCAGCCACTTGAGACATTAATGAACCCCCGTTGAATTAGCAAAATGTTGATTCCAAGCCTTTTGCTGGTCAGGAGTTAAATGAGAGGTGAGTTCTTTTTCAGCTTTTTC
>JAGQZY010000053.1 GCA_020435205.1 Bdellovibrionales bacterium | reverse complement strand
AACTCTAAAGTTTTGCTGTTTGACTACAAGGTTGGCGGCTAGGGATTTAGAATCCGGCTTTATCAATCGACCAAACCCGTATTTTTAATTTCTTGAATGGCAAAATCAACTGTCCAACTCGGGTTCTGCAAGGAAAGCATAAAGTTAATTTGCCCTCGCATATAGTACCAAAGAGGGTAAGCGACGAGTCCCTCTGGTAGCGAATGCCAAACTAAAAAAAGTTCTTCAATCCATTGGCGAGTCTTTGTCTCTTGACCGAGGAAGATCACTTGTCGTGGAGACCCACCGGCTTCCGTTCTCTTGCGTTCGTACTCAGCCAGTCTTTGGGCTTCTAGTAAATGTTCCTGTTTTAAGTTTAACAAATGATCGTAGATCAGCTGCAGGTTATGGCGGGCTTGATCAGGGGACATCACATAAAGACGGCGCCCTTCCATTCGGGCAGCATTTTCTTGGGCTCTTTGTAAACGACTGCCCTCACCAGTCTCAGAGATCGTGTAAGAGTAGCTATCAGTTTCGGGGACGGACTTACCCCAAAAGAAATTATTGAGAAGTGTGGCGCCAGACATGCGGATGAGGTGCATGCCATCGGCAAATACAATTTCTTTTCCGCTGTGCTCATCAATAACTTTTTTAAAGCCAAGGGCTTCAAAGCGACCTACAAGTTTGGGTCTAGCAATGGCGTATATGGCAAAATTTAAGTTATCGACCTGAGAAGTTTGGCCAAAAGCGGCCATGCCATTCATATTGTAGTTGGAATCCAGCCAACGGGCCATTTGAACAAAATTGGCGCGAACCCCTTCAATAAAAAAGTGAGGAGCACTTTGTAGGCCAAGTTCCCACAGGTATGCCGTTTTTCTTAAATCTCTTTCAGGAAAGCGAATCCCATATTGTTTTTCAATAGGAGTCCTCGGATCGCGCGCATGAATGTGGCCCCAAGTGACGGAGTCGATGATGGGTAGGTCGCTACCATCAAATACACGGATGCCTGAGAATCTTCCAGCATAGGAAGTGGAATGGTATGAGGTGCGCTCGGGATCAAGATTTTGCTCCTTTTCACGCAAAAATTGAATTTGTTCAGGCTTGTAGTGTCCCGACTTTTGCCATTCGAGGAGGGTGTTTTCTAGCCACTCATCGACGAGTGCAGACCTTCTTGAGGCCGGTAGCGTTTCGGCTTTTGCTGCTGGCGGCTGATTGGAAAAGGGATTCGACGTCAACATTTGCACTTCGTAAGTTGGCATTCGAAAAATTTGTCCACATCGGTTGCCACGCACGGGAGTTCGAGAAAAGACGGGGACCGAGCGAATTTGAATTTGAACCTGTGCCTCAGACTCAAAACTGACACAGAAGGTCAGTGCCAAGCCTGCAAAAAGGAGCCATGGGGCTCTTGGTTTCCATAGGTGATAGAGGGTCTTCATTATGGGACGATTTTAGCAAACTCTCGAAAAAACTCATTGCGGGGTGAAAAATATGCAAACTGTAAGGGATGTGAACAAATTTAAATTATCTCAGTATGATTAGATGGTTACGGCAAGAGCCGTGATGGCGATGCTGGCCTATGGGGAACAGGAAAGAGTCTGCTCAAAGTCATTGTGGCGATTCCAACTACTGAAGGTTCTTGTTTTGAGTTATGACGAGGGTGAACCTCCATAGTGAGTCTTTGGTACAAGGAGCAGGGAATGGATCGTACACAGAGTTTTGTAAAAGGAAAGTTTTTAGCATTGATGGCAACAGGGATAGCCATTGCCTTTATGGCGGGTTGTGAAAGTGCGAACCAAGTTCCAGTCACTATGCCTGCTGCCAGCATTGATTGTAGTGAGGGGAGTTGCGGCTCTGGTCTCAATGGCCGAACAGTGATCGTCGTGGTCACCCGTTCTGGTTGTGGTTCCTCTGCCAATTATGACTTCGTGGCCACGGGGAGCACCTCGGTGAGCTGCTCGAGCAGTCGTTGCTCGGGAACTGTGTCTTCATGGAGGGATGCCAACAACAGCGTGGTCACAGAGATTTTAACGGGACGTCATGACGTTTGTGCTTACATTGACACCAATGGGGATTTGCAGCAACAAGCTGGAGAAATGGAGCACCAAAGTTCGGTGACCATTTCTGATAACGCGCCTTTAGTTTTAGACAGCTGGGACGCGACGCCTTGAAAAAGTTAATTCAGACTCCAAAAAACTTAATCACCACCAATTATTTCATTGGTAAATATACCTTGGAGGGTGTGGTTAATAGCCTGGTGAATCGTTCGGATGATGCGGCTCGCAGAAAAAAAGCATTATTGATCACAGCTAAAAATGCCAGCTCTGTTTTAAAAGGCATGAACGTTAAGATTCGCACGGAGTTTGAAGACAAAGATATATTTGAGCGCAACTATTTTATGGTGGCGAATCACATGTCCTACTTGGACATTTTGATATTAAGCTCCATTCGTCCAGCTGTTTTTGTGACTTCCAAAGAGATGGAAAAGACTTTTTTTCTTGGTGATATGGCAAAGCTTGGTGGCAGCTTTTTTGTAGACCGGGTGAATCGTCGTAAAATTAAAGAGGAGGTAGCCGCTCTTGAAAATCTTCTCCATCAGGGTTTCAATGTTTTTATTTTTCCAGAAGGCACGAGCACTGATGGGTCGCAAGTCCTTCCCTTTAAAAAGTCCCTTTTTCGTGTACCTTTCCAAACCCAATTTCCCATTTTACCCATTTGCTTGAAGTACGAAAAATACAATGGAGAGGCTTTTGGTCCCCAAAATCGCGACAATATTTGTTGGTATGGGGATATGACCTTTGGCCCTCATTTTCTGCAGCTCATGGGAACTCAGGAGCTGGAGGTGTCCTTAAAATATCTGAATCCTCTGGATCCCAAGCAGTTTGCTAGCCATGGTGAGCTCGCTCAGCGTGCCCACCAATTAATCAATGACTGCTATATGCAGCGCAACTAGCAAAAGCTAGGCCGCCCGCCTATTTCTATTACGTTATCTATATATTGGAGGATTAAACCTATGAAGAAGATTGTGTTGTTAGTGCTGAGTGGAGCCTTGGCTTTTTCTTGCTCAACATTTAGTAAAAAACCGACCAGCGAAATTCCTGATCGACGTGAATTCCCTGTGGATGCCAACGTCAATCCTTGTAATGACTTTTTTCAATATGCTTGTGGTCCCGCCATTCAGGGCTTTAAGCTGCGCGAAGATCGTAGCCGACACATTTTTGCCTTCAACGACTCCTACGAAAGAGTGTTGAATGCAAAAAAGGATTATTTAAAAAATTTATTAACCGAGAAAAAATTTAATAAACGTAGTCGTCAACTTCATGACTATTATGCTTCCTGTATGAACCAGGATGCTCGCAAAAAAGAGGAGCGAACGGTTTTAGCTGAGGCGGTGGATGAGCTAGCTAAAATTAAAACGAAAAAGGCCTTTGCCCAATATCTTACTGAAAAGTCATTAGCTGGCGAGGATGGCCACATCTCTTACGGCAATATTGCAAACCTAGATAATAATGATGTCTATGATTTTATCCTATTGCCTGCGCGTATGACCTCCATGCCCGAGAAGAGTTACTACCAGAATAAGGAACTCATGACAGAGTTCAAATCTTTAGCCACTGATTTTTATAAACTGGCAGGCATGGATAAACCAGAAAAGCGTGCTGACTGGCTAGCGGAATTTGAGACCGAATACATAAATAAGTACCCAACTCCTGCTGAGCGCAGAAAAATATGGACCATGAGGAAGTATTCCAAAAAATCTCAGCTTAAAAAACTTTCCAACTTACAGATGGATAAGGTTTTAGCTAAGGTTCCTGGTAAAATTAAAATACGAAACCCTATGGACAGCACCTTTAGCTTTTTGAACAAAGTTATGGCCAAATACAGCCTTGACCAACTGAAGAGCATATATCTTTATCAAAGCACGGCTGGACTTCTTGATGAAGCTTATCCCGCCTTCTTCCAAAAATCTTTTGATTTTCAACACAAGTTTTTGGGAGGCTCTCCGAAGCGCCCTGTTTTGGCTGAGCGTTGTACGCAGGACGTAATGAATGCTTTCACCAAAGAGATCGATGCGGAACTTTTTGACCAGTTCTTCCCTAACTTCCCTGAAAAGAAATTTGTTTCTCTTCTTGAGGATGTGCGTGGATCCATCATTGAAGGCTTGAAGAAAAACACTTGGTTGACTGCCAAAGCGAAAGCCAATGCTATCAAAAAAATTCAGGCGGCAAGTTTTCAAGTGGTAAAACCAAAGACTGAAAAAGAATGGGACTTCAACCCTGAAGCAACATATAGTCCAACAACTTATATTCACAACCAGAAGATTTTAGCGAAAAACTTAAGTGAGCGCGAATTCAATCGCTTGCCACAACCTGTGGATCACGATGTTTGGCATATGGGTCCGCTCACTGTGAACGCCTATTATAGCCCAACCGATAACAAGTTCGTAATGCCTGCGGGTATTTTGCAATATCCTTTTTACGACCCCGAGCTCCCAGAATGGGTGAATTTGGGTGCCGTGGGAGCGGTTGTTGGTCACGAATTAGGCCATGGTGTTGATGACCAAGGTTCCAAGTACGATGAAAAAGGAAAGGTTCGCCAATGGATGACTGCGAAAGATATTCAAACTTTCCAAAAGCGTGGAGAGCGTTTGGTGGCTCAGTTTGAGGCTGCGGGTCATAATGGAAAGCTCACATTGGGTGAGAACATTGGTGATTTGGTGGGTGTAACGTTTGCTTTAAATGCCGCTCAGAAAGTGATGCCTACAGATCCATTGGCTCATCAAAAAGCGACAAAAGACTTTTTTCTTCAGTATGCTCGTGCCTGGTGTGGAGTGATGAGACCAAAGCGTCGCGAGATGCAGCTCAAGACCGATCCCCATGCTTTGATTGAAGCTCGTGTGAATGAGCAAATGAAGCATCAACCCGAGTTTGCCAAAGTTTATCAATGCAAAGCTGGAGATAAGTTAGTTCTTCCCGAAAAAGATGTGGTTCGTATCTGGTAACAGGTTCGTGCACTTCTCCGGGGCTAGCGAAGGATCCTGGAGTTCCAATAACAAAAAAAAAGCCCTCATATGAGGGCTTTTTATTTTTAAAATTTTGTACCATTCTTTTAGAAACCAACACCGACAATAGCCTTCGCATAGATGCCACTGGTGTCTGCATCAGGAGTTCCAACAATGGACGCCGGTGATTTTGGTTCAAAAGTTCCGCCAAAATAGCCAACTTCAGCACCGAGCATAATGAGTCCCAAAGAAACACCACCTTCAACGCCAACAGAGTAGGTCAAATCAGATTTGTAGGTGAACTCAGTACCACCAGAAGTGTATTTAACGTCGTTGGAGAGGCCCAAAGTCGCGATAGGCCCAAGATACAAAAAGAGATCAATAATTCTGTAATTCACAATGGCTGACAATCGAGTCATATCAGCTTGTAGAGTTGTGCCCGAAGCCTTCACATCAAAACCCATATTTTCGTAGCGAAGACCTAAACCAACAGGAACTAAAGGAATTTCGACAATGGCATCAAGATTAAAACCATAGGACGTCTCTAATGTGGTTCCAGGACTGACATCTTTGTCTGATGGTGTATTGATTCCATAACCAGCGCGCAGCTCAACAAGAGCATGAGCGGGCAAACTCAATAGTAGGGGGGCTAATAAAGCCAAAATAATTTTTTTCATAGAGCACTCCTTATGGTCTGTTGCTTTTAGCTATTGAAGACCGAAGTGGCTTATTTTTCAAGAAGGGGTGTCAAATGCAGCGCATGAAAAGCTTCAATTCAGAAAAGAAAGGGCCTTTTCTACTACCGGCCCAGTTTCTAGGCCTTCCATGCAGAAGAAATGGGGGCATTTTTTTCCTAAGCATTCGAACTGAGACGGGCATTGCACTTGCGGAGAAAAGCTCCAGGCTTGGGGGCCCTTGGGGCCCCAGCGGCGAGCTTGATGCACTAAAATAGGGCTGTAAATCCCCAGAGAGGGAGCCCCCAGCGAGGCGCTCAAATGGAGCACTCCTGTGCTGGGGGCAAGGATGGCAATGGCATCGTTTAACAAGTTTAACAACTGACTTCCATCGAGCTGTTGGTCCAACCAAGTCACTCGAGGGTTGTCTTTTAATTTCTGTTTAAGGGGGTTGATGTAGGGAAGGTCGGCCGCAGTTCCCGTGATCACCACTTGGGCCCGATGACTTAAATCATCGATGACTTTATAATATTGATCGGTAGGCCAGTTGAGAGCGGAGCCACCCATGCCAGGGTGGACCACAAAATATTTTTGATCACGATCAAAGGAAAAGGCTTTAAAGTTTTCTGGGGCCTTCATTTGCAAAGGCGTCCACTGACTTTTATCTTTTGGTAAATCAAAAACATATTCCGTGAGTAAGTAATTGTATTCCATCTCGTGCTGTTCACAACGGCTACGCTTTTGTCGTAAGCCTTTGTTTAAAAATAAGTAGGAGTGCCATTGGGATAAAACGCCTCCGCGTAGAGGGACGCGAGCCACAAATAAGGCCATCGGAATCCACCATGGTACATGGAAACAAATAGCAACCTTTGGTTTTAATGTGTTTACTAAATTGAGAAACTCAAAAAATGTTTTCCAACTCCAAGTGCGGGCGGAGGTTGAAAAATTCCTTTGGGGTCGGGTGGCTTCCACAACAAAATCAAGGCCTTTCGGGACGAGCCAATGGACATCGTATTGATCACTCACCAAGTGATCACAGGGGAGACTGAGAACTAGGTCTCCCATTCGATCGAGACGAATAAACAAGGCCTTAGGTTTCATCAGGAGTACTTTCGAATCAGTCCAACCACAATGCCGCGAATGTCGACTTCGCGCGGATCATACCAAAAGGATTCCATACTGGAGTTCGCAGGGCGCAGTTCAACGCGGTGGCCAGTCTGCTTTTTAGGACTGTAGTAACGCTTCACCGTGGCTTCGTGATTGACGACAGCAACAATGATTTCACCGTCATTAGCAAACTGTTGTCTTTGCACCAAAATGGTATCGCCGTCGTGGATACCATCTTCAATCATGGAGTCCCCTTGCACTTGTAAAGCATAGGTCATATCGGGATTTTTTAATAAGGACACAGGGATATCGATGTACTCATCATGTTTCAAATGTTCAATCGGGGCGCCCGCAGCAACCATCCCCAATAAGGGTACAGTGATATTAGGAGTCAGCCGAGTGCGAATTTCACGGAGGTTGTCAGGCATAGCTTTGGAGGAACGTAAAACTCGGATAGCGCGCTTTTGATTTCCACCAGGTGTGAATAAATAGTCTTTGCTTTCGAGCTGCTTTAAATAATTTTGTACTGAATTGATGGAGGCAAAACCAAAATGGTCTTGAATCTCGGCGTAGCTCGGTGAATAGCCTTGGTCTTCGATATAGCTTTCAATGAACTCCAACACCAACTTTTCCTTGGGGGTGAGGGGCTGTATGGGATTGCTGACTTCCATGGTGACTCCTTCCGTGAACTATGTAAGTAAAATGTAAGTTATGTGTAAAAAATGGGAAAGTCAACTGGCCTGGTCTAGGGTCAGAGGGGGCAGTACTTTGCGTTTGTGGCGACCTTCAAGGCTGCCTGGATTTTGGGCTGGGTAAAATAAATTTTCTCGAGGCGATCTTGGTTGCTAATATAGGAAGACCCAGGATTGAGCTCCTTGAATTCGCAAAGATCAGCGCGCACCTGATCGTCAAGATAAGGACTCACCGCGACCACTTCGGCAGCAAACCAATCCGCAAAAACTTCAAGGATCTGCTCTTGCTGCAATCCAATAGGTGGGTAAAAAGTTCGATTGCAGGTAGGGTTGGCGACTAAGGATTGAGCCACCTCTATGGGGAGCTTTCCTGATTTTTTTAACTCCTCGAGTTTAGAATCATCACGCTTCTGGGCTTTCGTTGATTCCTGCGAGCGCAAACATTGGTGCAATTTTTCAAAGGGATTCTTACTTTTAAAAAAAGCTCCCCAGCGACAAGAGTCAAATGCATGACCCAACTCATGAGCAAAAACCGAGTACAGGGTGGAATCACTTTTGTAGCGAAGGGATTGCACTCCCATATTGATGTGGTTGGGAATGGGGTCATAGGCCACGCCCCACTTTAAGAACTCTAAGGGCATTTTTTCAAACTTGCTTCCCTTGAGTCCATGAAACCAATAGAGCTCAGTAGCACCAAGGCGTTCAGAGATTTCTTTTTTTGCTTTTTCGTCAATGAGCCATCCATTGACCACTTTTAGACTGTCCGCCTTTGCTTGCTTAAAAAGTTTTTCCGCTCTCTTTTTGAAGGAGTCTTTGAAGGCAGTTTGGTTGATGGATTGAAAGGTTCCTTCGACGGCGGCATTGATTTTTTCATTTTTATTGGGGAACTCACTCAATATGAAGTTTTCTAGATAGTATTGACGCCACTTTTTAGCAATTTCCTCTTCTTTCGCCGACATCAGCTGACGTTTTTCTAACCAATTAAAGAGAATGGGGGATTTGGCTTGAATGAGTTTTGACAAGACTTGATCGGCCTCTTTTGCGATGGGCACGAGATGAGCCGATTGGGCGAGTTTATCATCGATCTTTTTTTGCAAATCTGCATAGTGAGGGGCAACCCAATTTTTATCTTTGCAATAATCGGTCTGCCCGAAAGCAGTGAGAATCACTAGTAAAAAAATCAATTGTTAGGAGCTCCTGCTGGGTCAGATTTCAAAACAAAAAGATTGGATTTATCATTCTTAAATTCCAATTTCTTTTTATGTTCCCCTACCTCAGCAATGGAGACAATAGAATAAATGGATAAATGCAGGGTTTTTACGTCCTCGAACTGCAATTTCTTAGCTTCTTCTTCAGGATTGACCAAAATGGAATCGGTTTCAAAAACGAAATCAGAAATAGCCACAAAGCTTAAGCCCAAGGAAGAGTCCTCAATGGTTTTCGCTTTAAGGGTCACCAGACTGGCATCCTTAGGGTCGCGGTAGTTGATATAATAACAGGTGTTTTTATCTCGTCCCATAGCCTTTGTTTACTGGCTGCTCACTTTTAATGCAAGTAGATGTTCCCATGGCGGTTGTAATGGGAAAGCACTTGCTCTCGCTTGTGGGGTTCCAATTCGTCTTCCAGCTCCACAAAATACTGCAACAAACCCTCCTTCGCATTGCGTATGGCGGTAAAGAGGTTCTTATCGGCGCCCACCGTCTGTACAAAACCTTCTAAGTGGTTCGCTGTGAGTTCCACTTCAAAACCACGGTCAGTCTCAATCAAATTCACTTCAATGGGTTTGCTTGGATCCACGTGGGGGGCTAAGTCCATCATCTGCTGTTGGACATAGGCAGAGACTTCCTTTTCGTTGATGCTTAAACTTTCTAGATTCACCTTATACATAGATTATCCTCACCCCTTTAATGTGAGGTCAAATGAGTCCCTGTCAATATACACATTTTATAAGTAAAAACAGTAAGTTAAAAGATCAATCTTTGGTGGCGGTGCAGTGTTGGTGGCTTTCTCGGGTGGCATTAGGTAAGTCCTTAGAAAAGGGGAGTTATGGCCAGTACAAATCCGTCAGTGCAAATTGAACCCAGTTGGAAGAAACAGCTGGGGAATGAGTTTGAAAAAGACTACATGAAGGAATTGCGCCAGTTTCTGGCAGAGCAATACAAAAAGGGCAAAATCATCTACCCCAAAACTCAAGAGTACTTTGCGGCTTTTGATCACACCCCCTTTCCTGACGTGAAAGTGGTGATTCTTGGCCAAGATCCCTATCATGGCCCGGGACAGGCCCATGGCCTTTGTTTTTCTGTGCGCCCTGAAGTGAGAGTTCCGCCTTCATTGGTTAACATCTACAAAGAACTGAAATCGGATCTTGGCATTGAAAATAAAGGTCACGGTTACCTTGAACATTGGGCTGATCAAGGCGTATTGCTTCTGAATAGTGTGCTGACCGTGGAAAGTGGTCAGGCCGCATCCCATCGCAACAAAGGTTGGGAAACTTTTACCGATCGGGTGATTGAAATTCTCAATGAAAGAGAGCTTCCTATGGTGTTTATGCTGTGGGGAAGTTATGCGCAAAAAAAAGCCGCCTTTGTGGATCGATCTCGTCATTTGATTTTGGAGGCCCCTCACCCATCGCCTCTTTCTGCCTCTCGCGGCTTTTTTGGCTGTCGCCACTTTTCTAAAGCTAACGATTTTTTAATTAAAACAGGGCAGGCTCCTATCGATTGGGAATTACCTCCTGGGCCGAACCATTGACGAGCATAGCTTAGCTAGGGAAACTAAGGATCTAGTAGGGGTGCCTTATGTTTAAACCGGACAATTTCAAAAGCAAAATTATAGTCAGAGCTCAGTTGCCATTTTATAAGTTGGACCCAGACACTCATTTTTTGCTCTATGATAAACAACTGGAAAGTCTTTATAGTGAAGAGTTCGACTTGCAGGACTTTGTAGAGAGCTTTCCCCATCGCCTAGGTTTAAAAGCTGGAGAGCCTTTAAAAAGTTTTCGAGACTTCCCGAAAAACCTAGAGACTGTTCTTAAACCTTGGCCTCAGCCGGTCAAGCGTAGCCACACATTGGTGGCTCTTGGTGGTGGGAGTCTTGGGGATTTTGCAGGTTTTGTCGCCTCGATTTTAAAGAGAGGAGTGGGCCTCATTCATATACCGAGTACTTGGCTTGCTGCCATGGACTCCGCCCATGGTGGTAAGAACGCTCTGAATATGGCGGGTGCTAAAAATCAAATTGGTACCTTTTATCCCGCTCAAAAAGTCTTTGTAGTGAAAGAGCTTTTAGAGTCCTCGCCAAGGGAATTGAAGGAGCAAGCCTATGGCGAATTGATAAAAATGGCCTTGATTGGTGAGTCGCAATTCTTTCGGGAAATCATTGAAGAAAGGCGACCCGTTGAAGATTTCATGTGGCGCTTTATGAAAAACTGCATTGAAGACAAATACCATGTCATTTTGCAGGACCCTTATGAAAGTAAAACCATTCGCCAAACTCTCAACTTTGGGCATTCCCTGGGCCATGCTTTAGAAAGTCACTTTGAATGGCCCCATGGTGATAGTGTCCTCCAGGGAATCTTTTTTTCATTGGAGTGGAGCCGCTACCGAGGCCTACTTTCACAAGTCGGTTACGATAAAATCATGTCGGTAATTTCAGAAAAATTCTCCCGTGGCCCAGCTTACGAATTTCGTTGGTATCGAAAGCCAGCGCTCAAAGCCATTGAAAGGCTGCTCTTAGCCGATAAAAAAATCAATGATCAAGGACAGCTCAATTTTGTTTTCTTAAAAGGAGTCGGGAAACCCTCAGTTCAGCCAGTGCTATTGACGGACCTGCTCTCTGAGGCTAAGAGACAGGGGTGGATCAAATAAGAGCATTTTCCTTTCAGGGCGAAATTGAGGCCTCCAAATCCCTTTTCAATCGATACCTCATCGCCCAATCTTTTTTTCCGGATTTGCAGATTTCCGGTCTGTCCCGCTGTGATGACGTCAGCAAAATGAAGGCGGCCATTCAGGCACTTACGTTGGACCCCTTTCAAGTTTATGATTGTGGGGCGGCAGGAACAGTCCTGCGCTTTTTAATGGCCAGGCTTTCTCGCATTCCCGGAGTGTTTGAACTCACGGGTGAAGAAAGGCTTTTTCAGCGACCTCACCGTCCATTGATCGATTTGTTACATCGCTTGGGTGTAGACGGTCAGTTTACCGATAGAGATTGGCTCCGTCTTTCCGGTCAAGGTTGGAACCCTATCGATGAACTTAATGTTGAGATGCAGGTGTCGAGTCAGTACCCCTCAGCTATTCTACTGAGCGCTTGGCAGCTGCCTTTTGATTTAAATCTAAAACTGAGTGCGCAACAAAGATCCCAATCCTACTTAAAAATGACTATCGCCGTGCTCAAAGATCTGGGAATGGAAATTTTTGAAGACAGTCATCTTGTCACTGTTCCAAGCAACCAAACTCTTAGCAAGAAGCATGTGGCCGTTGAGCCCGATATGAGTTCGGCCTTTGTTGTAGCAAGTTTTGCGACTTTGTGTGGAGAGGCCAGTATTTCTTATTTCCCATCCTCATCTTTGCAGCCAGATTTTTCTTTTATTGAAATATTGAAGAGTTTAAATGGCTTTATTGAACAAAAATCTGGATGTTTAAAAATTAAAAAAGCGGAATCCTTAAAAGCTGCAGAATTTGATTTAAGTGACTCCCCGGATTTGTTCCCAGTTTTGTCATTGGTTCTGGCTCGTGCGCATGGGGTGTCAAAAATTACCGGAATTGATCATTTGATTCATAAAGAATCCAATCGCATTGAAAACACTATCGATTTATTGAGTCGTCTTGGTCACAGTTGCCAATATGAAAACCATAGCTTTTATATTCAAGGAGCTCCCAATAAAGATTATTCTGGATTTTCTTTTAAGTTTGATCCAGACCAAGATCACCGTATGGCTATGGCAGCGGCTCTAGCACGGCAGCAGGGTGCACACATAGACATTCTCAATCCCAATGTGGTCGATAAGAGCTTTCCTCAGTTTTGGAAGATCGTGGGTGAGTCGTGAAGCTCTTTCTCATTGGCCACCGCGGAGTTGGGAAATCTTCTCTTCTTGGGCGGCTTAAAAATTACTTTCCTGATGTCACTTGTCTTTGTTTGGATGAAGAGATTGAAAATAGAACTGGGCGAAGCATAAAAGACATTTTTACTAATGAAGGTGAAGCGACATTTCGAAAATTTGAACAAAAGTTTCTCGGGGAAATTCTTGAGGAATCGAGTGGCGAAACTTTGGCGCTTGCATTAGGGGCTGGCTTTCAGGGAGAATTGCCCAAGGGGGCAGAAGTTCTCTGGTTGCAACGAGGGATGGATAGTTCTCGTTCCTTATTTTTAGATAGGCCTAATTTGGCATCAGGTTTAGCCTTGCCGCCAGAGCGTTTTGAAGAAAGACAAAAAAGGTATAGCGAAATGGCAACCCGCGAGTTGGAGCTGCCTCCGAGCCTAGAAGCTTCTGATGAGGCGGAAAAGCTCTATTTTGCCAAATACTTTCAGATTCCGGTGGCTAATCAGGCAAGAGGACATTGGGTTTGCACTCTTTTACCAACTCACCAAAAAGAGAGTTTGAATGACCTATTTGAACTCACCGATTGTCGTTTTGAAATTCGCGATGATTTGTTAGATGACGAGACGATTGCAAATTTAAAAGGTATTGCCTTTCCTACGGTTTTTTCCTTACGCGATCCGAACAAAATTCAAGAAAGTTTAGAGTTGGTAGATGAATTTGACCAATGGGATTGGCCCTTAGAGTGGGGGGGGCAAAGGGCTCCCATTCAGTCTTTGCATCAGCGAAAAGAATCTTTGCTAGAAACACTCAATGATTTAGAGAAGGTTGAAGGTTTATGCAAATTGGCAGTCCCCATTGATAATTTTAACGAATTAAAATTAGGTTGGGATTGGTGGCAGGAGTCCCCAACTAGCAGAGTCTTTTTACCATCGTCTATTAATGGGCGCTGGTCATGGTTTCGTTTGCTCATGGCTCAGGCCATGCCCTTTAGCTTTTTTCGTGAAGGCAGGGGCTCCAGTCCCGATCAGCCTCTGTTGTTGGATGTTCTTAACTTTCAACCACAACTCTCAAGGTGGGCGGCTATTCTTGGCTCACCGGTTCGCCACAGCTTAACCCCAAGTCATCATCGCTTGTTTTTTCGATCCCGTCAGGCCAATACACTGGCTGTAGATATGTCAGCAGAGGAATGGGATGAGGCTCTTCCTCTTTTGAGTGAATGGGGCCTACATTGGGCGGCAGTCACTAGCCCCCTGAAAAGCAAAGCAGCCTCAACCCTTGGGTCAAGGAACTCCTCATTAAACACTTTGGTCAATATCGATGGCGTTTGGCAGGGCCACAGCACCGATGGTCAGGGTTTAAAAATTGCTGTTGAAAAATTTCTTGGCAAAAAAGTCGCTGTATGGGGAGGTGGTGGAACATTAGAGACCATTCAAGAGGTTTTCCCTTCCGCTTCCTTTTATTCCTCCCGCACGGGGAAGTTAAAAATGGGCGAGCCACAGCTCTCTCCAGAAGTGATTCTTTGGGCTGTGGGGCGAGAAGCTTTTGATAGTGAAGGGGTGTTTCCACCCAAAGAATGGAGGCCGGAACGAGTGATAGACCTCAATTACACTCAAGATTCCCCAGGGATTCTTTGTGCTTACAACTATGGTTGCCAATACCAGGATGGATTGGCTATGTTCTTGGGGCAGGCTCAAGGGCAACAGGAGTTTTGGAAGAACTATGACAAATAATTCCTTTGGACAAATCTTTCGATGGACAACATTTGGTGAGAGCCATGGTGCCACTATGGGTGTTGTTATTGAGGGTTGCCCCGCCGGTTTGGAATTTGATTTTGATCTTCTCAAAAATTTTTTAGAAAGGCGCCGACCTGGTGGAGCCTCTGTGAGTGGTCGCCAAGAATTGGATCAGCCTAAAATTCTGAGTGGAGTTTTTGAGGGCAAAACATTGGGAACCCCCATCGCTATCATCGTAGAAAATAGTGACTCTCGATCGAAAGACTATGCAGACATTAAAGACAGGCCTCGTAGGGGCCACGCCGACGATATGTGGTCTGGCAAGTACGCCCATTGGGACCACCGAGGCGGAGGCAGAGCCTCAGCTCGCGAGACCGTGAATTGGGTGATCGCCGGTGCTGTTGCAAGAATGCTTTGCCAAGCTTTACATAGCGAAATGCAGATATCCAGTCAGTTGCTACAGGTGGGGCCTTGGAAGGCATCGGATTCGACCGCTTCTGACCTAGAAAACCTTTTGCAGGAAGCAAAAGCGGAAGGTGAAAGCTATGGGGCTCTTGTCGAGTTGAAAGTGCAACAGCCACCTTCTTTTTTGGGGCAACCCATTTTTCATAAAATGAAGTCAGACTTAACTACGGCCTTTATGACCACCAATGCATGTGTTGGCGTTGAGTTGGGGGCAGGGTTTGAGTCCGTCAATCAAAAGGGTAGTGAGTTTCATCAAAAGCACAAATCAGAACTCTATGGTGGTATTCGCGGGGGCATTACAACGGGTGAGCCCATTGCCTTTCGCTTAGCTTTCAAGCCCACTTCTAGTATCAATGATGTGGCCAAGCAGGGCCGTCATGATCCTTGTGTGGCCATTCGTGCCTTACCAATTGTTGAGGCTATGACTTGGTCGGTTTTTGCGGACCATCTTTTGATGAAGCGTCTTGATAACCTTTAGAATTTGGCACGTTGGTGGTGGCGTAATTAGCAAGCCGATAAAAGCCAATTCCCAAAAAAGCAAAAATCACTTTCAGTTTTTTATAACTTCGACGACGTTAAAATGGTCACCTAGCCACTGAAAATAAAAATCCCAGTCACTTATTTTGGCTGCAAAGACTTTATTTGGGTCATTGATTTTTTTGTCAGCCCTGTTTCTGACGTCCGCACTTAGGCTTTCTTCCACCACTTTTTTAATCTCATTGGGAACGCCGTGGGTTTCACTATCTGCAAGTGCCTGTGGACTCCAGGTGACTTTATTAACGGAGTCTTTGATGTTAGCCGGCCAGCCTTCTTGCCAAACTTCGGGTCGATCATAACTGCCAATATAAGGCTTGATATCTATGATCGGAGTTTGATCAACCACATCGACTCCAGAGATTTCAATATGCATATTTTTAAAATCAATATTTTCAATTTTCACTAAAGATAAGCCAATGGGATTGGGTCGATGGGGGCTTCGGCTGGCAAAAACGCCCACCTTCTCACCTCGCAAGCGTGGTGGCTGAACCTTGCCGTGGGGGTTTCCCCATTGGGTCTGATGAAAATGGAATATCACCCAAAGGTGGGAAAATCCCTCCAGGGAATGAAGGCAGCCCTCGGCGACGATGGTTCTATCCAAAACTAGGATGGCGCGACTGCTGGGACTGGCAGCAGGCTGCCTTGGCGTCGCAAATTTATGATGAAAGGGGGAGTCAACGACCCCAATAGGTTTGAATTCCATAACAGCAAATCTATTAGCATCCCCAACCTCTTTGTGCTAGTCTCGATAGCAATGAAACTGGATAGAATAATTGGCGTAGCCAAACGTCATCCTGATGGATTTGGCTTTCTCATTCCCGATGATTCCGAGCTTCCTGATTTGTACATTGCCCGTAACGAAATGCGTGGGGTGATGACTAACGATCGCGTCGAGGTCAGCCTCGAAAAGGAAAAGGGTGGAAATCGCTACTTCGGTACAGATCTCAAAGTCCTGGAGAGGGGTGTCCGCCGCGTCGTGGGTAAGGTCAAAAAACAACCCAACGGCGACCTTGTTCTCTATGATGGTTTCCAGCGCTGGGGGGTCCCTCTTGCCATCCCTTTTAAAAATTCTAGAGGTGCGGTTGAGGGAGATTTAGTCGCTGTTGATATCGTTGAATATCCCTCCAAAGGCCAGGGTTTCACTGGCCGCGTTGTGGAAATCATTGGTGATGCAGGTGATGCTAACAGCGATCTTAAAAAAGTTCTGCACATGAATGAGATTCCTATCGATTTTGCCGGTGCGGCGATGAATGAAGCCCGAACCATTTCGCAACAGGTGACGGAAAAGGATATTGCCGGAAGAAAGGATCTTCGTGACCTCACGTTTATTACTATCGATGGCGTAACTGCAAAAGATTTTGACGATGCTATTTACGTCGAGCAAATCAGCCAAGGATTTCGGCTGTGGGTTGCCATTGCTGATGTCAGCCACTACGTGAGGCCTGGCACCTACCTTGACGATAATGCTTTTGAACGGGGGACCAGTGTCTATTTACCAAATTATGTTGTTCCCATGCTTCCAGAAGAACTCTCCAATGGAATTTGCTCCTTAAAGCCAAAAGTCGATCGATTGGCTTTTGTCTGTGAAATGGACTTAGGTTTCGATGGGGTGGTCAGTCAGTCTCAGGTTTACGAGGCTGTCATCCAGTCCAAAGCTCGCGTGACCTATGGTGAGGCACAAGAAATTTTAAACGAAGAGCAGGATCATGAGATTAAAGCTGTGGAACAAAATATTAAGTTGGCTGCCGATCTCGCAAAGATTCTCATGGCAAAACGATTTCGTGAGGGTTCCCTTGACCTAGAGGTTCCCGAAACTGAAGTGGTGGTCAACGAATTGGGTGAACCTGTTGATGTAATTAAGAATGAAAGATTATTTGCCCATCGCCTCATCGAAGAGATGATGTTGGTGGCCAACATCAGTGTAGCTAAACTCATCCAAAGCAAAGAGCAGCCAGCACTTTATCGAGTGCATGAGCCACCGAAGGCAGAGGATGTCGCTAAGATCCAACAGTTTTTAAAAACTTTTGGAAGTGATAAAAAACTCAGTGGTGGGCATTTGCAAAAAAAATTGAGTCGGTGTTTGCAAGATTTTACGGGTAAACCTGAAGGGGTTGTGCTTAATATCTTGACCCTGCGATCTATGAGCCAGGCTCGTTACGTCATGGATAATGTCGGTCATTTTGGCCTTGGTTTTCAGGACTACACTCATTTTACCTCTCCCATCCGCAGATATCCAGATCTTGTTGTTCACCGCATTCTTAAAAAGCTCTTTACTTCGTCCTCTTCAGGATACTTGTACTCCGAAGATGACCTCACGACTTTTGGTACTGTTCTTAGTGCCTGTGAGCAAAGAGCCGTGAAAGCCGAACGTCAAGTGATCAGCATTAAAAAAGCTCGCTTTCTCAAAGAAAAGGTTGGTGAGTTTTTCCCAGGAGTTATTAGTAGCGTTGCTAAATTTGGGGTTTTTGTCTTGCTCAGACAATATGACATTGATGGGCTGGTCAAAGTGGAAAATTTAGGAGATGATTTCTTTGAGTTTGACGAAGAAAAGCTTTTGCTCAAAGGCAAGCGCTCGGGTCAAACTTTTAGACTCGGAGATGTGGTGCGGGTACAAGTGGCCGCAGTCAACACAGATGAAGGTCAAATCGACTTTTTACTTACTAAGGAAGGTTCCGATGAGTTGGTTACAGGCTCCAAAACAGATAGGCGTGACAATAAAAAACGTGGGAAGACTAAAAAAGATAGTCAGCGTCGCGGTAAAGTACGGGTTTCAAGACGTCGCCCAAAGAGTTAAACTTCAGGCCTATATTCTACAAAAAAGCGAATCCAAAGAATACAGCCATCTGTCTTTGCCGCAACGAGTGCGCATGTGTTTTGAAGAGTTGGGGCCAACCTTTATTAAGCTTGGTCAACTTATGGCCACTCGGCCGGATGTCATCCCTAGTGACTACATCAGAGAGTTTCGCATCCTCCAGGATCAGGTTCCGCCCTTAGCCTTTTCAGATATTGAAAATGTTTTGGAAGAGCAATTTCCTCAAGGGTATAAAAAGGTTTTTTCTGAGTTTTCTGAAAAAGCCATAGGCTCGGCAAGTATAGCTCAGGTTCATCGCGCCCGCCTCATGGATGGCACGGCTGTTGTTGTCAAAATCCAAAAACCGGGAATATCGCGAATTATTGAGGACGATGTTCGCATTTTGCATTTATTGGCTGACCTGGCTGAAACCTACATTCCGGAGTCAAAAATTTTTAATCCCCAAGGGATGGTCAATGAGTTCGCAAGATCTATGTCTTTAGAAACAAATTTTGTGGTGGAAGCTAATAATATCCGTCGCTTTCAAGAGAACTTTTCTAATAATGATGCTGTTATCATTCCCACCGTCTATCTTGAGTTTTCTGGACCTAGAGTCTTGGTTATGGAGGAGCTTAAAGGTTTACCTATAGGTAATCCGAAAGCTTTTGATCAGGACGACATTAGCAGGGAAGAAGTCATGAAGGCGGGTCTGAAAGCCTATTTTTCCATGGTTTTTAAAGATGGACTTT
>JAGQZY010000052.1 GCA_020435205.1 Bdellovibrionales bacterium | reverse complement strand
CTGTTCAAGGCAAAACCTACCGTGAAATTTTAAAACATTATTATCCCCGGGCTGGGCTGCGCCGTTTAGCCATGGACAAGCCTAAAAAACTGCAAGCACAGGCGACATACTGAGTCGGAAACCTCCAATAGAAAAGAGCTTGCAATTGCAAGAGCCTATGTAACAATAAATTGATGACTTTGCCTTATTGGGTTGAATTTTTTGAGGATTTGCAAAATGTCCGCGGAAGATCGCAGAATACAGTTCTTGCTTATCGCAGGGACCTTGAGCTTTTTTCCGAGTTTTTAGATAAGCATCGAGACCTCAATGCTATTTATGAATTCATGGGAAAGCAAAAGCTTTCCACAAGATCACAGGCCCGCATGATCAGTAGCATTCGTACTTATTATCGCTTCTGCCAGCGTATGGGTGATAAAATCCCTGATCTGAGCCAGTTGCGTCCACCCAAAGTGGAAGTAAAGCTTCCAGAAGCCCTCAGTTTTGAAGACTTTCAAAAGCTCATGTCTGCGTGTCGAGTGGATGACCCTTATAAGTCGGCTCGCAACCAAGTGACTCTCACTTTGTTGTTTGGCCTTGGCTGTCGAGTCAGTGAATTGATCCAATTTAACCTGTCCGATTTCCATGAAACAGACAGTTGGTTGAAGGTCGTTGGTAAGGGTGGCAAGGAGCGAATTGTTCCCCTTACAGAACATTTATTGACAGAGTTAAAGTTGTACTTGCGACAAGTGCGGCCTCATCTGGCTCGTGATACAGAAAATTCTATCTTAGTGAATGATCGGGGTAAAAGGCCAAGTCGGGTCGATATTTGGCGATGGCTCGATACTTGGTCGAAACGAGCAGGATTTGAAAAAACCATTCATCCCCATCAGTTTCGCCATGGCTGTGCCACGGCCCTTTTGGAATCGGGTGCAGATTTGCGCTCCATTCAAAAGCTATTGGGACATTCAAGTATTCAAACCACTCAAATCTACACGAATGTGTCGACAAAAAAGATGCAGGATACCGTTGATGAGCATCATCCTTTGTCTCAGGGACCTGAAGTCGATGCGCCCGTCGGCGAATAAGAAGAATCGAAAAGAGGGTATTTCCTGTGGCTAGTGAGCAACCCAAGGTTTTGCTTATAACCACACCAAGCACTTCGCTTTATACTAAAAAAGCTTTTTTAGATATTAATATGGGCACGGCTTTTGTCGGAGGCGGACTAGAAGCCTCTGGTTTTGATGTGGATTTTTTTGATTTCAATATGGCCTTAAATAGAATTCGAAAGGCCTCATTTTTTAGTTTAGCAGATAATCAAATTTTATCGGAAGAAGGCCGATTGAAAGCCCGCATCCATGGTGGTTGGAGGCAGCCGGAATCCGACCTATCAACTTGGATTGAGACTCTCATCGGTGAAATTCCCAATCGAAATTATCAATATATAGGTCTCTCCTTGGATCGCATTGGCTACTCTTCTATCTACAGTAAAGGGGCTCTGCATTTTGCCATCTTGTTTGCCTCGGCACTCAAAGAAAGCTTTACTATCCCCATTTTTTTGGGAGGACGTCAATGTATCAACCAAGTGGGGACGTCTTATTTGTCCCACCTTCGCACGGAACTGGGGAGTTTAGACCCCATTGATCACTACTTTGAAAAAAATGGCCACACGACCTTCCCTCAAGTTTTAAAAAGATTAGAGGACGGGGAGGATCTGCACTCCGATGCCATCTCTCGATTGATTCAGGAAAGAAGTTATTTTTCTAAAATGAAAGATATTCTGCCAAAATACGACATTAAAAACTCTAAGGATGCTTATGTGGATATGGAAAGCCTATTCCCCTCTTCATTTTTAGAGAAGAATAGGGAGGTCAGGGACTTTCCTGAGATATTTATTGTTCCCTACAAATTTTCAGTGGGATGTCCTTTCACTTGTGCATTTTGTTCAGATGGACTGGAAAAGCACCACTCGGCATGGGAGGTTGAGCAAATTGTAAGTAACCTGGTGCAATTGCAAAAACGGGGACTGCGCTATTTTCGCTTTTATAATAACAATATCAATTTAAATAAAAAATTCATTGATGACTTTTACGAGGCCGCAAAAGGATGGAGGCTAGATATTCGCTTTTCTGATTCGGCAAACTTTAGAATTTTTAATGATGATATTGCTAAAAAAATAAAAGATTCAGGTTGTGTTAAGCTTTGGTATGGAGCTGAAACAGTGAGTGAAAAGATTCAAGAGATGATCCATAAAAGGGTGAGCCTGGGCCGCATTCGCAATCATTTGCAAACAGCCAATCAACTCAATATATGGAATTCTCTCAATTTTATCTTTAACTTTCCCCATGAAACCGAAGCCGACTTTCAAGCTCTTCTCGAGTTTTTGTCAGATCGAAATCTTGTTGATACTTTTTATCGAAATGAATTTTTGCTACTTCATGAAACTGAATACGCCACCCATCCTGAAAAATTCAATATTCGAGTGCGTGAAATTGCAGAGAATGGGCTTTTGGGCTCCTTTGATGAGATCGGTGGTCGAACCTGGGAGGAATTACAAGTGATTGGGCAAAACAAACAGGATCAGATTGATGCGATTCTTCCTTTTGAAAAAAATATGTTGTTAGCCAATGATCAGATTTTATTTGTGCTTCACGAGATCTATGGGGATAAGAACATGATTCGAAAAAAGTACGATTGTCTTTTTGAATGTTTTGATAGCCCTCAGGAGTTTCGCGACTTTTCTTATGCTCGGTCCTGGCGAATTCCCCCAGAGCTGGACGGGAAAATCGTCAATACCTCAGAGGTGCGTCATAACGAAATTGGCAAAGGTGCCACTCAATTCGCACAAGTTTTTTCTCAGATGTAGTGTCCGGTCATATTCCAGAACTCGAAGAGATTTTTACTAAAAGTCATTTATACCCATAGGCACAAGAACCCATTTTGCAAAAGCTGCGGTCATGGTGATTCAATCTTTTGTTGGTTCGGATTTTGGTTTAAGGCCCGTGCGCTTAGAAGTTGTGCTAACGCCAGGTATTTCACAAATACAAATCTTAGGGTTGGCGGATCAGGTCATTAAAGAGAGCTCGAGGCGAATTTTGTCGGCTCTTCGCTATCAAGGCTTTCGCATGCCAGCTGGCAAGCAAGTTTTGGTAAACCTGTCGCCCCACTATTTTCGCAAAACAAGCCAAGGCCTGGATCTTCCCATTGCTGTGGGGATTTTATTGGAGTCTGAGCAAATCGGTGCTTTGGATCTTACGAACTCCTATGTTTATGGGGCGCTCAGTTTAAAAGGTGAGGTCTCAATGCCCAATGATCTTCCTCTTTTAAACTATGAAGATTTTAATAAAAAAGTGGTGACGGGTCCTAGCGAGCAAAGTTTCCGCTTTGATCGAAGGGTCTGGAAAAGTCTATCGGAGTGGAATCAAGAGACTTTACAAGAGGGTGGTGAGGATTTTTTAACCGTTCAGGAGCCAGAGATCAATTCGGCCCTTCGCTTTCCCACAAATTTAGCACGTCTTATCTCTATTGTTGCCTTGGGCGAGCATTCTTTACTGTTGGCTGGTCATGCTGGGGCCGGTAAAACCACGCTCGTGGAGAGTTTGGTTCCTCTTTTACGCCCTCCAGAACAGAAGAGCTTTCTGACTGCAAAAAAATATTGGATGCTCTCAGGCAGGAAATTGGACTGGCGCCCCTGTGTGCAACCCCACCATAGTTCCTCCCCCCTAGCTATGGTGGGGGGTGGCCGTCCTCCCAAGTTTGGCGAAATTTCCCTGGCTCACGGAGGAGCCCTCATTTTAGATGAGCTTTTAGAATTTCATCCCCACGTACAAAGTGCCCTGCGTGAACCCATGGAAAAAGGAATCATTTACTTATCCCGGGCGGGGAGCCGTAAGGTTTTTCCTGCAGACACTTTGGTTTTAGCTACGACAAATTTATGTCGGTGTGGCCAGTTTCATCCTAGTCATCCTCACGATTGCCGCTGTTCTTCCCTTCGACTGAGAAACTATCTGGAAAACTTAAGCGGTCCTTTTTTGGATCGATTTTGTATCTTTCATTTGATGAAGCCTCGTCAATCAGAGGTGCAAGTGCCTTTGCTTCATATCAAAGAGGAGCTTGAAAAGGCGCGTGATTTTGTCAGTCGTCTGGAGAATAGAGAAAAGGTGAATCAAAAGCTGGAACTCGCCCAACTGATGGATGGACTATCCCCTAAGATGGATGAAGAGTGGATCCCTCACTCCTCAAGTCACCGGCGCAGGCTCAGCCTCCTTAGGGTGGCGAGGACATTGGCTGATTTGGATTTAAGCCCATGGATTGAGCAAAGACACCTTGAGGAAGCTCAAATTTGGACTTCTCAGGACTTTCATAGTCTGGAAAAGTTTCGCTTTCAAGATTTTGCTACGCGCTAAGACCCCGTCCTTGCTTGCTTTCCCTGGGGGCCGTAGTATCAGTACTCAGCGGTAGGGCGGTGTGGCTGCCCGACAGCGTAGCCCAAATTAGGGTGGTGTGGCCGAGTGGCTAGGCAGTGGACTGCAAATCCATCTACGGGGATTCGAATTCCTCCACCACCTCCAATTCCGTGAAGTAGCAGGCACTAAAAAGTGCCTATTTTTTTAACTTATTGAAATAAAAAACAAATTGGTTGTGAGTTTAATTTGATTTCAACATTTTGGCTCTAATGTTTGCCCCATAATGTCCCATTAGTTTGATACTTATATGCTACTCCTTTGCTACTCGGTTCTTGAGAGTTTGGAGGTGAACGTCGGCGGCGTCAATAAGTCTTAAGTATTCAAAAACTCTTTTAAATTCTTTTGTCCCTTGTCTAAACAACAAAAACGTCACCTTCGATGGTGTTTTTAACTGATAGACAGTGGACGCTAAAGAGAAGGACATCCGAGCGAAGTTTAAAGTTTTATGTCTCCACCTATTCGATTGGATGAGAATTGATAGGAGACATTATATGGAAGAAAAAATTATTGAGTTTAAAAAACGAGGAAAAATCAAACGCTTGAAGCTCACCAAAGAAGCTATAGCCTTAAAGCGCCTTAGAATTATCAAAAAAATCACTAGGGCTGCTGCTGGTACGGCAATCGAGGCTTCTGAGAGAACAATAGAAAGGTTGGAGAATGGGCGCGCACAGCTAAGTGAATCAAGGATAAAAAAGTTACTTAGACGCTATAAAGTTTCCCATGAAGAATTTAAAAATATTCTTGAAGGGAAAATCATTTTGCCAGATATGGCAGCGCATACGGTCCATAAGAGAATTGGTAAAGGTAATTATAAAAGACGTTTTGACACAAAAAAGATCACAAAAGAAGTCAGGGTTTTGAAATGTCTTCGAGAAATGAAGGGACTTTCACAGTCTGATGTAGCTAGTCTTTGTGGATGCCATAGAAAATCAATAGGCCATATTGAGAATGGGAGAGTTTACCTAACTGAGAAACGTATAAGAATGTACGTCAAAGCTTGTTCGGCGACGATGGATGACTATTTTGACCTGTTGGAACAAGATATATTAAGAGATGAAGTTATTAAAGAATGTTTAGAGATTTTAAAAACGATTGAAGCTGACAAACTTAAGGCTGTTAGTGCTTTATTGGTAAATTTTAAGTAAGGAGAACACATGAAAACTATAGTAGATTCAATTATGACAATTATATTCGCTAGTGGTCTTTTTTTGGGAGGTGGCTACTCCATAAGAAAGGTCCACGACTATTTTAAAACTGAAGCTTTAAGGAATATTAAAAAAGGTCTTTCTTCATCAGAGAAAATGGCTAATGCTCTTACTGGTGAAAAGCTCGACTTCTAAATCAAAGGCCTTTTAGTAATTTATCTGGGGAGATTTTAAAGACTTTGGCTATTCGATACACTGTCGAGAGATTCACATTTTTCTGTTTTGTTTCGATTTCTCCCCAGTGCCTCCAAGAGGTATAGCCGTTGTCTTCTGTGTCTTCAAGTGTCCAATTTCTTGCTAGTCTCAGTTCTTTGATTCTTTTAGAGAAATTGTTAATAAACTTTTTGCACTCAGGGTCTAATTCTTTCCTGTTGTGATTTTGAGCCTTCGTGTTGGTAGCCATAGGTCTATTTTCTTTAATTCAAGTGAAAGCTGTACCAGCTTAAGCTGGAAATTGTGGTACATTGTTAAGCAAAAGAAACAAAGTTTATTAGTTAAAAGTCCCAGACTTTTGGCGTGGGTAAAAAATGGCTTAAGGGTTTAAATGTTTAATATTCTTCACTTAGAAGATGAAAAAGAGTTCCACAATTTGGTTAAGGATTTTCTCCCCGAAGATTCTTACCAGCTATATCATGCACCAGATACTATAGAAGCCTTAAAACTAATCAACTTTGTTGATTTTGATTTTGTAATCAGTGACTTTTATTTGAACTCAAACATTACCAGTTCAAATTTTATAAAAAAACTGAAGTCTGCTTTGCCTGAAGTTCCTATTGCTATCCATAGTTCAGCATCCTTGGTAGAAATATCAAGAAACATATTACTCAATAGTAATATATCTGTGTGGGAAAAAACGGAAATGAGGAAAATGTGTTTATTTATCAAGTATGAGCTATCGCAGAGACAAACAAAAAAAGTTGCTGTTTAAATAAACATTGGATAATTCTATTTAAGGGAGTCTTTGAGATTAAGCCCTTTTAATAGTCGATTAGGGGTTGTGTCTAAAACTGCACAAGCCAATAAAAAAGTCGTTAGATTCATATTCTTTTTTCCTGATTCTAAAGCTTTGTAGTGTGTCCAATTCTTAAAACCGCGTTCTTCAATTTCTTCGAGTGTCCAACCGCGGAGATCTCTGACTTCCTTCATGTTTTTTCCAATAATGAGAAGTATTTTTTTCTGTGTTGGTGTGAGTAGTTTAGTTCCTTTTTTCAGGGCCATATTTAAAATCCGATTTACGTCTTATTTTAAAGATCAACCCTTGACGGATGTTTAGGTATATATGATCGTATATATATGAGGTTAATTATTAAAATAGATACTAAAGGCAAGTAACTCATAAAGTGTCCAGAAAGTCCGAGACGTTTTTGTAACCAAGGGCTTTAGAGATTCTGTGTAGCGTCAATATTCCTACGTTGGATTGCCCATTAAATATGGTCCTAATCGTAGAGCGAGCTGTTTCTGACTCGAAAGAAAGCCATTCTATGGGCTTATCTAAGTCAAATAGATCCTGCTGCACCCTACGCCCAATACGCTTTAGGAGTTTGGCCTCGTCCTCATCCCTGTAAGGAGTCACCTTTTTGTTTTTCATAAGTTATAGTCTAGAGAATAAAAATACAATCTACTGGCGGAATAATGACCTTTTTTACCGCCCCTGTTTAAAGTATAATGTATGTATTAATCTGTATAATTACTCAGCTCAAAGATTGGAGAAATTATATGAGTAGATCGCAGCATTCTAAGCAAAAAAGTTATCTCAGCGTGATGTCCACATATTTAAACCAATCTTTAGGAAATTATATTTTAGAGGAAAGAGAATCAATCGGGATAACACAAAAAAAATTGGCCAGCGAGCTAAAAATATCGGCGCAGTTTCTTGGTCGTATCGAACATGGAGCTGTACCAATTCCTATTCCAACTCTAATAGGATGTATCAAAGTATTAAAGTTAAAAGAGCGAAAAGTGATTAAAATTTTTGAAAATGCAGGGAAAGACAAAGCGAAGCGTATATTTCAACTTGCACGAAAGAAAACTAATTAGTCTCCATTTAATTCATAAAAACTATGATAGATCTGATTATATGTAATGGAGGATCTCCTATGCGGCAAAATTTACGACCTGATTTAAAACGTCTAGTTTTGCCAACCTAACGATAGCCCTAGGTAGTTCGTTTGGGCTTGAGTTGATTGAGTTTGTGTTGTTTTATGCTCATACCAGAATTGTATATAAAAATTTTGTTCACCCATTGTTACTCTATTTTCCATAATACCACGAAGTGAAAGCCCGTCCTTTGATTGAAAGTTATCATTGAGTCCGCTGCTGATGTAGCTCGCCTGGATACCAATTTCTGAGCCAAAAGATTCGCTTTCAAAGAGACTATAAGAGACTAAAGCTCCAAGGTAGGGTTGATAAGTTGATTTTAAAGAAATGGTATTTGTTTCTGGAATAGCGTAGAGAGTTTCTTTGATTTCAAAATGAGTCGCTAACAGCCAATCCTTACTAATTGGTAAAACAAGTGACGTACCTATTGTTTTTAAAAGTGACTGAGGGTTGTCCAAATTTGGGATACTTGAAGGGCGAGCGTAGTCTTCATAAAAACCTTGGATATAAAAATTCATCAGAGATTCCCACCCAATTGGGATTCCGTATCCAATGCCTAATCCATAGTTTTCATTAGAAGTTAGGTTGATTTCTCCACCGGAAATGACATTTGTTTTAAGCTGACTATATGAAAAGAATGTTTCTAAGCTCCAAGAGCTAGTGCGTGCGATATGCATGGCTTCTTTGACTTTTAGTCTTGTCATTGCGGGAGAGCGTTGCTGTATTCGTTTTGGATTAGTGTTGTTGATGATAGTTGGTTGATAATAGAAATTATAGTTATTTACAGTTCCCTTAATTTTTTCACTAGAAGATATTTTTTGGGGTCCAAAGTTAGGTCCTGTCATAGGAAGAAGAACATAAGTCCCGACTTCGATTTTATTTTTATCAGTAATATGAGGATTTCTTAATAAGATTTCCTTTTCTATATCGCTCAAATTTCCCGAAACAATACCTTGATTTCTTAGGTCTCTAAAGATTTTCCAGAGCCAGTCATGTTTTTGCACTTTATGTGATTGCCAAAATTTATGGTTCTCAAGAAAGTTATCATTTCTATTTTCAGCAAAAATGTTCTGGCTAAAAATTAGAATAAGACTTAGGGCAAAGTACTTCATAAGTTAAAATCGGAGTAATACATATACATCTTAAATATTTAGACAATACTAAAGTCTTTTCGACAATATGAGATTACTGTATTTAACGAATAAAAATTTGCTGCTGCAAGACTTTAGCACTGGAACCGCCGTAGTTCCATAATTTTGTCTCAGCATAAGAACCGCGATTGCCAAATAGCTCATTTGAATTATAGGCACCTGGACCATTTTGGCAGTAACCATAATTACCTCCGTATCCTCCGCTATAACCTGTGTTGCACCTCGAACTTGAGAAGAATCCAGTTCCAGCCCACAAAAATTCAACATTTGAGCTATCACAATTCGCATTGTCAATATCGCAAACTTGGGTAACTGCAAAACGATTGACTACACCTGTTGAGTTTGGAAAAAGGTCAGCATTGTGATGAATAATAAAGGCATCATCGGTATCTGGGTTGCCCATACTATCATAATCTAAAAATAAAAACTCATTATTAGCTAAGATATCTGCACGCACACTTGT
The DNA here is from genome assembly GCA_020435205.1 of Bdellovibrionales bacterium. GTDB lineage: Bacteria > Bdellovibrionota > Bdellovibrionia > Bdellovibrionales > JAGQZY01 > JAGQZY01. Next base: position 9,776 of record JAGQZY010000052.1, on the reverse strand, counting down.
ATCACCGATACTATAGCTATCGCTGTAACCTATACTTGTAACTATTCCACAAGTATTTTGAAAAAAAGCATTGAGATCGGCACCACAAGATTCAACATTTACAAAACCGCCACGTCTGTTGGCGACCAAAGTCCAGCCACCTCCATTTAAGCTCATATCGCAATATGCTTGAATTTGGGTGGCTCCTCCTGCTCCATCAGGGTCAAGCCAATATAACCCATCACCTTCGGCATTGTAATAGCCGGAGTTCAGATATTCTAAGCAGTTCTGTGCGTAGGTGTTATCCGGGTACTGATAAGCCCCTGTTGTTTGAGTTAAAGCTATTGACCACGAAGTGCTTGTGGCCACATCGCTATAATTTCCTGCGAGGTCTTTTGCTCTTATACTTGTGTAGTAGCTATTAGAGGAAGAAAGATCAGGTGATATATTCGTAACTTGGTAAGAAGTAATATTTCCAATATCAGTAAAGGTTTGTACATCTTGTCCTCCCGAACTAGTCCCAATAGCAATCTCATAGCCAGCGACCTCAGTATTATCTGTACTTGGATTCCAACTTAAAACAGTGCTATTGATCAGGGTTCCAAAGCCTGAAATAACTAAATTGCTAGGAGGAGTAGGAGGAATGGTGTCATCGGTGGACACAGAAGGTATACTCTCTGTATCTTCCTCTCCGAATGGATTCTCACCACAGCTTAAGAGCAGAAGACTTGAGATCAATATAAAATTATATATTAGTCTAGACACACCTTAATTATTGCATAAATAATGACTTTTCGACAATTAACTAGAAGATCAGGATCAAGCTCTAGACTAAGCGTTAGTTGGCCCAGGATTGAAAAGCGTTTACAATACATAGGTCTGGTTGGATAGTGATGAGCCAGGACTCTCTCAGTTAAGATTAGATTGCAAAGTCAATTTTAACTGAAAAGGAGAGTCCCAATGACTCAACAACAATATGTTATCAATAGAAAACTCAATATTCTAGAGCTAGGTGAAAAATTAGGAAATATCAGCCAAGCGTGTAAAAGGCTTGGTGTTTCTCGCCAGCATTACTACGACATTAAGGCAGCTGTAGAAGAGGACGGTATTGAAGGCCTTCTGGAAAAGTCTCGTAAAAAACCAAGAATTGGAAACAGAGTTCCTGAAGAGTTTGAAAACGCTGTCTTGGATTACAGTTTAGAATACCCGACTCATGGTCAGACAACCGTATCAAATGAGCTAAAACAAAAAGGCATTGTGATTAGCCCTGGCGGCGTCAGGAGCATTTGGCTTCGCCACAAATTAGAGAAGAAGCACCTGAGATTAAAACGTCTGGAAGAGCATTCTGCGAAGTCTGGAATTGTTTTGACAGAGTCTCAGGTCCAAGCCCTTGAAGATGCTAAAGAAGAAAAGAAAGCCCACGGCGAAATTGAAACCCATCACCCTGGTTATTTACTTGGCCAGGATACCTTTTACGTGGGCTACATCAAAGGCGTTGGCCGAATTTATCAGCAGACTGCCATCGACACGTTTTCCAACTTTGGTTTTGCCAAACTCTATTTGGATAAATCAGCTCTGACTTCTGCCGATATTTTAAACGACCGTGTACTTCCATTTTTTGACGAAGAAGGGATGTCTCTCCTACGAACACTCACGGACAATGGTTTGGAGTACTGCGGTCGGACTGACAGCCATCCTTACCAGTTATTTTTGCACCTCAATGATATCGAGCACACAAGAACCAAAGTTCGCCACCCACAAACCAATGGCTGCACCGAAAAACTCAATCAGACGATCAAGAATGAGTTCTACGCCGTTGCCTTCAGGAAGAAGCTCTACAAGACCCTGGAGGAAATGCAGACTGATCTCGACGAGTTTATGCAGAGATATAACTACAAGCGAACCAACCAGGGCAAAAACTGTGCTGGCCGTACACCGGCTCAGACTCTGGAGGCCGGCTACAAACTCTATAAAAAATATGTAATTGACGGAATGGAGGTGACAGAAAAATCTGAAAATACTAACTAGGAAAAAGTCGCGACTGAGAGAGTCATGTCAACACAACTCCTGACCAGAGCACGTTAGTTGATTATTGGCACATATATCCATTGAACCTCCTCATCAAAATTATATACACTAACATTCGTAAAAAAACTTTTACTTCAAGGCTTCAAACCACTTCAGCTACTTTTTTTATACGTTCAAAGCATTGTTAGTACATTTGGAGTATGGCCAATGTACTAATCATCTAGAAAGGTCATAACTGAGCATCACTGCTGCGCGTAGACGGATCGAAGTAAACTTAATCTGATCTGTGGACTAGAAATATTCCAACACCAAGATAAGTATGCAAATTTTTATTTTAATTTTGGGTGCTACTAAGTCCAAAAGCTTCTAGCGCATCCTTCTCACCAGGCGTAAGAACTCTTTTCTTTTTATAACGAGGTCGACCCGCACTTGCTGAGATCTTCTGAAAAAGAGTAGTATAGTTATTGCCTGCTACAAGCGATAACGGGTAAGTTTTTTGCTTACAATCAACTTTAAAATTTTCACTCTTAATTTGCTCATTTGTTTTAAACAGTATTGTCTTTGAATCCAAAGTATTGGTTTGCGCGATATTAGATTCTTCAGTCTGAGCAATCACTCTTTTAATTTTACAGGGCAGCTCTATTTCTAATATTCCATTGCTGCCAATATGGATTGATTGCTTCTTAAGTAACTCGTTAGGGTTGCGGAGTAGAGTTTCATCAACTTGAGAGATAAAAATATTCCCAGACTTATCTAACTTTAAATTAATAGCAAGCCGGATTAAATATTCACTTTTAGAAATGTCCTGGTTTTCTCTGGTCTGTTTTAGTTTAAAAAAAGTAACAAATGAGTTACTATCAACTTCACGAATAATATTTTGTATAACGGCTTCTTGGAAAATACTATTGTAAACAAGGTTTTTCATTATTTTAGTGTACTTAAAAACTATCTCATCTGCACTTTCTGAAGTAAGGGAATTTCTTAAGGTTTTTTTGTTTTTTTCTACTAGAGTGCTCGAATTATAAGTGTAAAAATTATGAATAAAGTCTTTGATTTGCGTTTTCGCACTGTTATTAGAAATATGTCCACCTGATTCGCTTAGTAACCCTAGTTTTGATTTTAGTCTTGGGATTAAATGGTCATTTTTTATCAGGTATACTGAGAATACTCCCCATATAACTAGTGCTAGGAATAAAAATTTCGAGCCAAAAGAGAAAATTTTCATTTAATCTTTTCCTCTGATTCCTTGATTAGCTCAATTTCTTTATCTTGATGAACTTTTGTATTTTTTCCTGTAGGAATCCATTGGTGAATTTCTTTAATCTTCCAGGTTCCCTTAACTCTCTTTCCTGTAATCGGATCAGTGAAATAGCCTTTACCCTTGGTAAGATATTTAAAATTCTGGCTCATTTCTCGGAGTTTCTTATTTTCTTCAATCAATTTAGCATTATCATACTTTTTATCGCCGAAGAGTTTAATGGCAAAGTAAGTGGCTAATCCAAAAATACCAGCCCATGCAGCAGCATTGTACTCTTTTCTTAAATTTTTTGGTGATGTTGAATATCCAACTCCCGCACCAACCATGGAAGCTCCGGCAATAGTAAATTCTTCGTTTTCTTGAATTGTAGAACAGGCCGAAGATAGTAGAGAGATAATAAGTAAAAAACATATTAAAATTTTAGATGGCATTAGAAACCTCACTTTTAGGCAAAGAGAGTTTGATGGTAGTTCCTTTTCCGACTTTCGATGTTAATGTGACATTCCCACCCAATTCACAAATTGTAGATCGCACAATTGATAAGCCCAAGCCGTTACTGTCTTTGCCTTTTCCAAAAGAGTAATCTGGATCAAACACAAGAGAGGCTTTATCATCAGGGATACCCTTGCCATTATCTTCGATCATAATTTTATTAAAATCTTCATTGGCATCGAAGTTTATAATTAGCTTCTTGTCTAATTTATCCATTGCTTCAATACTGTTCTTAAAAATGTTGGTGATTACTCTTTGGAAAATAATCTCGTTACAACGAAAATTTATTCTTTCCGGAAGATTAACTTGAATATCAACGTCTGGATACATTCCTTTAAATATTGTGGCAACCTCATTAATCGTAGACGTAATATTAGCTGTTGAAAGCTTAGGTCTAATCTTATAACGATTTGATTTATCGCTTTCCTGAAGAAGGTGGCCTAGAATTTTTTTAAACTGTTCATTTATTTTATGTAGTTCAGCTTTAACAAACTGTAAGTCAGCAGCATCTATATCCTTGTTCAGACAGCTATTCTCTAAGTCTTCAAGTCGATTAAGGGGGTGCTTTAAGTCATGAGCAATGTTTCTGTTAATACGTTTCAATTCCGAATCAGCTTCTGTCAAAATTAGTTGCTCTTTAATTGCTAATTTTGATTGAATTAATGATGTGACGAGACTTGTGACATCTTCAGTTAAGTTATCTAGGCCTTGTGTGCTGATGGGTGAATTTGGGTTTTTAATGTGCTCACGCAGTAAGCCTATTAATTTTTTAAAAGATTTTTTGTAATTTTGCATTGGCAGAAAGGCTGCTGCCATAATTATAGCAATGCCTAAAATTACCATTAAAATTAATATTGGTGATAAAGCGGCAGATTTCAAAATAGATTTATCAGAAAGACAGACTTTGATTATTCCTACACCGCTCATCATTCCTGAAATTGACAGGGAGTCACTAATTATTTCATCACAATTGTCTAAAATTTTAGAACTATCTTCAGGCCAACCAGCAACTAACTTATTTTCTGCATAAATCTGATAAGCGCTTACGGGATACTTTTCAAGAGTAGAGGCAATTTTTGCAATTATTCGAGGATCTTTTCCTTCATTGATATGATCTCCAAACTCTGTTTGCCATTTATCAATAAATTTCGTTACTGAAGTAACGGCAGCCTTTTTTTCATGGGCCTTCAAAATAGAGAAATAGATCGAGACAAAGAGAATCGAAAAAAATATTGACCAAAATAAAGGTTTTCTCAGTAGAACGATCAATTTGAATAACCTTCTCTCCACAGACATAGTGGTGGTTGGTTATCTGTAAGCTCCACATTGTCATGATCTTTTAATATATCAGCTAAAAGTTCACTAGTAATAGGGTCAGTATTCATAAGCTGCGCGCACTCTTGCATTCTTCTCATAAGAGAATATTGAGCATGGTAGATTTCTTTTCTGCTATTGTTAACAATCACGATTTTTTCGTTAAGGGGAACGGTCGAGTTCAGAGCAGCATGACCCATTCCGGAGCTAGTATCAACTAATGAGTCAGGTTTTTCATCTATAGCGACTCCCATTTGTGTATAGCCACCGTAGGCCTTCATTCCACTAAAATAACTGAAGGCTTCTCTAACAGATTTTTTCTCATTGCTAGTCTCTTTATCAGATTTAATAAAATTCTTCTTGAGAAATATAGTTAAAAACTCTCTTTGGGAACTTGAAAGTTTTTCATTAAAACAAAGCTGTCTATAAAGCGGAATAATCGCATTAAAAGAAGCGACATTAACGGCATAACTGGGACTATCTGTTTGAACGTATGCACACTTTGTACTAGCGGGAGATGAGTTGAGGTCAATGTCGCCAAGAATAGCGCTTAGGCCAGGAACACTGTCCAATAACTTATCAGTGATTAAATTTTTTGTTAAATAAAACAATGGAGATAAATAAGAACTAGTGAGTTTATGGTTATGTTTAATTAAGATTGTAGCAACCTTTTGCCAATACATACCGTCATAATCAATTCCTGGTGACTTCGGATATTGAAATAATCTATTTGATAATCGGTAAGCTGGAATACGAAGCTCGGGGCCGTAAATTGCCATATTCTTGAATACATCATGGGACTCGCTCCACAATCCCACTGTATTCTTACTTAATAATATCAAGGTTAGACCTAAACTTGAATGACTTAAATACCTATCAGGGTTTAAAGGTGTGGTAGATTCTTCAAGTGAAGCAAACTCTTCAGGAAAAACCATTAATAGTTTCTCTAATTGAACAACAAAAGGCACAATGTCTTCTATTACGGCCAAATCTTCCAAAAGAAACGCTATAGTGGAAATATAATCCCATACAACAGATATATTTACCTCATAGGGTTCACTATTAACTAAGAGGGTTTTAACATACCTCTTGGGCTTTTTGATAGTTCTATCAAGATTTTGCAGTAATGAAGATACGAGGTGCCAATCTTTTTTGGATTCACCAATATGTACATATAAATTAGATAAAACATCAACAATTTCAGAGTCATCAAAATGATTAATGATTTTTGACTTATGCTGTAATAAATAATTTATTACTGACAGAAAAGAGTCTTTTCCAGAGTAATAATTCTCTAGTGCAAACTTTAAGCTGTTTGCCCCTGATTGGTTATTAAATGGCACGCCATTATCATTTAAAAGCGAGAGGTAGGTCTTTGCATTTTCACCTGAGCTAAAATTTGCAGAGATATATTCCAATGAACTAGTTTGCTTAGGGCCATCAAACGAATAGTTGTTCTTTAGGATGTAATCAATAAAACCAGGATTCAATTCTAAGACCACAGCGAAAAACTCATCTGGAATTTTCTTTTTAATATTGTAGATTTCTCTAAAAACTTCACGCTTTGAGTTATTTGACAGGCTGGAACTTAAAGCTGCCTTTAGACTTTCAAATATTTTATTTTCAACTTTTGATGTAAATTTTGATAACTCATTAATCACTGGCCTTAATGTTTCTATACTATGAGTAGTGGTTGAGGAACTGAGGACAGACGGAAGAATATCATCTAAAGTCGTTACTCTTGCCACCTGTTCTGACTGATTCCACAATGTTAGAATTAATTTTGTCAGATTAAAGTTATCTTGCGAAGAGTAGCTCATAGTCTGCTGTAGTAGCTTAACTATATATTCTTCTAATTTTTGATCCTCCGAGGTTGTCTTAAGAAGATTATTAATAAAATTCTGAACATCACTTTCATGTTGTCCATTTAGCGACTTACTTATTATAAGATTTTGTGGGACATTTGAATCTGAAAGACCTGGAAACACTGGAATACCAGTTTCACTAAGAATCTTGATCTTTTCTCCAATCCACTCCAAGCTGTTTTCAGAGGGATCTATTTCTGATGGATATACAGATAATTCATTAGTATTTAATATTAGTAAAGGTAAAGATCCACTACTTTTTAAAAGCTTTATTGTTTTCTTGAAAAGATCAGGACTTTGCGTAGCATTAGCAAATTTGAATAACTCCTTGTCGAATTTTGCAATATTTCTATCCATACCATTTCGGGAGGTTAGGAGATAATCGACCAATTTTAGTTTTTCTTTTTTATCAGAAAGAGACACATTAGAGCTGACCATGAATAGAGGATCAACTTCAGTAAATAGTATAAAGTTTCCAGGTAAAAAATCGCTCTTATACAAAGCCAAGGCGCTATCATAAGCTTTGTCATTTAGTAAACTTCGTAACTTTTCTGAGATTTTTATTTTTTCCTTATTAAGTACGCTTAAGATTTGTTTATCGGACTCATGGACTTTGTCAAACGAGGTTTGACTACCGCCTTTTTCAGGTTGATAGACTTTAGAGCCAGCGGTTACTAATTTCTCAACAATTAACTGGTTCCTAATCAGGATAGCCACCATCAGAGGAGTTTTTCCAGTTTCATCATACTGGGTTAAGTCCACATTGTCTCGAATCAAAATATCAATCGCATTAATATCTTCATCATAGATCGCTTTGAAGAGAGTCTTTGTTGTTTGTTCAACGCTTGGTTTTTCTGGGGGAGGAGGACTATTATTGTCATCGACTACAGGACTACAGGCAATGACTAGTGATAGTATGGATATTAGGAAAATTAATCTATTCATAATTATGCCTCTTTTAAAGAGAGTTTTAAGGGTTTCAGAATTTCGGAAGTGCGAGAGTTCGATAGGCCCAAAGCCCTTGCTCTCCTTTCAAGTGGTTTAAATTTTTTAAAAACATACTCAATGGTTTTTTGGTCAATCTGTTGCTTTACTTCTTGCAAGCCAGGATAATTAATATCTCCTGCTGATTCAGCGATCTTTGCAATGAGTTGGTTTAAACTGATATCAGTTTCTTTAGTAGATGCTTCGATCTCATTATTTTCTAGAACGTTTTTCCAGTTTGTGAAGTTGAATTTATTTGTTTGCTTATCAAAGCAGAAAACAAAAAGTCTACCTAGATCATTTTGTAGCCCTCTAATATTAAATGGGTTTTTTCTATGTAAAAAGTGTTTGATTAAATCGTTTGGATATGACTCGAAAGGAATCATAGATTGTTCGATTTTTTCACCAAAAAAATCAGGTAATAATACTCGTGATATTTCTTCGCAGATTGATGGTATATCTTCTTTCCGTTGGTCTAAGCTTGGTAATAAAATTGGAAAACGACTGATTCTTGCATATAGATCAGCCCTAAATCGTCCTTCTTTAACTTCTAGCTTTAAATCTTTATTGGTAGCGCAAATAATTCTGGCATTGGTTTTTATATAAGTGTTTCCACCAAGTCGTCGGAATACTTTTTCTTCAATAACTTTAAGTAATTTTACTTGGAGGTTAAGAGGCAGCTCTCCAATTTCGTCTAAAAATAAGTCGCCATTCATAGCTTGCTCAAACAGCCCTATAATTCTATTAGTTGCGCCAGTGTAAGAGCCTTTTTCTGCTCCAAAAAGAAAAGCTTCTGCAAGGTTTTCAGGCATTGCTGCGATATTCTCGTTACAGAAAACTCTCGTTCGTTGATTATTAGTTATTCTAGATTTTTCATTAAGCCTTCTGGCGGCATAGCTTTTGCCCGATCCCGTCGGGCCTAGAATTAGAACGGTACTATTGTTAGGTGCAAGCTTATCGAGATTTTTTTCAATAAGCTGCATTGATCTCGACTTAAAAGGAGCGGTTTGTCTTGGATTCTTGTGCGCTTTTCTAAAAAGTTCTGTCATGTTTTTTTTAGCTGAAATTGCGTGTTTGACAATAGATTTTTCTCTATCGAGTCTCGCAATAGGATCAGAACTTTTTGATAAAAAATCGGAAGCACCTGCTTTTATACATTCTACTGCGAGCTTTGTGCGGTCATGTTTTGTGAGAATCAAGATTTCAGTTAAAGGTAGGGCCTCATTAATTTGAGAAATATAGTTTAGAGCATTGACCTCATGACCATCTTTATTTTTACCTAAATCAAAATCTAATTGAATTTGATGGTATCTCTTGTCAGTCACAGTCTGCATGATTGAATCTACATCAGTACAAACATCAATAGAGGGTGATAGCCTTCCATCTTGATTGAACACTCGATTAGTAAATGTTTGAGACTTTAAAGCTTCCACTTCAACGTCGTCGATGATTAGAATATTTATTTCGTCCGAATTAAAATTCAAAAAAACCTACAAGTTTATATTTTAAAATCCACAACCCTCATGCCATCTAAACCTGGATTATTTACTAAATACTAAAATGACGCAATATGTAATTACTTCAAAACCCTGTGTTTCTCTTATTTTAGGGATTTACAAGATAGCACTCATGTAAATTTTACCTGTCAAAACTAGCGCCGTACTCATTCTTAATTCTAGGATTTTAGAAACTTCGATTATCCGAAATATATTCTTCGGAGTTCCGAAGTCCGAAGCTTTATCAGCCAAGTCTAAATTAATATTATCTCATAATTTCAATAATTTAGAATTTTTCATTCTTTGGCACCCTTCTGGCAATTTTAATTTGGTGGAAGGGTTATTCAACTCTTTCAAGAA
>JAGQZY010000051.1 GCA_020435205.1 Bdellovibrionales bacterium | reverse complement strand
CGTCCACACAGGCATAGCTCACCTGGTTCTGCTCTAATATAAATATGGCATCCTCGCCAATATTAGGTTCATTGTTTTCTACAAAACAGGTTTGAAACAAAACCACTTCCACCTTTTGGGAAGAGTCTTTTGTCCAACCTTTGCTTTTGGCAATGGAAGAAAAACTTTTCGCTGCAAAATCAGGAAGAAGTTTATCGCGATGAATCCCGACCATTTTCTCCATAAACCATCGGTGTGCTTTGTTGCGGTTCATGAGATTTGCCGTACCCAGGCTAGCCCTTGCTAAAGCTCCGGCCTGATCGGGTTCGCTCAAAAGCTTGTCGCGCAGACTGGGCTGACTTCCATTTTTGCGAAATTTTTGCGCCTGATAGCGGTGCACAAGTTTTGGAAAGTCTAACTGGTATTCATGACTGTCCCTGGGAGTGTAAGGGCATTGCACTTCGCAAAGCTTACACTGAAAACAAGAACTCATCACCTGATCGGTTTCTTGCGCCGTCAACTTCCTGACATCGCCATCGTGATTTTCATCAATAAAGCGGAAAAGATCTGGGAAAGAATCGCAGTATTTAAAACACATGCGGCAGCCATGACAAATTTCAAAGGCTCTTTCTAATTCCTTGTTGAGCGACTCCTGCTGCCAATAAAGCTCATCATTGGGGTCATAGCAAAGACCATCCGTCGGTGAATAGCTAACATTTTTATTTTCGCTCATGGGAATTCCTTTGCCTTCACATAAAAAAAGGGAGCGCAATCATCGCTCCCCTTAAAAAGTACAGTCCTTAGCCCTTAAGAAATGGTGGACAACATTTTTTCAAAACGGCCAGCATGGGACTTTTCGGCTTTAGCCAAAGTCTCAAACCAGTCAGCAATTTCACTAAAGCCTTCTTCACGGGCCGTTTTGGCCATCCCTGGATACATGTCGGTGTACTCATGGGTCTCACCAGCCACTGAAGCTTTAAGGTTTGCCTCTGTATCACCAATGGGAAGCCCTGTCGCCGGGTCACCCACTTGTTTGATGTAATCCAGGTGGCCATGGGCATGACCGGTTTCCCCTTCAGCAGTTTCGCGAAAGTTGCTAGCGATTTCTGGGTAGCCTTCTACATCAGCTACTTTTGCAAAGTACAAATAGCGACGGTTAGCTTGGGACTCCCCAGCGAAAGCCGCCTTTAAATTGTCCAGGGTTTTGCTGTTTTTAAGATCAGCCATGATAACTCCTTATGGTTAAGTCAAAATCCAATCGGCATTGAGAATAGCTAACTGAAAACACAATGAAAACCCTTGGCGCAGGAATTCATTACGAAAGTTCCCATTAAACTTTCCTTTTCTTGCCAAACGCGTCATCTGCTTTTATGAAGAGATATGTCCAAAGTGGATTTATCCCAAGCCCTTCATCTCTTACTCCAAGGGAAATTAGTCGCCGTACCAACAGAAACCGTCTACGGGTTGGCAGCGATTTATGATTCTACCCAGGCCTTAAAAGAAGTGTTTCAACGCAAAGAACGCCCTCTCTTTGATCCATTGATTCTCCATGTCTCTAGCCTTGATCAAGCTCTTCTTTTGGCGGATTGGGACCCTTTGAGCTTAGCTCTTGCTAAGCATTTTTGGCCGGGGCCTTTGACTTTAGTGCTACCAAAAACGGACCTGGTGGATCCTCTGATTACAGCGGGTGGGCCCACCGTTGCCCTGCGCTGTCCTGACCATCCATTGACCCAAGAGTTGATTCGCAACCTTAACAAACCTCTGGCCGCCCCCAGTGCCAATCGCTTTGGTCACACAAGTCCAACCACTGCGGATCATGTTCTCCAAGAGTTTGCTGACCAAGTCCCCGTTTTGGATGGTGGACCCTGTACAGGAGGCATTGAATCCACGGTGATTGAAGTTAATAAGACTTACCGTGAAGTTCGCATTTTACGCCCTGGCGCTCTTAATGAAAAAGTCCTAAAAGCGTTCTTAGATGAGCGGGGTGATAGTCATTCTGTGGTCGTGCAAACCGCCGATCATTCTCCTGGCCATTTAAAGAACCACTACCAACCGACGGTCCTCTTTCAACTGGTGATTTACCAAGGAGACAGTGAACCGAACGAAGAAGTTTTAAAAACCCATTCCATCGAGGGGAAAAAATGGACCCTGCCGAGGGATCCATTGATGGCGGCACGCCAGCTTTATGGGGATTTGCGAAAATTTTCAAAAAGCGGTCGCTCTTTTTACCTTTGCTTTCCGGAAGCCTCCTTACAAGACCCCATCTGGCGAGCCGTTGGCGACCGCATTCGCAAGGCTAGCCATCAATGGTTTTTAAGTCGCGCTGATGGAAAAATTACAATGGTGGAGAAGACTTAACCCTCTGCATTATCTTATTCTATAGACAAGCCGACAGCAAATTTCTATTGCTGGAAAGATGGAAATTGAAGTCCTTAAAGAGTTTAAGCCCAAAGTTGTCTTCTCTTTAGAAGTCGAGGGTTTTGAAATCAAGATCGCCAATTCCTTGGAGGATCTCAAGCTTGCTCTCGAACTTCGCCATATGGTTTTTTTAGAAGAAGGCCTTGGCCGCACCCATGAGACCGGACTTGATTTTGATAGTTTTGATCAGGTTGCCGATCACTTAATGATTATCAACTTAGCCACAGGTAAAGCCGTTGGCACCTATCGCTTGATTTGTTCAAAGTTTGCTAGCCACTTTTATTCACAAAATGAATTTGTTTTGGACCACTTTCTACAAGAAGAGGGTGTGAAATTAGAACTGGGCCGAGCCTGCACCCACATTGATTACCGGACAGGAAGAACCATTGATCTTCTTTGGCAGGGGCTTTCCCGTTACATCACGGAAACGGGTACGCGCTTTTTATTTGGATGCTCCAGTATGCACACGGAAGACCCAGCGGAAGCCTTTAGTGCCTTAAAATCCTTAGAAGCTCGGGATGGAGTCAGCTTTGAGTACCAGATCCATCCCACACCCGATTTCCAATTTCCTGAGGCCAAGACATTCCACGAAAAGGCTATTGCTAATCCACAGATTTTACGAAGCCTCCCACCCTTGCTTCGCTCTTACCTTCATGCCGGTAGCAAAGTCCACGGATATCCCGCTTGGGATCGAGACTTTGAATGCACGGATATGTTCACGATTTTAGATTTGCGTGTGCTCAATAGTAAATTTGCAGAAAGATATAATCCAAAGTGGGCCTAAATTCTTAGGCCCCTTAAAACCCAATTTTAATCCTGAGTCGAACCACCACCACCGGCTTTACCAGCATCCGGCTTTTTGTTGGCTAAGGCTTTAAGCTTTAACAAACGTGTTTTATCTCTATCCACTAAAGGGCTATCCATATCTTTTGGATAAGTGCTGCGGAGCTTGGACTCCAAAGAAAAGTAACAACGCTTAGCCACCTTGGTTCCTGGATCTTCATAAATACAAGCCTCAAAGTAAGATTCTGGGAGCTCCCAAAAGCCGAGAGAGGGAAATTTTTCATAAATACCGCCAAGGGCACTATATACTCTTGCTCGCCAAGGTTTTTCAGTTTCCGAGAGCAAAGCTTTGTGAAGGATGATGGAATCATGAAGAGCTTCAACATAATTCACACCTCGCCCTTTTTTGCTTTCATGAACCTTGATAAGCGTATGGGCTTCTTTGGCCTTGAGCTGCCCCTTTTGCCACATTTCAAGATAGCTATCCCAAGAACGCAGCGACACTCCATACTTTTTAAAGTGATCCGGGTTACTAAAGCGAGAAATTCCTTTGCGAGCCTGAGCCGGAGACTCAAGATTCTTGAGTGTGACCGTCATCAACATTTTAAGAGCCTTCAGCTGCTCTTCGCGATCCGATTTTTTTATTTTATCGAGATAGTTATTAAGAACTTCAGCCGCTTTAGGGAACTGACGAGTGGCAATCAAGATTTTGGCATGATCCAAAGGATTCATATCCTTGGTCAACTCTTCAAATTGATCCCATTTCAAAAAAGTGGGCCCCATACTCGTGCGCACGTGACATTTATAACAGTAATTGGAAGACGCTTGCAAAAGTTGTTGGGAATAATCATAACTTTCCACATAGTAGCTTTCCGCCGCTTTATTAATCATGGTTTTTAAACCTTTAAGCCCCACTTCAAAAAGGGGATCATCACCCGTTAAACCTCTAGCGACATGCTTATCTAAAGAACCACTATGAGTATTAAGTTCAGTGATATAGTGACTGATGGTTTTTTTGTTATTGGGATCGCGAAAGGCATCAGAATTATAAATGTAGGGGATCAGCTCCTCGTAGGCTTCTGCCATCCCTCGCATATTTTTTGCCCAGTCCCCTTTTAATTCATCACCCATATGAGCACAGGACCCGAGTAAAGTTAAAGCCATCATTGGGAAAACGATTTTGATAAACTTAAGCATACTCAACCTCTCCTAAAACTGTGCATCACCTTGGTGGGCGGTTTTTTGATAATATGCAATTATGTTAAAGAAAAGGCATTCACATGCCAAAGGATTTTCAAAAATTAGTCCAAGACCTGGAAGCGCTGCGAATGGAGCCCTAATGCTTCAATTTGATGTTTTTTAAGGCAGCAAAGCCGGGATGACCACTCGGCGCTTGCGACTCCTGCACCGGAGCCTGTTGAGCCTCACACTGGGCCTCATCCACACAGCGAGGATAGCGGTTTTGAGAGGCTGCCATCATCTCATGGAGAAACTCAGCAAGATCAAACTCGGGGCTTTTTAAATAAGTCACATCAGGACCGCTTTCATCAAGGGAGCGCTGGCTCTGGGACACTTGGGTGTTTCGAGGTCTTTCTTTTTCAATGACCACGATTTCATTCATGCGCCCGTTGAGGGGCACCTCTATGTCATAGCCACAGCGAGAACAAACATCGCCATAGTGGGATTGGATGCGACCCTGGATTTGATAGCTGTTGCCTAGGGGTTTGACCAAAACTTCTATAGTGAAAGGGTTTTTACCAATAAGATCAGTAAAAAGGCTCTCCACCTCATCGCTGGACTCGTTAAAGGAAAAAGTCTTTCCCTCTTCATCTATGGACAACAAATCGATAATCATAGGCCCTATTTAGTGGAATTGCCTCGTCGTGTCAACGGGAGGCGGAAAAAGGAACGGCAAGGTCCCCCTTGCCGCTGTTTAAGGATTTAGAGAGACCCTCCACGTGGGAGAGTGCCTCCAGTTAGATAGTCACATAACATCGGCACCACCTCCTTTCCGGCTTCAGAAAGCCAAACTTAGAATACATCAAAATGGGCAAAAATCAGAATCCAATCTTTTTATGCCAACCATAAGTCAAAACAAGGGCGACTAAAAGATGAATTCGAGACGAAGGCTACTCCATCCAGTCCATGGACTTTATTTTATAGTCTTCCGTCATATCGCAGACGAGAGGCACGCCGGTGGCAAACTCGAACTGAGTGATTTCGTCTTCATCCATACCAGCCAAAAGCTTCACTAAAGCCCGCAAGCTATTGCCATGGGCCACAACAAGCATATCCCCTGCCTTTTTAAAATGGGGGAGCATCTCAGCTTCCCAGTAAGGCTGCACTCTTTCAAGAGTCTGCTTCAAAGCCTCACCTTTAGGAAATTGATCTCTGGGAATGTTTTTATAACGACGATCTTTGAGCTGCTCTTCTTGAAAAGGACCTGTCGCATCAGGAGGAAGTGTGGCGTAACTCCGACGCCACTGAAAGACCTGATCGTCACCATACTTGTCCCGTGTCTCCTGCTTGTTGAGCCCTTGAAGCCCTCCATAGTGGCGTTCATTGAGTCGCCAGTGTTTTTCGACTGGAATCCAAGTTTGGTTGGCCTTTTCTAAAATGAACCAAAGTGTGCGAATGGCTCTTTGCAGATAAGAGGTGTAAGCCAAATCAAATTGCAAACCACTTTGAGCAATCCTTTCACCAGCTGCTTTGGCTTCAGCCTCTCCTTTTTCCGTTAGGGGGGAATCCACCCATCCCGTAAAACGGTTTTCTAGATTCCATTGACTTTGACCATGGCGAACCAAAACAAGTTTTTGCATACAAAAATCCCGGTTAGATTGGTCTTTTTTTTTAAAATTTTAGGGGTGTGTTTTGCAAAGATTATTTTTAAGAAAAAAGGCGATGATGCAGCTTCCTGCTACATATCTTCGTCCTAAAGCCCATCGCCCGTCCCACTTTTAAGACTAGAAAAGTTTTACGGGCGACACAAAGATTTATGCTTTGTTTCAATAAAAATACCTAATGTTCCGGTCCTAGGTCTAGCTTATCGGCCCATTCTGTTGCGGCACGACAGCTCCGGTCTTTCTCTTAAACAAGCTTGATAAAGGGTTTCTGTATCCAAAGAACGATGGTTCATTGGACGAGCTTCCTTATATTCTCTACCCGAACGACTGTGACCGGCTGGTGAGCGATCCCCAGAGGCACATCCGGTGCCTAAAAAAGCCATAGACAAACAGGTCGCAGATAGCAAAATGAGATTTTTCATAATGCAAAACTCCTTTTTTGTACAAATTCTCTTCGGCCTCACAGGCAAAAAAGTTTAATATTTGATCAAAATGAGACCTGAAATCTGGGAAAACTGGACTCTAGCCACCGATGGGTTCGCAATGCTGAACCCTAGTGTAGCCGTCCCTTTCACACTGCCTCTGACCATCCACCCTTTCGCACTTCCACTTTATTCGACGCATCTTACGACACTGTTGGGTGGGCGGAGTCATCATAGAGGCTGGAACTCTCTCTCTTTGGTTCATGATCAGCTCTGCCGTCTGTGCCTTGGGGAAGGAATGGAGATACCATCCTGGAAGAGCAAAAAATAAAAAGAGAGCAATAGCAGAAAGTGAATTTTTAAAAAACGACTTTAAGTTTTGACCCATAACAAAGCTTCATCGGATCAAAATGATAATTACTAAAGGATGACTTGAAACAGGTTGACCTAGACCACCAAGACTCTGGCCTAGGCTTATTGAACGGGTTGCCCCATAAGGACTTTTTGCTTTTCTAGAAGTTGGCGATCAAAGCTTTTTTCAAAAAGGGTAACGACTGTGCTACCGAGATGAAAAACCCCAAACTCCTCTCCCACTTGAATGGCGCGAGATTCAGGATAGGCCCGATAGACCCTTTCTGCATTTTGCCTGCGATTGGTGCGGATGTTGGGATCAAAAGAAAAACTCATGGAGCCTACGTTGGTCGCCCCGACCATAACCAAAATCATTTTCCCCTGGGAAGTTTGGATGCCAACCGCCACTCTTTCATTGATGGCGTAAAGCCCCTCTTTATTACGCACACTCCAACTATTTACTGGCCATAGTTCCCCCGGGATTACCATGGACCACTGAATCTCACCAGTCAGGGGTGAATGCACGCGATGGTAGTTATGAGGAGCGAGATAATAATTAAAAAAGGTTCCCTCTTCAAAATCTCCGGCCCAAGGGTTGCCCGGCACAAATTCATTGAGCTTAAAAGTTTTCCCTTTCGCTTGAATCAAAAGCTGGTCGTGGATAAAGCCTGATTGCACCAACAATCCATCACAAGGGTGAACCAAATCCCCTTGTATGGGTCGTGCACCTTCTCGTAGTTTTCTTGAAAAAAACTCGCCAAGGGATTGATATTCCTCAAGGGGTTTTTCAATTTCGAGAGTGTTGATTTTGTATAATTTTACAAAAGAACGAATCAAAGTTTGAGTGATCCGTGCCGGTAACTGCAAATGCGCCGCCGAACCCACCCAGTGGCTCATCCACTTTTTAGGAAGTTGGGGCATGACCTGATCATAAAAGGCATTTTTTAGCATCACAGCAGCATTCCTCCAGCCATGGCAAAGTCATATATTTTTTGGAGGGAATGGGCTAGTCTTAACTCATGGGTAAAAAAATAAAGGATCTGAAAGTCAATATAGGCCAAGACCTTGAGGAAAAACTTAAAATATTGGAGCCAAATTACTCCTCTTATCGTATTTTAAAAAAATCAGTGGATGCCCGCACCAAACAAAAACCCCACTGGGTCTATAGCCTGGAGGTGTTTGGTCCCGATGAAGAGCCCCCTGCCGATCATTTTGATTTAGACCCCATACACACTTCAGAAAAGCCTATTATTGTTGGCAGTGGGCCCGCCGGCCTCTTTGCCGCCATTCGTTTCGTGGAAAAAGGCGTCCCCTGCCATATTTTTGAGCGCGGCTCCCCTTGTGAAAAACGGATAGTCGCCATCAATCGTTATTGGCGTTATGGCGAACTCAACCCTGAGGATAATGTCTGTTTTGGGGAAGGAGGCGCAGGTCTTTATTCTGACGGCAAATTGATTACCCGTATTAAGTCCCCCCATATTCCCTACGTCATGCGCAAGTTTGTTGAGTTTGGTGCGCCTGCTGAAATTGAGTTTTTAGCCAACCCCCACGTAGGCTCAGATCGCATCCGCAGACTCATCCCCGTTATGCGCCAATACCTCATCAATAAAGGTTGCGAATTTCATTTTAACACCAAAGTGGAAGAAATCCTCTGCGAAGATAGACAGGTCACGGGGATCAAAACTTCCCGAGGGGAAACATTCCATAGTCATCATGTTGTACTGGCAACAGGACATTCTGCCGAAGATATTTTCCATCATCTTTCCGATCTTGATGTAGCCATGGAAGGGAAATCCTTTGCTATGGGCCTCAGAGTTGAGCACCCTCAAAAGTGGGTCAATCAAACCCAGTATAGGGAGTATAGCGAACATCCCGAACTGGGCTCCGCCAATTACAAACTCACCTATCACAACAAGCGCGAGGACGTGGGCGTCTACTCTTTTTGCATGTGCCCAGGAGGCTATGTGCTGTCCAGTGGTACCGAGGCCGATGGAGTGGTCTGTAATGGCATGAGCAATTTTAAAAGAAACTCCATTTACGCTAATGCCGCCATTGTCGTATCCATTGATCATGAAAAGTATTTTCCTGAAGATATTTTTGGTGGCCTCAAAATGCGCAGGCATTTAGAACACAAAGCCTACGCTATGGTTCAAGAAAAAAATATGGGTCATAAAATGCCCGCCCAGAGCATGGTGGATTTTTTACTTGGACGCGATAGCGGTGGGAACTTAATGGGCTCCAGCCCATCAGGTCTTGCCTCCACCCGTCTCGATCAACTTTTTCCTGATAAAATCTATTTGCACCTCTGTGAAGCCTTTGAGAGGTTTCAAGGTAAGATGAAAGGTTTTATTGACCCCCACGCTAACCTCTATGCCGTGGAGTCTCGAACCTCCTGCCCCGTGCGCATTTTGCGCGACGATGATAGTTTTCAATCGACAAGTCATAAAGGTCTCTACCCCTGTGGCGAGGGGGCCGGTTTTGCTGGGGGCATCACCAGTGCTGCTTGCGATGGCATTCGTGTTGCTGAATCCATTTGCCAACAATTACAAAGCCAAACGACCATAAGCGCACAATAGAATGTCTAAAAACCCCATTGACTCTAGTGTTGATCCTTTCTAGGCTCATTTCATATTCAACAACTTTGCACTCAAATATAAGGGGGCCCTATGAAAATCATCACTCTCATGATTGCTTTGGTTTTAAGCAGTTCAGCGCTAGCTAAAGATATTGCTTTGACCGTTGGCGAAGTCGACACCACCCGCCACCGAGCCACCATTAAACTTTTTGATAGCCGCCAAGTGCCTCTAGGGACAGTCATTCGCATGCACTCTAAAACAGGAACCTGCGAAGTGAAAATCACAGAAAGAGTGAATAACGAGCTCATTGGGCAAACGGATCAAAACTGTGATCCCACGGCTATCCACTCTGGTATGCAACTCAGTTTTTCTAATGAACCCGAAGACAATTGGCTGCCAACGGCCCGCACGGAATACACAGATGAAAGCCCTAGTGACTGGCAAGCGATCATTAAGGACCGCTTGAGCATTTATCTAGGCTATAACCTATCCAATCAACTTGAGGGAAAAGTGTACGCCGATGGAAGTGTCAAAAATCTAGAAGGGGATTCCGCTTTTACTCTAGGAGTGAATGGTCGCGTGTATGACTTTAACCCTATGTTTTCTATTGGTGCGGGGATTGGTTACGAAACCCCGAGAGCTTTTGACCGGGCGACTTTTGTGAGCAATGGTGGCGAGAGAGTTTATGGGTTTCCAGCTGCAAAACTCTCCCTGTGGAATCTTTTAGCACAATTAGAAGCTCGCCCTTTGGATAAGCTTGTGGCCTTTGGCGGATTGAATTATTCACTCCCCACCCTCAGAGACACTCCTCGTCGCGTGACTGGTGATATTGGCTTTCACATCGGTGCCAATTATGAAGTGTATCCGCAGATTGCAGTGGAAGGCCTAATTAAAATCACCAACATGAACCTTAAAAACGAAATTGGTGAAACCACTGATGTGAGTCTTGCAGGTCTTGAGCTCAGAGGGCGTTACTCCTTCTAAAGATTTTTTGGAACAGGCATAAAAAAAGGGATGGTTTAAAGCCATCCCTTTTTTATTATTCTTTGCAAGAGGATTACTCTTCTTCGTCTTCCATTTCACTATCGAAAAACTCATCGTCGTCATCAGCAAGAGCTTCATCCAATTCGTCAACTTCCATAGGGCTGGCTTCCAACTCCAAACTCTCTTCGCTTAAGTTGACAAGTTCTTCACTAAACTCAGGACCAGCTTCAACCTCTGTATCTGCGGCTTCCATGGTTTCACTAGCCTCCGATTCCGTCTCATCGACAGCAGCTTTGGCAGCCAACTCTTCCTCGAGTTTAGCTTGATAGCGTTCAAACCAACGCACATCTTTAGGGTCGACTTCCTCACCGACATCCAAGGCTTCTTGAATGTCGCGAGCTCGATCGCGATCTCGTTTAACCTTTTGACGGCGCTTTTCCTCTTCAAAAAACTCTGACGAAGTGTCGATTTCACTGAGCGTACCCGTGATTTTTTCAAGCTCTTCTTCACCCTCAGAATAATTACCCACGTAATTTTCCGACATGCTCTCTGTCACATCACTGAGCTTTTCATCCTCTTCTTCAATGCCGATACCATCAGGCAACAATTGATCGATTTCATCTAATGAAGGTAGCTCACGCAAATTACGAAGACCAAAAATCTCTAAAAACTTTCGGGTGGTGCCATATTGCATGGGCTTACCAGGAAGCTCTGATTTGCCTTGAAAGCAAACCAAACCCTTTTCCATGAGAGCGCGCACCAAATGGCCAGACTCCACACCACGGATTTGATCCACCTCAGACTTAACAAGGGGTTGCTTGTAGGCAATGATTGCTAAAACTTCAAGAGCCGGCCCCGAAAGTTTGAAGGGTCGAGCTTTTGCCAGCTTCCGCAAAAAATCCATATTGTCGACTTTGGTGCGCAGCTGCCATCCGCCGTTGATCTCTTCTAAAGACACGCCTCGGGTGGATTCCGCATAAAGACTCTGCATGTCTTCAAGAAGTTTTTTGATATCTTTAGTCTTAATATTAGTGCCTTTAAACACTTGTTTAAAGGTCCCAATTCCAATGGGGCGATCGGAAGAAAACAACAAGCTTTCAATCACAGAGACCGCTTGGTCTCTTTCTAAAAAGTCTTCCGAATTGGCGTCGATTTCTTCTTCGGCGTTATCGGCACCCTCGTCTTCTTCCCCTTCGAAGAAATCAAGGGATTCGCCAGCCATTTCGATGCCATCCATCACTTTTTCCAGGACATCTTCTGACCCTTCTGTTTCAACGTCTTCAATCTCTTCGTTCAAATCTTTTTCAGGATCTATCATGATGGTTCCTCTTCATCCTGGTTCTGTGTTTCCCTATTCATATCCGTTGGGTTTTCATTTTTGTCTTCAGTGGTTTCATTAAAGGCTTGAAAGGCCGAAGCTGCAGCCATAAAACCTTCACTCACTCGTGAAGGCATTGTCGACGAGGCTGAGGATTCCTCTTCTGGCTCAAGGCTGGTCTCGACGGCAACTTCTACAGGAGCTTCCTCAGCTGGGGCTCCCGGCTCTGCCGTGGTTTCAAAGGATCGAGTTTCCCCCAATTCTTCGGGACCAAACTCTCTTTCGGCAGCATCGATATCTTCGTCAGAAGCAAGGATTTGATTTTCACTATCCTCTTCTTCCTCCTCTAAGTCATCAAAGTCTATTTCTTGATCCTCAAGGGCTTGCTCCATCAAATGATCAGCGATCTCTTCTGAATCGTGGGAGTCATATTCCTCCACTCGCTCGACAATATTGCCATCAATAGCTCTGCGCGGGGTTAAATAAATATCACCGTAGACCTCAGCTTGATAAACTGAGACATAACCCATTTTGCCAAGTTCAAGCATAGACAAAAAGGTAATGAGGAGCTCAGCCTTGGCATCCTCCGCCTTGGCAATAATTTCACGAAGCAAGACTCTTTGCCCAACGATGAGTTGATCTTTCATTTCAAGAATTCTTGAGGCGATTGAACGCGTTTTTCGAGCCACTCGATGCACAGCTTTTTTCGCTTTTCGAACAGCCCCACGATAAAGGGCAATCAATGAAAACAATCCGCCTTCATCAATAATAATCTCACCCTCTTCATCGGTAAGAATAGACTCCGTCTTCCCACGCTTAAAAACGTCACGGCCAAGAAGAGGTCTCTTATAAAGATCTTGGGATAGCTCTTGAAATTTTTGGTACTCAATGAGCCTTTGCACGAGCTCTTTGCGAGGATCAATAACTTCTTCTTCTTCACCATCCTCATTGTAGTTAGGAAGAAGCATGCGAGATTTAATCTGAATGAGGGTGGCAGCCATTGCAACAAAGTCCCCAGCCACCTCAAGGTCAAACTGCTTCATACGTTTTATGTACTCAAGATATTGAGTGGTGATGAGATGGATATCGATATCAAAGATGTCCATTTCCTCTTTACGGATGAGGTAAAGTAAAAGACCCAAAGGACCTTCAAACTGTGGAATATGTACGGCAATACTCACAAGCCCCCCGATGGAATCAATGCTAGCGAATGGCGGACAATAAAATCCACTGGCATTGCCATGTATCTTAAGCCACCAATAATGATCAGAACAAACAAAATCATATTTAAAGTGGATTGATTCTCTTCAAGCCAGCGGTTGGCTTCAAAGGGTAAAAATCGCTGAAAAATTTTGCCACCATCAAGAGGGTGAAGGGGCAATAGATTAAAAATCGCAAGATAGAGGTTGATATACAAAAACATAATCAGCATTTGCGCAAGCGCAGCGGAGGCCGAGCCTATATTCACCTGGGAAAGAACGAAAATGAGAAAGAGGCCCACCAAAAATAAAAAGATATTGGATAGAGGCCCTGCAAGGGCCACCCAAAACATATCGTTTTTAGGGTCGCGAAGGTTTCTTGGGTTTACAGGCACAGGCTTAGCCCAACCAAAAAGCGGAAGCTGAGTGATGATGGCAATAATAGGAAGAGCCACTGTTCCCAACCAATCCACATGGGCGAGAGGACTCATACTTAAACGTCCCATCTGCTCTGCTGTACGATCCCCTTTCAGCTTGGCGACAAACCCGTGCGCAAATTCATGAAAGCTAATCGCAAACAAGAAGGGCACAAAAAAGAGGGCGATTTTTACTGCAATTTCTAAAAGATCAAATCTCATTACAAAAACTCTAGCCCAAAGCCTTGGGGCTGTCCACAGTGGTGAAAGGCCTGGAATCCTAATATTTTATGCTAGTTATCTAGGCAGCCCCTTGAATCCCTTCGACTCTATAACAAAAGGCGTTAGAATTGAACGCCCTCCTACCTTTTGACTACCTCTGTCATCAAGAAAGGTTCACCTCTTCTTCCCCATCTCAATCTGAGATGCTTAAGTCCTTTCTGAGGCCACCAACTCTTTGACACTTTCTCAATCTAACTCGCTTAAAATCCATAAAACATGGCCTTTCCCTTGCATTTAAGACGGTGGGGGTAATGATATGGTGAAACAAGAACTCCATCGAGATTCAACTTTATTTCTGGTCGGCCTGATTTTGGTCAATATACTCATCTATCTCTATTCATCCATGCTGAGCGGCTGGTCTATGAATATTGATTCTAGCGTCCTCATAAGATTGGGAGCCGATGTTCCCAGCTTAACGACCCACGGCCAGTGGTGGCGTATGCTCACCTCCTCGTTTTTACATAGCAACTTTATGCATCTCGCCTCCAATATGATTGGAATTGCTTTTCTCTTCCCCTATCTGGCTGGGTACTTCTCCAACCGAGAAATCTCTCTTATTTATTTCGGCGCCATCTTTTTAGGCAGCCTGCTGTCTCTTGCTCTCGGGGGAGACTATTTGTTTTCCGTAGGAGCCTCGGCTGGAGTCTTTGGACTTTTTAGTGCCTTTCTAATAGCGGCTATCCTCAACAAGGATCTTTCCAATATCCCACCTCGAGTCCTATTTGCAGCAGCTCAAACTTTGCTCTTCCATATGGGGTTTCAACAAGAAGGAATTGACGCCTGGGCTCATCTGGGTGGCGCGATGGCCGGTGGTGGCCTTTGCCTACTCTTGCTCACTTTGACTCACTATACTTTAAAGGAAAAAAGTCTAATGACCTCTGGTGCTCTCGCACTTTTTGTCTTCTTTTCTATTTTCTTGATGCCAGCTAAAAAATTGAATTCTGAAAAAATATTCCAGCACGAAATGGCTCTGCTCAATTCAAGAATGAACAACTACAAAAACCAAATCATCAATCAAGCTTTTGCCAGCCCTCAAGAGGAGGCTCATTATATAAAAACCGTAGCCATTGCCGACGCAAAAAAACAGCGGCAACGAATACAACAACTTCCTGTGCTGGCCGCTCAAGGAAAGCGAGGTCAGAACTTATTTTTAAAACTCCTCGATAATAACATTAAGCAACTAAGATACCTATATTCCTATGTGGCCTCTCAGAAAACCAATCCCAAAATGGCGGATTTATATTTAGCTCACGCGAGTCGCATGGACGATGAGTGTGCGAAAACTATTCTAATCATTGCCTACAATCATTTTGGACTCACTGAAATGCAAAAACTGGAAATGCAACAGGCTATGCAAAGAGACTACCCCGATGTGGTCCGCTCTTTAGCTCAAAGCCATCCTCAATATGGTTTTTGATCTCTTTTGCAAGCCCCTGAAAAGATAAATTAAATTTGCAGGGGCTCCAAATGGAGTTATGATGTTGACATGGGCCACAGCCTGACAACCCTTGTCATTCTCCTTTGTACACCCGGAGCCTTTGCGGCCTTTGCTAACTACAATAACATGCTTATTGGTGAACGCGCCTCGGGCATGGGCGGCGCCTTTACGGCCCTCACTGATGACTCCAGCGCTGCTGGCTTTTACAACCCCGCCTCATTAGTGCGCATAGAAGGCACCACCGTGAGTGCTTCAGCCACCGTTTTTAATAAATTCGATACCACCTATGGAGAAAGTGCCGACATCGTCGCCGCTGGCGAAAGGGTCAATCGAGGTTTTTTTCGCACAATCCCCTCTTCCCTAGGAAACGTTTATCGGTGGAAGGATTGGGCCTTTGGGATTTCAGTGGTGGTTCCCGACTATGACTTTTTCTCTGGCAATATCGCCAGCAATGCCACCACCCAATCCTTTTTAAACTATACGGATGAATCGCTATGGAGTGGTTTTGTAGCTTCTTATAAGTGGGATGAAAAACAAAGCTTTGGCATCACCACTTACTATACCGCCCGCAGCCTCATTCGATCCTCCCAAGACAGAGTGGAAGTGACTCCTGGCCACGAAGTCGTCACGACCGAGGAAAAAAGCATTAAACACAACGGAATTTTATTTGTCCTCGGCTACCAAAAAATCCTCTCTCCGACTTGGCGCATGGGACTCAGCGCAAGAACCCCAGTGATCAATATCGAGGGCAAAGGATCCTTTTATCAGTCCATCACCGATACGACAAACCTCCCTAGCCAAGTGATCAACAACAAAAATATCAATGCTCAGACCTACATTCCTCCCCGCTATAACATCGGATTTGCCTATGATTGGAGTGAACAACTCACTTTCTCGCTAGATGGCTCTTACTATACTGGCTTTACCTACCAGGATTTGAACAATCCCGATGGGGCCGATCACCTTGAGCATAAAGACACTTGGAATGGAGCCTTTGGCTTTGAGTATCGCTTTAAGGAGCCAAAGTTTGACCTGCGCGGAGGGGTTTTTACCAACAACTCTTCCTTTCCTGCGCCATCCAACACCCCCTCCCAGCGGGTGGGGGACAATTTAAAGATGATCGGCTTTTCCGGCAACATTGCCTTTCATGCCACTGAGAATGCCCAGTACACCATCGGAGGCTTTTATCATGGGGGTGACGGCACTTCAGTGCAAAAAACTGGCAATCAATTGCAGCGCGTGACCAAAAATAACCACGTTTTCTCTCTGATGATCAGCACCTCCATGAAGTTTTAGCCTTGGCCCTATGCGGGTCGAATTGACTTTTTTGGCCCTATGCGACTTAATGGCGCCATCTTTTGGACCGCCTAAAAAGGAGCACACTCATGAGCCAACCAGCACTCACCACATGGAACGATGACGAACAGGCTTTTCGTATGGCCATCCGTGAATTTGCGGAGTCGGAAATCAAACCTAAAGTTCACGACATGGATAAAAACCAGCAAATGGATCCTGAGCTCATCTCGCAACTTTTCCAAATGGGCTTGATGGGAATTGAAACCCCTGAGCAGTATGGTGGTGCCGGTAGCTCCTTTACCATGGCGTGCCTAGCTATTGAAGAGCTGGGTCGAATCGATGGATCGGTCAGCGTTCTTTGTGATGTGCAAAATACACTCGTGACCAACGCTTTCTTGCGCTGGGGTACCGATCAGCAAAAAGAAACTTACCTTCCTCGCCTCGCTTCTGAATGGGTGGGTGCTTATGCTCTTTCTGAAAGCAGTAGTGGTTCTGATGCTTTTGCTTTGGGGCTAAAAGCCGAAGACAAGGGCGACAAATATGTATTGAATGGCCACAAACTTTGGATCACCAATGGTAAAGAAGCCAGTGTGTTTATTGTTTTTGCCAATGTCGACCCCTCTAAAGGTTACAAAGGCATTACCGGCTTTCTTGTAGAAAAAGACTCTCCTGGGTTCACTGTTGGCAAAAAAGAAGACAAGTTGGGTATTCGCGCCAGCTCCACTTGCGAACTTTTGTTTGAAAACTGCGAAGTTCCAAAGGATCGCGTCCTTGGTGAGGTGGGTAAAGGTTATAAAATTGCTATTGAAACTTTAAACGAAGGCCGTATCGGAATTGGCGCACAAATGGTGGGCATTGCCCAAGGCGCTTATGAGGCTGCTTTGAGTTACGTACAAACCCGCGAGCAATTTGGAAAGTCTTTATCAAGTTTTCAAGGCATTCAATTTCAACTTGCTGAAATGCGTACACAGCTCGAAGCTTCACGCCTCATGGTTTACAATGCCGCTCGCCTCAAAGACTCTGGCCAAGACTTCATTAAAGAAGCAGCCATGGCAAAACTCTTTTCGTCCCGTGCAGCTGAGAAAATCACTTCTCTGGCTATCGATCTTTACGGCGGTAATGGCTTCACCACAGAATACCCCGTTGAAAAGTTCTGGCGAGATGCAAAGATTGGACAAATCTATGAAGGAACATCCAATATGCAACTCCAGACCATTGCCAAAATGGAACTCTCCTAAAAAGATATCAGGTTCCTTTCCCGAGGGCCCCTGTGTTAGCAAGCCCTTTGGCTTGGCGTAACATAATGAAAGGCAAAGACAATCTCCATGCCTTTGCTTTTTAACATCAAACTTATGCTTTCCCCGGAATCGGGTCATAATCTTTGCGTAAAGCTAAAAGCGGAATCAGAACAAATACGAATACAACTCCGTAAAAGCCCGCGGCCAAATAAAAAGCAAAGCCTAAACCTTTTTGATCAATGGCATAGCCCATGGCCGGCCCCGCAAAAATCATAAGGATTCTAGTGCCTAAACTCATGATTGAGTTTGCCGTTGCACGCATATCCCCACTCACTCGTTTATTCAAAGCATCTTGAAAAATGACCGATTGTAAGCCTCGACAGATTTGAAAAGCCAAACAAAAAATAACGCCCCAAAAAGCGTGGACCCATCCCATACCTAAAAATCCAATAATAGGTAAAAGTCCAATGAGGATTAAAAGGAATTCTGTACCTAAGCGTTTCTCTATTTTATGGGCGTAACGACCAAAAAAACCGACGACAATGTTGATACCAAACCATAAATAGCCAAAATAGAGCAAAGGAATGCCAAGCTCTCGCCAATAATCTTGAAAAGCCCAAACCGCCAGGAGACTCGCAAAGCTAAAAAACATACCATTCAGCAAAATCATATTTAAAAGCCTGCTGTTTTTAAACAGAGAGCGATAAATATGGCGCCAATTTTCCCCATGAGCTGTGCTCGACATTTTTTGCCTCGGCGGCTCGTAAAGAGTCATGGCAACACCCAAAGGGACCAAAGGCACAAAGGCTTGCAAAATGGCCGGAGCCTCAAAATGAATAAGAAGTAACCATCCACCCACCAGGCCAGCGAGAGCCTCGCCCGTTTGTTGGAAAAAAACTTTCTTTCCCACAATCTTAATGGGAGCTTTCTTTTTCTCCATAGCATTGAGAGAGTCATAGAGAACTGAAAGGTCGGTGCCGGAAAAGAGACTAATGGCAAAAGCCAGAACGATTTCTGCAATCACCAACCCCATAAAATCGGAAGAGATCGTAAAAATGCCAAAACCAATGGATTCAAAGATACAGGCCAAAATCAGAGTTTTCTTGCGTCCCAAGAGATCAGAAATGTATCCGGAAGGAACTTCTAAAATGAGAACAAACAAGGCAAAGATCGACTGGAGTTGATAGATCTTTTCCATATTGAGCCCACGACTTTGGAAAAAGGGCACAATAATAGGCATCAACACCATAAATACAAAGGAGCCATTGAGCCAGTAAACTTTTTTAATGTTGCTTTCTAGTTTTTGTTGTTCCGTCATTACAAGGAAAGACTACTATGAATTTTCTAATTAAAAAATCCAATAAAAGTTAATGAAACTCATAAGAAAAACTCACGACAGTAGTTATCATGAGTCCTGGTGATTAGTTTTTCTTAATGGGTGTGAGCCAGGGTGGCTCATCGCCTAAAACCTTTTCAGGGTCGCGACCCAAATCCTCCTGACGGTCCCATTCCCACTGAAAAAAGTAAAGACTGCGCGAAACGCTTTCACTGGTTAAGAGTTGGCTTGGGTCACAGGCAGAGTGGGGGCCATAAGTGTCACCGCTACAATAAGACACACTCACCTCGCTCAGCTTGGGCACTTGCGTGAGTATCCAGTCCGCGATAGGGAGCGGCTCTTGTGGCTGAATGGCTGGATCAAGAACAAAAACCTCGCTGCCCAAACGAACAATGGGGGCCGTGTGATACCACCAACTCACTTCCCCATCAGGGTGATTGTTTGTTTTTACAGTCAGATTTCCAAAAACAAAAACCCGCGAAGGAGCTTCAAAGCCAAGCTCTCGAGCTTTGTCGACAAAAAGGCCGGCGCGATAGTAGCAACCATCATCAGGGTACAGCCAGGTGATGCGGCGTAAAGGATCATCCTCACTTTTGGGATTGGTATCCATAAAACGTAAATCGCGAAGCT